>JAPKDL010000258.1 GCA_028822585.1 Alphaproteobacteria bacterium | reverse complement strand
TCGTCAAATCACTTGTTTGAGCTGCATAGCGACGAGCTTTCATCTGATAGCTAAATTGATAAAGGTCCCGTGGTGACAGTGAAGTTGTCGATTAACGCGCCTTGAGTGATCTTTATTGAAGATTAATGATCTGAAGCATGTAATTGCCGTTATAACAGCCGCTCGGTCGCAAAATAATTTTGCATTCTAAACACCATGATGTATGAACGCGGCGAAGCCCTAATTCCCAAAAATTTGGATTTTATTTACGTGATTAAGACAACGCTTGCGATGTTTGCGGAAAGCTTTTCGTCCGGTGATGAGGAGGGGTCCGCCTTTTTTTCGTTCAGCCGTATTAAAACCGAAGTGCTGTCTGGTTTGACCGTCGCCTTGGCGTTGGTGCCCGAGGCCGTGGCGTTTGCCTTTGTCGCCGGGGTGCATCCACTTGTCGGGTTGTACGCGGCCTTTATCGTCGGGCTGATTACAGCGCTTATTGGCGGTCGTCCGGGTATGATTTCCGGTGCGACGGGGGCGCTGGCCGTTGTGATGGTGGCGCTGGTCGCGTCCCATGGTGTTGAATATTTGTTCGCCACCGTGGTTCTTATGGGAATACTCCAAATTCTGGCGGGCGCGCTTCATCTGGGAAAATTTATCCGACTGGTGCCGCATCCGGTTATGATGGGATTCGTCAATGGACTGGCGATCGTCATCTTCCTGGCTCAACTCACGCAGTTTCAGGTCATGGGACCCGATGGCGTCAAGGTTTGGATGACCGGATGGCCTCTGGTCACCATGTTGGGGCTTGTTGTGCTGACCATGGCCATTATTTGGGTCATGCCGAAGATTACAGCTGCGGTTCCGGCACCTCTGGCGGGCATCGTAGTTGTCGTCGCCATTGTCGTCGCCTTTGGCATTGATGTGCCGCGTGTCGGTGACCTGGCGTCCATCAAGGGTGGCCTGCCGTTGTTCCATATACCCATGGTGCCGATCACAATGGAAACGATGGGCATTATCTTCCCTTATGCGATGATCCTCGCCGCCATCGGCCTCATCGAAAGTTTGCTGACGCTCAATCTTGTGAGCGAGATTACCGGCAAAACCGGTGGTGCCTCACAGGAGTGCATGGCGCAGGGATTGTCCAACACTGTGACCGGATTTTTTGGCGGCATGGGTGGTTGCGCCATGATCGGTCAGTCCATAATCAATATGAAGTCAGGTGGACGCACGCGCTTGTCCGGTATTTCGTCCGCGTTGTTTCTACTTGCTTTCATTCTGGTAGCGTCCAGTTTGATTGAACAGATTCCGCTGGCAGCCTTGGTCGGGGTTATGTTCATGGTCGTCATCGGCACGTTTGCCTGGCAAAGCGTGACCATCCTGCGCCGGATTCCGCTGACCGATGCTCTGGTCATGGTGTTGGTAACAATTGTCACGGTGTTGACGGATTTGGCTATCGCCGTGATCGTGGGCGTTATCGTGTCGGCGCTGGCCTATGCCTGGAACAACGCGACGCGCATCCACGCCTGGACCGAGGAAACGGCCGAAGGCGGTAAGGTGTATCAGATCGAAGGCCCGTTATTCTTCGGGTCGACGGACGGGTTCGCTGAATTTTTTGACCCGAAAAATGACCCTGATCTCGTCATCGTTGATTTTATGGGCAGCCGTGTGGTCGATCAATCCGCGCTTCAGGCCATCGAAGCGTTAGCGTCGCGCTATCAAGCGGTTGGAAAGACCCTTCAACT
>JAPKDL010000120.1 GCA_028822585.1 Alphaproteobacteria bacterium | reverse complement strand
CCGGCCAGTCAATCTGGTCTATCGCCTTGTAGGCTTTGGTCCGGGCGTCGAGGACCGAATCGCCAAAGCTCGTGACGTTAAGCACCCGACCGCCCGTGGCGATCAACTGACCTTGGGCGTCGCGGCTCGTGCCCGCGTGGAAGACTATGACGTCGTCATCGGCTTCGGCTGCGTCCAGGTTATTGATAGGCGTGCCTTTTTGATAGCTGCCGGGATAGCCGTTTGAGGCCATGACGACGCTGATTGCCGTCTCGTCACGCCAGCGAAGGTCGAAGGATTTCAAGACGCCGTCATGGGCGGCGATGAGGGCGGGCAGGATGTCGGATTTGAGGAGTGCCATTAGCACCTGGCATTCGGGATCACCGAAGCGGACATTGTGTTCGATCAGTTTTGGTCCGTCCGCGGTGATCATCAATCCGGCGTATAGAACGCCTTTGTAGGGACGCCCTTCGGCCTTCATGCCATTGATCGTGGGCATGATGATGCGGTCCATGACGATGGTCGCCAGAGATTCCGTCATGATGGGTGCCGGGGCGTAGGCCCCCATGCCGCCGGTGTTTGGACCCTTGTCGCCGTCAAACACCGTCTTGTGGTCTTGGGCGGATATCAAGGGCAGGGCGGTGTCGCCATCGCAGAGGGCGAAAAAGCTGGCTTCTTCGCCCTGGAGACACTCTTCGATGACCAGGCTGTCGCCTGCGTCGCCGAATTTGCCGCCGGTCATCGCCTCGTCTATTGCAGTGAGGGCTTCGTCGATTGTAGCGGCTACGGTGACGCCCTTACCCGCGGCCAGACCATCGGCTTTGACGACGATGGGGGTACCTTTGTCCCGGACCCAGGCTTTGGCGTCGTTGGCTTTGGTGAAACGGCGGTAGTCCGCGGTGGGGATATCGTATTTGGCGCAGAGATCTTTCATGAAGCCTTTTGACGCTTCCAGAATGGATGCCTTGGCGGAGGGACCGAATGACTTCACGCCAACCGCGTCAAGCCGATCCACGAGTCCCAGAACAAGCGGCGCTTCGGGCCCGACGACGACGAAGTCTATCGCATTGTCGATGGCGAAGGCCACCAGAGCGTCGATATTGTCAGCGTCAATGGGCACGCATTCCGCTTCCTGGGCGATACCGGCATTGCCCGGCGCGCAATATAACGCGTCGCAAAGCGGCGACGCGGCGATCGCCCAACACAAGCTATGTTCCCGTCCCCCGGAACCAACTACCAATACCTTCATATGACCTCTCAACGCGCTTTAAAAATAAGTGGTTTCTGTTTATCATATTGTTAGGACAATGAACGATAAATCGCTCGAAACCACCACGAACTTGACCGAATATTCGGTCTCCCAGCTGTCGCTTGCGCTGAAACGCACGGTGGAGGAGTCGTATTCCTATGTGCGTGTGCGTGGTGAGGTGTCGGGCTTTAAACGGGCGGCGTCCGGACATCTATATCTCACCTTGAAGGATGACAAGTCTGTTCTCGACGCGGTGTGTTGGCGTGGGGTCGCGGGGCGTTTGGCATTGCAACCGGAAGACGGCATGGAGGTCATCGCAACTGGTCGGCTGACGACGTATCCGGGGCGGTCAAAGTATCAAATTGTCATCGATTCAATGGAGCTAGCCGGGGAAGGGGCGCTTCTCAAACTTTTGGAGGACCGGCGAAAAAAAATGGTCGCCGAAGGTCTTTTCGATGAAGACCGAAAACAGCCGTTGCCGTTTCTGCCTACTGTGATCGGGGTGGTGACGTCGCCTACGGGCGCGGTGATTCGCGATATTTTGCATCGATTGGACGACCGGTTTCCGCGCCGTGTTTTATTGGCGCCCGTGGTGGTGCAAGGACAGTATGCGGCGGCGCAGGTGGCGGCTGCAATTGCTGGATTTAACGCGATGGACCCCACCGGACCTGTTCCCCGTCCGGATTTGCTCATCGTTGCGCGTGGCGGCGGCAGCTTGGAGGATTTGTGGTCATTCAACGAAGAGGTCGTCGTGCGGGCGGCAGCGGCGTCGACCATTCCCTTAATTTCGGCTATCGGTCATGAAACGGACACAACATTGGTTGATTTTGCCGCTGATTTCCGAGCGCCAACGCCCACCGCAGCCGCGGAGCGGGCAGTGCCTGTTCGCGAAGCCTTGTTGGAATCGGTACTCGACAGGTCGAGCAGACTGGTGGGCGCTATGGCGCGCTATGTTGACGATTGCCGGTTGCGCGTCGAAAATCTAGCGCAAAGGCTGCCGGACGCGACCCGTTTGTTAGGTCTGCACATGCAGCGTTTCGACGGTGTGGTTGAACGATTAGGGATGTCCGGGACTAACTACCTGGATCAAAAGCGACAGGCGGTGGCGCTAAATTCGGCGCGACTGCGACGTCCAGAACAAGTGCTCAACGACAAAAAATCACAGCTTTCACTGCAAGGCACAGCGTTGACGATGCATGTGAACCGGGTTCTGGGCCAGTTGAAAGACCGGATGTCCAGTACGCGGAGCCGATATCACAACGTGCCGCTAACACGTCGTTTGGATGATGAGAATAAATCGCTCGATCGGTTGGCGCTAACCTTAAACGCCGCCGCAGCGCGCCGGACCGAGACGGCGCAATCTCGTTTGACCTCCCTGTCGGAGTTGCTGGAAAGCTATTCCTTCAGACGTGTCCTGGAGCGGGGATATGCAGTGGTGCGCGATAGCGAGGGCGTTCCCATAACATCGGTGATGGGGGTGAAGGCAGGCGATCCGGTAGGCTTGGAATTTTCGGATGGTTCGGCCTCGGCTATTGTTACCGGTGATGCGGTCGAATGTCTTGCCGCCCCCAAACGCAACCCACGTAAAAAGCCTAAACCCGATACGGGACGCCAAGGGAGCCTTTTGTGAAGTTTCTTGCGGTTGGCTTAATCTTCTTGGGGTTGTCGGTTCCCGTGATGGCGTTGGAGTTGCGGGGGAAATTCGAACAAGGTGGGTTGATTCGGGGACAGACGGAACCAGGCGCCGTGGTGAGCGTCGGGGAACGAAAGGTGCGCGTTTCGGTCAACGGTGTCTTTATCATCGGGTTCACTAGAGATGCGTCTGAACGAGAAATTCTGTCCATACGGCTACCGGATGGAACCACGAGCGAACAGACTCTGGCCATCAAACCCCGTGTCTATGACATTCAGCGAGTTGATGGCCTGCCGTCCCGCATGGTGACGCCCCCGGAGTCCGTCCTGGCGCGTATCAAACGGGAAAATGCGAAAATTCATGCCGTTAGAATGAATGACCGCGCGGAACCATTCTTTGAAAAAGGGTGGGTATGGCCCGCCAAAGGTCGGATTTCTGGCGTTTATGGTAGTCAGAGAATTCTGAATGGAAAGGCGCGCCGACCGCATTATGGCGTCGATGTTGCGGCACCCGTTGGCGTCAAGGTGATTGCGCCCTCCGACGGTGTCGTCGTGTTGGCGGAAAGCAGTCTGTATTACACTGGCGGAACGATCATTCTAGATCACGGGCACGGTCTGACATCTGCGTTTCTTCATATGAGCGCGTTGGCGGTTAAGGCTGGTCAACGCGTTCAGCAAGGGGATCTTCTGGGCGCGGTTGGCGCAACAGGCAGGGCGACAGGCCCGCATCTCGATTGGCGAATAAATTGGTTCGATCGACGTCTTGATCCCGCATTACTGGCGCCGCCGTTACCTGAATCTCAGTGAGATAGGGCCGGTCGAGAAAGAATCATTAAGATAGGACGGCTGATAACATTGATTCGATTGCGTCGGGGTTGCGCCATTCAACGACAACGTCCAGGACCTCAATCAGGGGGCGGGCGTCTTCAGGCACGCGTTGAAAATCCTTGGCCGTGGTCATCAAAGTCGCGTTTAGATCTGCCGCTGTTTCGGCCAGCGTCGCGATGTCGTCTGGCGTATAGTCATAATGGTCGGGAAATGCGCGTGTAGTAGCGATGTCGCATCCAAGGTTCCTCAAGGTATGGAAAAATTTTTCAGGGCGCCCAATGCCCGCGAAGGCGAGCACTTTGGTTCCGACGTAACGTTGTGCGCTGCTGAGGGGGGCCAGACGGGCGTCAAAAAGTGGCTTGTCTGGATCTATTCGACGAATGGCGTCTGAGACCCCGGTTGTGTCCGCCCCCATCAGGATAACTGCGTCTGCGCGGGAAACGCCGACGCTGAGGGGTTCCCTTAATGGCCCGGCTGGCATGACCCGTTCGTTTCCAAACCCATATCCGCCATCCACGACCAGGAACGACAGGGTCTTCGACAGGCTTGGGTTTTGGAATCCGTCGTCCATGACAAGAATTTCCGCCCCATTTGATAGGGCGGCTTTGGCGCCAGCGACCTTATTTTTAGCAATCCAGGTGGACGCTACCCGCCCCAATAGCAATGGTTCGTCGCCGACTTGTTTGGCAGTATGCACATCAGGGTCGACCCTCACCGGTCCGGGCAGGCCCCCCCCATAGCCACGTGATAGGAAGTGGACTTCCTTACCCTTATCCTGAAGGATAGCGCCGACTGCGATGGCGATGGGTGTTTTCCCTGCGCCCCCGGCGACAAGGTTGCCAACGCAGATTACGGCGACAGGCGCCCGCCAGGGTGTTGTGAATCTCCGATGCGCTGTACCGGCGAGCGCGTATGTATGCCCGAGCGGTGCCAAAATGGCTGAAAGCCCGGAACGGACGCGCCAAAAATTAGGCGCCCGCATAGGAGTCTTCGTGGGGCATGGCGTCCAGGAAGGGGATGAGAGATTCCATTACCTGGTCCACGACAGCGTAGTTTTTCGCGGCGACTTCGGCGGCTGATTTTGCAATTTCCACCGCTTCTTCCGGCGTCTTCAATAACCACGCGACCGCCTCGGCAAGCGCAGCGGTGCCCGTCACTTCCACGGCGCCGTGTGCTGCTTTTAATTCTATGGCGACCGTTCTGAAATTCGCCATGTCGGGTCCATGAAGGACCGTGCAGTCGAGTTGGGCCGCTTCAAGCGGGTTATGACCCCCGTGGTCAAACATGGACCCGCCGATGAAGGCGATGGACGCCAATCGATAAAATAACCCGAGTTCACCCAAAGTATTGGCGACGTGAATTTCGTGATTAGAGTCTATCGGAGCGCCCTTGGAACGAAGCCCAACCTTCAGACCGCGCGCGGTCAACATAGCCGCAACTTCGGGGCCACGGTTTGGATGGCGAGGGATAATAATTGTCAGAAGATCTGGGTGGGTGGTCTTTATTTTAAGGTGCGCCTCGGCGGCCAGGTCTTCTTCTCCGGGGTGGGTGCTAGCGGCCAACCAAACAGGACGCCCAGAGATTTCCGCGCTCATCCGGTCCCATTCGACTTCATCCACGGGTAGCGGCTCGGCGGAATATTTTAAGTTGCCGTGGCAAATAACTCGGGTGGCGCCCAAACCTTTGAAACGGGAGGCTTCTTCTTCTGTTTGCGTCAAGCAAAGCCGAAAACAGCTCAAAACGCCGCGAATGAACCCTGGCGCCTGGCGCCAATTGGCGACGGACTTGCGTGATATACGACCGTTGACCAAAGCAATGGGAATGTTTCTGTCGGCGGTTTCATGTATGAGGTTGGGCCAAAATTCCGATTCCACCCAAATCGCGAAATCTGGATCCCAGTGATCAAGAAAACGTCGGACCCAACCAATTCGGTCCACGGGAACGAATTGGTGAAAGCTTCGTGCGGGTAATCTATCGGACATAATTTTGGCCGACGTGATGGTTCCTGTTGTGACCAGGATGTGTAGATCCGTCCGGCGGTGCAACATATGATGTATCAATGTGAGTGCCGATTGCGCTTCGCCGACGCTGGCTGCATGTATCCAGGCGAGCGGGCCTATGGGGCGAACTCTGGAGGCTTGTCCCTGTCGTTCAGAAAATCTTTCGGGATGTTCTTTACCTTGGGCCATGCGGCGGTGCAGGTAGTAATTTATAAACGGGCGGCCCAAACTGGTGATGCAGCGATACAGGGCTAATCCGGTCATGGTGAAATTCCCCGTTGGACGTTTTCTTGCTCCAAAAGGTCGTCCGCTTTTGCGGTCAGGTCAGTTATCGCTCGTTCTAATTCCAGGCGTTTGTCCTCCATTAGCGTTCTGTCGGCGCTGGTGGGAGCGGAAATCGGATCCCCCCACATATAAACCCCGCGTGCAAAAGGCAACGGAACCACAAAGCGGTCCCATGACGTATGCACGCGGCGTCGTGATATGGCGAATGTCATCGGAATTATGGGGACCTTCGCCAGACGCGCCAACATTATGACACCTTCGGCGGCGCGCATGCGGGGGCCGCGTGGTCCATCAGGCGTAATGCCAATGACGCCGCCATTTTTAAGCGTCTTGGTCAAGCGACGTAACGCATTTGCTCCGCCTTTGTTTGTGGAGCCGTGGACAACGAAAAACCCAAAGCCTTCCAAGACTCTTGCTATAATTCGACCGTCCCGGTGGGCGGAGGCGAGAACCGTTACCGTGTCGCCATAGCGCCACGCCAATCCCATCATCGCGAGGCGCCCATGCCACAATGCGAGAATAAAAGGTTTCCCCGCTTCGTGAAGTTCGTTTGGGACATCTTCGTTTACCCGTGTCCAAGACCCAGTCCAATGAACGAAACGAATGTACCCAATGAGTAGACAGCTTATCGTTTTTTGAAAGGCCGTGCTGCGGAATATGGATTTGAAGGGGGACACGAAATTACGTTCAGACGTTTGCGGGCGTGGCGTTCTGGATTTGATGGGCCTGGGTTTGATGGGCGTCGTCACCGAACTGTAATTCACATAATCGTTTGTAGAGGCCATTTTGTTTAATCAAAGTTTGGTGGTCGCCTTGTTCGACAATTTTGCCTTTATCCAAAACATAGATGACATCGGCATTGACGATGGTTGATAGCCGGTGGGCGATAACCAGTGTTGTCCGGCCTGATGTAAGGCGTTCCAGGGCCTTTTGAATGAACTGTTCAGATTTGGTGTCCAGGGATGATGTCGCTTCATCCAGTAATAAGATGGGTGCATTTTTTAACATAGCCCGTGCAATAGACAGGCGTTGGCGTTGTCCACCGGACAGGCGTAACCCTTGTTCCCCGACCATGGTGTCGTATCCGTCGGGAAGCGCCATGATGAAATCATGCGCTGCAGCGTCGGTTGCGGCGGCGATCAAATCTTCTTCTTTGATGTTGAGGTGTCCATACATGATGTTTTCACGGACGGTTGCGTTGAACAAGCCTGTTTCCTGACTCACCAGGGCGATCGCGTTTCGCAACGATTCCATGGTGACGCCGCGAATATCCTGGCCGTCGATACGGATGGACCCGCTACCTGCTTCGTAAAATCTCAACAACAGATTCAGGATTGTTGATTTCCCCGCACCTGATGGCCCCACAAGAGCGACTGTGGCACCTTTTGGCGCATCCAGTGAAATATTTGAGAGCGCCGGAATCGATACATCATAAGAGAAGGAGACTTTCTCCAGACAGACGGTTCCTTGAGTAACGTGTAGCGACGTCGCGGATGGCGCGTCGACGATGCGAGGGTTGTAGTCGATCAAACTGAAAACCCGTTCCGCTGCGGCGAGGCCCTCTTGCAAGCTAGCATTTAGGTTGGAGAGGCTGCGCAAGGGTTGGTAAGCCATGACCAGCGCCGTTAAAAAGGCCATCAACCGACCTACCGTCGTTTCGTTATTGAGAACTTGGTATCCGCCGTAACACAGCACGGATGCGATCGCCAAGCCGCTGAGGCTTTCCATGATCGGGTATGAGAGCGAACGTATTCGCGCAGATTTGTAGATAAGTTTGTATATCCTTTCAAAGAGACTATCTGCACGGGCTTGCTCCGAATTTTCCATGCCATAGGCTTTGACTTGACGAATTCCCTTAAACACATCGTCGAGGGCGGCGGTCATGATGCCAAATTCGACCTGGGTTTCCGAAGAAATCCGGCGAAGGCGTCGGCCGATAAGGGTGATTGGTATGATGCTGAGAGGGAAAATGATGAATGTCATGATGGCGAGAACCGCGTCGGTATAAAACATGACGCTGACCAGGACGAGAACCATAAGCAGATCCCGTCCAACGCCGGTAACGACTTTGATAACCGCTTCCCTTAAAAAATTAACATCATTGGTGAAGCGTGAAATTAGCTTGCCCGTGGCGTCGTTATGCACGAACGCCAAATCGGCGGTAACGACCCGACTGAACATCTGACTTTGAAGCGTTGCTATAATACGTAAACCGACTTTGTGCATAAGCACGGTTTGGCCATAGCTGCCAAGGCCCCGTATGACGGATGTCAGGAAAAAGACAATTGGCAGAAGCCAGACCATCTGAATATCCCCGCTCACGAGAACTTTGTCGAGCGCAGGTTCAATCAGACGGGCTTGCACACCAGCCCCTAAGGCCACAATAATCATGCAAAGGACTGATATTGAAATTTTGCCCAGATGCTGTTGTAAATATTGAGACCAAAGACGCTTAACCAGCATTCCAGAGGACGCATTGACCATGGCGGGACGTTTTGTATCAGTCGACAAGTTCGGGAGCCTTATGCATTTTCGAAAATATAACACGCGTAGCCGGCGTCGGCCAACTTAGCGATGCAATGGAAGTGCGTGGTCTTGTTTTGAAAGATAATAAAGTTGAAATAAAAACCCTAAATATAGGGGGCGTCTGACGATGCGTTTGTCTGCTGCAGCGTTGGGTTTTCAAAGGTAACGTCTGTAATGGATTGAAAGAAGTGGCTCGGAAAATCTGAACACTCGAGATAGGTAGGTTTTCGACCTGTAACGGGCATAAATTGCCCTTAACAGGAGACCCAACATGACACGACGTCCCCGCTGTAATCACACACCTATTTTCAAGTCGAAGGTTGCCCTTGCCGCTATTAGCGGCGAACGGACACTCGGTGAGCTTGGACAAAAATTAGATGTTTACCCCAACCAGATCAAACAGGGGTGTGATTAGCTTCTTGCAGAGGCGGGGGCCGTCTTCTTTGACTGGGAGATGAAGCCATTTTCGGCAGCGCCGAGTATCGCCGTTAAGACGCTGCACGCCAAGATTTTCGAACGCACCCTGGAAAATGTTTTTTAGAAGAGGCGCTCACCGAGGCGGGATTGCTGAGCGCACAACGATGATTGACCGTAACCACGATCTGTCGATC
>JAPKDL010000119.1 GCA_028822585.1 Alphaproteobacteria bacterium | reverse complement strand
GTGAGGCCGTCTCGGCATTTATATTCAAGGTAAGCGCGATATACGTATGCCCCATGACCGCCGTCCAACATGCCATCCATCATTGCCTTGTCCTTTCGTTGATTGAGGTTTGGCGTGTCCGAATACGGGACGGCCACTTAGCTTTGATAAAGGCGAGCACTGCCCAAATTTCGCCGTCCGACAACACGCCTTCGAAGGCTGGCATATCGCTCTCGTAGCCCTCGGGGGCCAAAGGAGGTTTGATCCCGTGTTTAGTGATTTTGAAGAGATGAGCGTCGGGGTGATGCCAAGTGTGACCCGTCTCATCGTGCGGCGGAGCCGGAAGACGGCCATCCGGTTTACGAGTCCGCCAGTTCGGCTGGCCTTCAAGATTAGCACCATGACATGCGCCGCAATTAGCCTGATAAACACGGTTCCCCATGGCCACCTGCTTTTGGTCCCCAGGATTGGCACCGCCAATCGGCGCCAAAAGGAGGAACCACGCTGCCGTACCAATTATAATCGATGTAAAAATCGATACTATCAGAATGGCGCGACGGTGCCTGTTCCTCGGAGGAGACGCCGCGTTCATTCGACCACGTAGACCTTAGGTGTCACGCTACTATCAATTTCATAGATTGCGAACGGTGCGCTCTTGTGCCCCGACATGCCCGGTGAACCTTGCGGCATTCCCGGAAGGGAAATACCTTTGATCTTGGGGCGCTCGCTTAACAGTTTATCGAGCACATTTACGGGGACATGCCCTTCAACCACGTAACCGCCAATCTTGATGGTGTGGCAACCTTCGAGTGACGCAGGTACGCCAGCCAGCTTTTTTATTTGTGACATATTGTGCGAGGGTTTGACCGTCACCTTGTAACCGTACCCGCGTAGATAATCCGCATGCCCCTCGCAGCACCCGCAGTTCGGGGTCTTGTAAAGTATGGCTTCCGGCTTTTCGCCAGCCTGCGAGGTTATGGCCCATAAGGCAGCAACAACAAAAAGGCCTATAGAAACGATGCTTCGCATTGTGGAAAATCCCCCCGGTTTGATTGTTTGGTTTCGTGTCAAAATTTCGGCAGGGCGGTCAAGCGTCGGCAACGCGGATTACGCCCATCATCCCCCCGGCCATATGCTCCAGAATGTGGCAATGGAACATCCAGTCACCCGGATTGTCGGCAACGAAGGCGATTTCGACTTTTTCGCGCGGGGCCATTTTTACTTTCTCACTTTGCCCGCGTTTGGCTAAGTATCCAAGCTGGTATTACCGCTATTAAATAAGCAATGGCCAGTATCATAAAGCCATCTTGGAAGGCCCGGGTAATGCCTTGGGCGTAGATCACCGCACTGAGGTAGTGAAAGGCACCTAACTGCTGTATCGCTTCGGAAACACCAGCTTCGTTGAGAAGTCTTGTGACGCCGGAGATCAACTCGCGGCTTGACGAGTTCGATGGGTTTTGTGTGAGCGTAAAACCCTCGCTGTGATAGAAAGTACGCTGGTCAACGAAAACGACCCAAGCATTGGTGCCAAGCGACCCACCGGTTTGGCGAATAAAGTTAACTGTGCCAGCGCCGGCGTTCAGTTTCTCCGGCGGCACGGAACGTAGAGCCGTGTTCATTAGAAAGGGCTGAACAAATGTTGATCCAAATCGCCCAATGGCGCCGTATATCATTACGATATACAAGGGCGTGTTCACGTCCGCCCAGGCCATTGGTAGTGTACCGATACCAAGGATTAACAGCCCGAACATCATTGCCTTCCCGGGTTCCAATTTGTCGGCAAGATGCCCCGTAAATGGCACCAAGCAGACGGCCAGCAACATGCCCGGCAGCAAACTAAAGCCTGCATCCAAGGGAGATAGCCCTTGCACGAGTTGAGTGAAAACTGGGAAGGCGTAGGTCGAGGCGAAATTGCCGATGCCGGAAAAAAATGTCACGAAAAGTACGATGACGAAATGTTTGTTCGTAAACAATGATATGTCTATCAGCGTTTCTTTGTCGCGACGCTGGCTTTTAACGAATCCAAATCCGCAAACAATGCCTAACATGCCCAGGATTAGGATATGGTCGGATGTCCAACCCTTCCGCGGTCCGTCGGTCAGCACCGTCATAATACAAAATAATGTTACAGCAATGAGGATATAGCCGACCCAATCAAACGCTTGTCCTCCGAGCCTCCGAACGGAGGGCATAAAGACTATTCCGAGGGGCAAAGCAATTAGTAGTAATGGAAGCGGTAGCCAGAAAATATAACGCCAGTTCAGAAACTCGAGCGCCACGCCACCGACGGGAGGCCCAAGAGCGATGGCCAAGACCAGGCCCATAGAATAGATACCCAAGGCGAAGCCACGCCGTTCCTTAGGAAATACTTGGAAAATGGTCACCATTATCAACGGTTGAATGATGCCAGTCGCCATTCCTTGCATGACCCGTCCAGCGATCAGCATACCGAAGCTGTCGGCTAAACCGGCAATTATGCTGCCAGCGGTAAAAAATATTAGAGTGGCTATGTATCCGTATCGTTGACCTAATACGGCGACAACCCAAGCGTTAAGCAATTGGCAGGTTGTCATTGCGACGTTGAAGGACGTCGCGAGCAGCTGCGCCTGATACTGGCCTACGCCATAAGCGCCCATAACATCAGGGATCGCGACATTGACGATCGTGCCGGATAGGACCATTACAAATGAGGCCGTCATACCGGAAACTGTTACCAGCACGAGGTAGTGTTTACCGAAACGAGCAAACAAATCGTCTACTGTTTCCGTTTTAAATGCCATTACATTCTGCCGGTACCTATTTTTGGCTGCGTAGTTCGACGGCCTTGCTGGTCATAATTAATCATGAAGCAATTTGCGTGCGGGTAAGGGAGGCAAATGAGCTACGATTAAATTTTCCCAATTTGGATATTCGCGCAATCTATACTGAATGTGATCTAGAAACCACTCGCTGAAATTCTGTAAATTGATCCTGGCCACCAGGTTATCACAACCAATAACCAGACTGCTTGGTGCGTCTAAATTGCTCCGCTCGTCCGTAAACCAGTGATGGCGTCGACGCTAAACCCGAGTTCACCAAGAATGTCGTCATTGTGCTGTCCGACTGTTGGGGGCGGATCCATGACGCTTGGCCCGTCGTAACTCAATTTGAATCCGAGATTTATAGCATGAAAATCACCCGTTATTCCCGGGGGGGGTGTCAAAGGTAGAAACATCTCGCGATGTTTGAGCTGTGCGTCGTCGCTCAGTTCGCGCACTTGCTTATTTTTACTCGCTGGAACACCTGCTGCGTTTAGTCTTCGTTCCCAATTTTTTGCGGTGTCATTAGCAAGAGCCTCTGTGATCAAGCGTCGATATTCAGTTGCATGTTCAGCGCGTGCCTGACTGGTTGTAAAGCGATCATCTTCAGCTAGGTCGCCACGGCCAACTTCATGCGCCATGGCTACAAATTGAGCTGGAGTGACCGTGGCGACCGTCAACGTGCCGTCAGCAGTCACAAACACGGAAGAAGGGCCACCTGAGCCTGGCGCACCGTTTCCCGTCATTGGAGGGTCCACGTCGTAGTTTAGCGGTAGTCCTACCATCGGACTCATCAATGAGACCGCCGTGTCCAACATTGAAACATCCACATAGTCCCCTTGCCCTGTATGGGCACGTCTATAGAGCGAACTTGCGATCGCAAACGCAGCGTTCATACCAGTCGTCATGTCACACATCCAAAAGCCAACTTTCATCGGTCCTGTCTCTGGGTATCCTGTGACGGACATGATACCGGCAGCTGCTTGAATGACCGGGTCATAGGCCGCAGCATGTGAACGGGGGCCGCTTTGCCCGAAACCGGAGATGGAACAATAGACGAGCCGAGGGTTTATCGCGCGCAAGCGTTCTTGCCCGAAGCCGAGTTTTTCCATTGCGCCTGCTTTGAAATTTTCTACGAGGACATCAGCTTGTTCGACGAGGCTATCAATAATCTCACGGGAGGCTTCGTGTTTGAGGTCCAAACTTAAACTGCGTTTTCCAGAATTGACCGATGAGGTGAGTGCCGACATGCCCGCAGCTGCACTTTCAGGCGTTGGGTTCAATAACCCGCGCCCTTGATCCCCTCCATTGGGATGTTCAACTTTGATTACGTCTGCACCCAGTAATGCCATCTGATATGTTGAATAAGGCCCCGCAAGTACCTGCGTAAAGTCCAAGACACGGATGCCAGTAAATGGTTGAGTCATGGGTAACCTCCAGGAACGTTGCTCTTAGTACGAGCCAATTTTATGAGTCTTACAGCCTACCCGATCTAAGTCTTTGGTAACAATGGCAGGCAGCCGCAGTAGTGGCCTGAGGCTTGACTACAATGATTAAGGAACACGATAGGTTTGTCACTACCGCGTTTGAGGTCGTTTAAAGTCGATTATAGGACCGACTGGTACGATGCGGTTTGGGTTAACAGATTCAATAGAATAATAGCCTATTTTCATAAGTCCAAGGCCTATGGTTGTCTAACGTCAGCCCCTATGGAACAGATCAGCGGCATTGCACAAGAGAGGATTTCAGGCCCATCGTAGTGACCGAAGGGAACGAAGATGAGGCAGAAATCGCAGACACGACAGACGGGTGCTGCCAAGGCGATCAAGGATATCCGCGGAGCGACTCGCAAGCAGTATTCAGCCGAAGAAAAGATACGCATTGTGCTCGACGGATTGCGTGGTGAAGAATCTATTGCCGAACAGCCATCGGAACTGCGGCTCCTTAAAAAAAGCATGATCGCGGATGGGGGAGACGACGAATGAGATACCCTGAGTCTGAAAAACTCGAGATCATCCGACTTGTTGAGCAATCATACCTGCCAATCAAACAGACGTTGGACAACCTGGGCATTGCCCGCACCACGTGTTTCGGATTGCACCGCGTGCGGTAAATGTGTCGAAATTTTCCCAGTTACACCTTTTACATCTGTCAAGACTGGTGACGAACCAGGCGTCATCAAGGACGTGTTGGAGTTGTTGCGCAACGGCGCGCCTATAACGGGCGCGGCCCAGGAATGGACCATTCAGTCCAATGGTTGCGGCCTGTGCATTCCCGCCTGTCCGGTGGAGATCAATCCCCGACGCATGTTGATGCTGGCCAATACGGTGGAGGCCGAACAAGACAACCCTACACAACAGCTGTTTAGCAAGATGTCCCGCGCCATTCACATTATGGCCGCCATGCAACTAGCCCCACCGGAATTTGACAAGCTGCTACGGACCCCCAGGGCGCATCCAGCGGATGTCGTTTTACACGGGCTGCAACCCTGTTCGCACGCCACATCTGTTGTTCAACACCACGGCGGTTTTAGATGCCCTTGAAGTTGATTATGAAGTCGTCGGCTGTCAGGGGGAATGTTGCGGCATCATTCAATCGAGATGGGAGGGAGATAAAGCCTCGGGCGAGAGCGTGGTGGACGGCAGTATCAGCCGTTTCGCAGGCTTTCAGCCAAAGGCGATTTTAAGCTGCTGCCTCTCTTGTGTGCTGCATCTGGGTAAAACCATTGCGGGCTTTCGAAAGGTCAGCTTTGAATTCGATCATGTGACTAATTATCTGCTCAGCCGCGCCGAAGGCCTCGCTGACAAGTTCATTCGGTCGGTAAACGAGCGCGTGCTACTCCACACCCACGACGCATGAATGAAACTGGCGCCAACGTGGCTGGGTTGCTGGCGGCCGTTCCAGGCCTGACCTTGGTGGGCACCTCTGCTGAGCCCGGCTATACCTGCGGCGGATCCGGTGCGGATCGTTCGCCCGGCCTGAAGGTGGAGGCGCGGATGAAAACCCTGGCGCAGGCGGAGGCCGAGGACGTTGATATCCTGGCCTCGCTTTACCATGGCTGTCATGGCCAGCTGTCAGGACTGGAGGCTAAAGGCAAATTTCAGGCCATGAATTGGACAGATCTGTTGGTTCGGGCCCTGAGCTAACAGCCCCACGACGATATCTCCAAACGTTTCCGCATGTAGGGTGATTGGGACATGGTGCTGGACAAGAGGGAAATTTATCTCAAAGCTAATGGCATCGATCTGGACCGGGGCTGGCTGAAAACCCTATTGCCAGATTTGTTTGGCCAGACTGAATTCAAGGGAGGATTGGAAGCTTTTGCCAGCGGCAACATGATAAGCAGATCAGCACCATGAACGACAAAGCTGTGCCAGCTGCAGTTAGAGGAAAAAAGCCATTCCAATAATTTTCGACCGCTCGTAAATTCGAGCCGCAATTTGGGGCCACGCAGATATGTCCAGGAGGCCGCTTAACATAAAGTCTAAATTAGACGTTACTTCACGGATGGGACCGGTTTATTTGTCCCTACATTTTGGTGACTAATACCAGCGCGCCAAAATTAGCGAGGATCAAGGAGATGACCCCATGCGCGAAAGTGATGACTTCAACGCCCTCTTTACGCCGTTTACGCTGGCGGGAAAGCAACTTCGGAACCGGATCACCCATGCTGCCATGAGTCTAGTGGTAACCCCGCAGGGGAAGGTGACGGAACGAATGGTTCAGTACCACGCCAACCGCGCCGCTGGTGGCGCTGCCATGACGGTGACGGAGCCACTCGGCATGATGCGCCATCAGGTTGACCTGCCCCGCGTGCAGGTTTGGCGGCGCGATGACGCCGAGGGACTGAAAAACTTCGCCGGTGCCGTAGAAAGTCAGGATTGCCGCCTTCTCGGTCAAATCCAGGATGCCGGCCGCGGACGCCATTTTCCCGGACGCAACCCCGAGGCGCTTGGCGCTTCCGCCCTGCCCGATGATCTTTCCTGGACTGTTCCACACGCCCTGTCGCCTTGCGAAATTCGCGACTTGATCGCGCAGACGGCGGAGTCTGCCGCACACCTGAAAGACTGTGGTTTCTCCGGCGTCGAAATATCCGCTGGGCATGGGCATTTGTTCCATCAATTCCTCTCCCCTTGGTCCAACCGGCGGGAAGACGAATTCGGCGGTGACTGGGATGGCCGCACACGTATAATCTCTGAACTTGTTACGGCTTTGCGCGCGGCCTGTGGGAGAGATTTCATCGTCGGGCTGAAATTGCCCGGCGACGATGGAATCACCGGTGGTATCGGCCCAACTCAGGCCGGCATCGTCGCCGACCACCTCACCCAGGCGCGGAACGTGGACTATGTAAGCTTCGCCGGGGGCGCGCATGCCCATACCCTAGAGATGCACACGCCAGACCGGCACGGCCCGCCGATGCCTTATATGCATTTCATCAAGGAACTGCGCCATCAGCTCAATGGCGTGCCTCTCATGGCGCTCGGTCGGATCACCGACCCGGCAGAGGCTGACGGAATTCTCGCGCGTGGCGAGGCGTCGCTGATTGCACTGGGCCGCCCACTTGTCGCCGATCCCGCCTGGCCAAACAAAGCGATGCAGGGCCGTACATGGGATATCCGGTATTGCCTGTCCTGCAACACCTGCTGGGGAGCAATTGTAATGATGCGTTCGCCCATCGCCTGCGTGAACAATCCCCGCGTCAGCCGCGCTGACGAAGTAGACTACTGGCCTACACCAGCGGCAAACCCAAAGCGCGTCGTTGTCGTCGGAGCCGGTATTTCGGGGATGGAAGCCGCCTGGGTCGCCGCTGCTCGCGGCCACGACGTCACGGTGTTTGGCGCTTCCGAAGTTCCCGGCGGCAAAGCCCTGCTGCGCGAAAAACTGCCAGGTGGCGAAACCATGTCTTCCATTTACGATTACCAAACCGTGGCGGCGCGGCGTGGCGGCGCACGCCTGCTACTGGGTCGGCCCGTTACGGCACCTGATATTATCGCACTACGACCCGACACTGTGATTTTGGCGACCGGCTCCACAATGATCCCGCCCGATTGGCTACCCGAAGCAGTGTGCGCCGAAGGCTGGGTCACCGATCTACGCAGAACAATGTCCGATGTGCTTCGTCATGCGGGGCCGCAAGACGGTACTGCTGTGCTGTTCGACATGGACCATACCGAAGCCACCTACGCCTGCGCCGAGGCGCTAAAAGAACGTTTCACACGTACGGTCATCGTAACGCCCCGCGACGCTATCGCAACTGACGTCCAGATGGTGACCCGCCAGGGTATCCTGCGACGGATGGCGGAACAGCAGATCGAAATCATCACACTTTGCGTGCCGCGCTGGAGCGACGCTTGCGCCGAGGGCAGACTAGAACTCATTAATATCTACACAGGTGACGCGCTTACAATCGAGAACCTCGCGCTACTTACCTACGCAACGCCGCGCGCGCCAAATGTAGAATTAACAGTGCCGCTAAAGGCCGCTGGCATCACGGTTACCCCTGTGGGCGACGCGCGCGCGCCCCAAGAAATGTTGTTCGCCACCGCGAGTGGTCATGCCGCAGGTGAAACACTCTAATGATGGTCGCCGGATTAGGCCTTGTCAGATAAATCGGCCAAATATAAAGGATATGAACCCGACGAATATCATGCCGCTAGTTGACGCCATTCGGTAGGGGCGGCCGAGCGGTTAAGTTTGAAGTTCGGGCGGGTGTGAAGATGGCGTTCTTGATTCAAATGGTTGTGACCAAAAGCCGCTGTCATGCGCACCTGCGTTTCACGCCCAGTATTTCCGGCGATAGCGGAAGTCTAAATACCTTAATTTCAATAGCGCCAACCAACCACCCCGAAATGGTTGTTTGGTCGCTGGATGACGGGACACGGTTTTCCGTCTAAGTCTATCCGGGTAAAAGGCAGCAAGCCATTTAAAGCGTATATCGGGCTGCGTCCGAGAGTGTCGGGCGATCCATCGCTTACCGAGCCTCGGCTAAATCTCGTAAATAACCCCAGTAAAACCCGCCCCCCGAAAAGTGTAACCGTGTTTAGAATTTAAAGATGATATTCTTACTAATATATGGGTGCGTAAATGGGACGGCGGTTACAGCGGTTACAAATTATGCTAAGAGGCCGCTGGCATGGCGTGCCGCCCTTTTTGGCCACGCACCACGGATCATGCTTCTTGATCCTAGGGGTATTGAGAAGGCATAGCCTGCCGCCATCTCACCCAAGGATTCATAACCTTACCGTCGGACCAACAGGGGTTTAGCGCAAAGTGCACTTGCGTCGCAAACGAAATTCAGCAAAATGTCTATGACGTTCAGTAGGATACGGATTATGGAATACGGCATCACTATGTTTGTCACCGACTATTCGATCTCGGCGAC
>JAPKDL010000257.1 GCA_028822585.1 Alphaproteobacteria bacterium | reverse complement strand
ATGTGTTCGTAATGTTCGCCTCGTTTTAACCCATATGTCATCACGAAATATCGCGCATCGACGCTGAGGAATATGTAACCATTTTTAAACACCCAGGCGGATTTTTGAATATTGTTGTTTAAAATTGACTTTGTATGAGAGGGATTTCCGTATTTCTGTTCCAATAAGTGACTAATATTTTCCATGTAAGCTGCGTCAACGTTATTGCTTATTTTTTCGACTTCCTGCTGATTCTTAAACCGGTCTCCTGGAAAGTATTCTTTTATGACCGTTAATTGATACGACTTATAATTAACATCGAAATCAACGATCAGAACAGCATCGCTGATCCCATTAAAATCCATTTTCCAGTATTTGTTGTAAACAGTGTTCGCGTCTATTGCTTTTAATTTTAAAGCGCTGACGTCTTCTGCGACCTTCGCTACGGATGTCCCAAAAGTTATTCCGTTCCATCCTGTTAGTTCGATATTGTTCAGGTCAGTACGTTCATCGGATTTTTGAATGTACTTTATATCCCCGTATAGAGTTTGATCTCTATCTCCAAAAGACGGATTCGATCCAAGGTTGACCATGATGAGGGACGTGAAAATCAACCACTTTATTCTTTTCATTTTTTTCTAAACCTCTTTTGAAGATGCGGATAAGGCTTGGGAAGGTACGGGGAAACGATATCTAATGGCATCCCGCTTTCTTAATGACCACAGTTAACGCAATCTATTTTCAGGGGTGGTTGCCGGTTCGCGGTGCTTACGACGGCCTTCCTTCATTTTCCTCGGACTTTTTCCGAGGGTCCAGAGAACACGCGTCTACGGTACCGTTTGGCAGGATGAAAAAGGGCCGTAGCGATTGAATTCCATAGAAATAGAATTGTACGCCTATTATATGATCGACCCCAGGCTCGGTGCTCCAGCGTCATGTTAAAGCATGTTTCCGAAAGCGTCTTGGGGCTAATGTTTTGGGGGTGGGGAATTAACATGGGCGCACAGTTAAGCTGGGCCGCCCGGATGGGAACAAATATGTTGACGATATTATGAGAAAACCCGCCAGCCGCACCGCGCCCGATTTGATGGATGAAATGGCCGAGCGGTTCGCCGGTAATGACTTCATTATTGATGGGGACGTTCGGCTCACCTATGCGGGGTTTAGTGGCGCCGTGCGGGATCATGCGAAGGGGTTGTATGCGCTCGGTCTGCGCAAGAGCGGGCGGCTGGCCATTCTTATGGATAACCGGGTTGAGTGGTTGATTGCGTATTTCGCTGCGATGACCTTGGGCGGTGAAGTCGTGGCGCTGAATACCTGGTCGACCGGGCCGGAACTGGCGTATCAGATCGACCATGCGGACGTGCGATTTTTGATCGTGGAGTGCAGGGTGCGGGACCGAGGTCTTGATGATGTCCTTGGTGATTTACGCGGCGCTGGGCTGGAGCGTCTGCCTACGCTAGTTGTCGTGGGGGCGGCCGTAGCTGGCCGGACGGTGTTTGCTGACTTGCCTGCGTTGGGCGCAGATGTTCCCGATTCCGTTGTCCGCGCCGGTGTGGTGCGGCCCCGTGATATTGCGTGCATCCTGTATACGTCCGGATCGACGGCGGCGCCCAAGGGCGTGCCGCTACTGCATGGCGGCATGATTGACAATATGTGGTCGATTGGCGAGCGGATGCATGTCATGCCGGACGACCGGTTGTGGCTGGCGGTGTCGTTGTTCTGGTCGTTTTCCTGTGTGAATGCGCTGTTCACGGTGATGACCCATGGCGGCGC
>JAPKDL010000118.1 GCA_028822585.1 Alphaproteobacteria bacterium | reverse complement strand
GCGGGCCGCCCGCATTGTTTACCAGAATGTCGGGGTTCGGGCAGGCGGCCAACACTTTGGCCTGGCCTTCCGCCGTGGTGATATCACAGGCGACGGTGGTGACGGTGGCACCGGAATCTTTGCGAATGTCTTCCGCCGTGGCTTCAAGATCTGCGGCGGTGCGTGAATTGATGATCAACTCCACGCCTTCGCGACCCAACGACATGGCGCTCGCCCGGCCCAAGCCTTTTGATGCAGCACAGACGATGGCCTTCCGGTCTGAAATCCCAAGATCCATAATGGCTCCCCTTCGTTCGGTGGTGTTATTTGTTGGTGTTTAGGTGGCCCAGGATATCGCGGGCCAATGGAATTGTGATGCCGCGCCGCGCCGCTAAGCCCGCATTGTCCAGGGCGGCAACGATGGCGTCGGCGGCGACGAAAGAGCGTTCCATCCGCATAATGATATACGATAGAACTCCCGGTTCAACACGCAGTTGCCGGTCCAGGAACAGTTTTAGAAGAACTGCGCCCAGGACTGAATCATCTGGTGCCCCAACGCCGACCGCTGGTGCCGCCACAAGTCGTGAACGAAGGTCGTTCAGTGTAAAGGCCCAGATTGAGGGCGGTTTGTTGGACGTTATTAAGATGTGCCCGTTCGTGTCGCGGGCGGCGTTATACAGATGCAACAGCGCCGTTTGGTCCAGTCCGGCGGTTTCCCAATTGTCGAGGATGCAGGTGTTGGCGTTTTCTAAAATTTCATAAGGCGAATGGTTGGGAAGTTCTTCGGCGGAGATAAATTTTGCTTCGGTTCGGTTTTGCCAGACATGTGCCAGATGGGTTTTTCCGCATCCCCTGGGTCCGTGAAGGATGAGCGCGGGCGCCGGCCATTCCGGCCATCGATCAAGCCACGCCACTGCATCTTGGTTGCAGGGCGCGATCAGAAAATTATCTGCACCCAAAGCGGGTCGGTGTCCTAAATTGAACGCGAGTTGAGCCGTCACGGGTCCTCGCTGGAATCGTTTACCTCTGAGGGAAGTGCCCCATAGAGAGGACTCTGGATATATTGGTTCAACGAAAAGCGCGCCAGCACGCCGATAATCGCCATCAGCGGCACCGCGAGAACAACGCCAACGAAGCCAAACAATGTGCCCCCAGCCAGTAATGCGAAAATAATCCACACCGCGTGCAAGCCGACGCGATCTCCGACCAGCTTGGGGGTCAGAAAATTGCCTTCAAGAAGTTGACCTGCTGCAAAAATGGCCGCGACCATCGCCACCGCACCAAATTCGCCAAACTGTGCAACGGCGATGGAGACCCCAATGATGAATCCGATGAGCATGCCAAAATATGGCACAAAAGATATCAATCCGGTCAAAAACCCAACGATAAATCCGAAATCAAGCCCGACGAACAGGAGCCCGACGCCATAAAAGGATCCCATTAACAAACAGACGGTGGCCTGGCCGCGTGCAAATCCTGATAGAGTTTGATCCACGAGTTTGATCTGCGTGCGAATGACGTCGGCGCTGATGCGGGGCAGCCAATTGTCGACCTTCGCCACGATATGGTCCCAGTCGCGGAGCAAGTAAAAGGTGACGATGGGGGTGATGAGCGCCAACGATGCCAACGTCACAACGGATTCGACGCCTCTGGCGAATCCACCTGCCAGGCCGAGGGCGAACTTAACGATATCGCCTGACGCCGCGCCAAGGGCGTCGTGCAATTGGGTGAGCTCCTCGGGACCGAGGCGGCTTTCCAAAAGGCTGGTGATGTAAACTGATTTTTCTCGCAGGGCCGCGCTGTATTCCGGAATATTTTGGGCGAAATTGAGGATTTGAGATGTGATTAAGGGAATTAATAACAATAGCAATACAGCCGCCAAAACAAAAAATATTGCGGTGATTATGCAGGTCGCGACAACACGTGAGCACCCTAAGCGTTCCAGATAATCGCAGGCAGGGTCGAGCAAATAGGCAATGGCCATCCCCGCGATGAAGGGTGTCAGCACGTCGCCGAGAAAATACAGTAACCCCAGGAACACTGCGGAAGCGGTTACCCAGGACCAGGCTTGTTGGCGGACGGTCATCGTTCCCCCTTAACGGTGATTGCGGGATGATGTGGGGTGGTGGTCTTTAATTTTTTAATTTTGCACACCCGAGGTTGCCATTGGGGCGACAGACGAATGCCGAGGACCCAGTGACACAGATAGGAGATTCCGGATGCGGCGGTCGTCGCGGCGGTGATGTAGGTGAGCGCCGGAACCAAATCAACGCCAGTAACGCCGATGCCAATTTCCGCCAAAACTACGGAGACCAGCACAATTTGCACCAGCGTATTCAGCTTGCTGATCATCAAGGGCTGCATTTCTACAGGCCGGTCAAGCGTGTGAAACAGAATGGTTCCGCCGATAATCAGGATGTCGCGGAACACAACGAGGATGACCAGCCAGATGTCGATATGGCCCGCGTGTCCGAGTGTGACATAGGCGCTTACAAGCAAAGCCTTGTCCGCGACAGGATCCATATAAGCGCCCAACTCTGTGGCGAGGTCAAAGCGTTTGGCGATATAGCCGTCCAAGGCGTCAGAAATTCCGGCCACCACGAAGACCCAAAACGCCGCTGCGAGGTTATCGCTTAACACAAGCCATATCAGTAACGGCACAGCGCAAATCCGCGCGAGCGTGATCAAGTTCGGAGCGTTTTCGGCGATGGCTTTCAGCTTCACGTGCCGTAAGTCCCCCAGATTTTGATGACGCTCTGTGGCGCCGTTATTTCGACAAAGATGTGTTTTGACGCGCGTCTTGCAAGCGCAATGTCCAACGATCATCCACTTGTATATAGGACAGGTCCAGGTTTCGTTGCGCCATGGCGACTTTCAATTGGTTTAATTCACCAATGAAGCGCAGGGCGAGCATGGCTTCGCGAATCGACAATCTTGCGATGTCGACATTACGAATTGGCGCAATGCCATCAAGTCGGCGGCGAAGGGTCAGCCAATCCTTGAAATTGCGGAACGTTGCCAAAACTGTGAAATTTTGCTCGAGGCTTTCACTCAACAAATTGGTGTTCTTCCAATCTTCCTCTGCATCGGTGAATAAATGTCTCGCTACCCGCGCCAGGAAATCCGGACCGGTTTCATTCTTAAAGGAGTCGAAACGGCGCGATGGCGCGGCGTTTCGACTCTCCCGGCCATATTGCGTCATTGATGCTTCTACGGCTGTGGCTGCGCCGCGCTGGTTTTTAAGCACCGTCGCTGCGGCGACGATAACGCCCGTGGTGCCATATTTTCGGGCGATGGCGTTCAATTTATGGGCGTCGCCCCCGATCGCCTGCGCCGCGCTGACCACGGTTAGGTCCGACAAATCCCTGTTGGGCGCTTCGAGCGGTAGAAGCCCATCGCCGCGTTGGGGGTCGTCCCGGATGACGCGGCGCCACGCGTCAAACCAGGGGTTTGGATTGTCCCATAGAAGATTGGTTCCGTACATCTGGTACACGGGTAGCACTAGCGCGGGCAAGGATCTGGTTTCGGCAAAGGAAATTTGGTGGTCGCGCAGCAAATCGCGCACCGCCGCCGGGTTGAAGCGGACGGTTAAACTTGCCAGATAGCGACCCCCGCCAAACCGCTCGTTCGCCAGTGAAAAATCGCGGACCAATTCATTCATGGTTTTCGCATCCGCTTCGGGAAGCCTGTCTTGGTCGTGCCGCGGGCTCAGTCGCGCGAGCAATAATTGCACGGCTTGTTGTTTTGCGGACGCAAGGCCCAACGCCTTAGCGGTCAATTCATCCTGCGCACGCGCGTCTACGGTGACGCCTTCTACATGGAATACATTCTTTCCCGCCGCATACGCTAAAGGCGTCGTCAATAATGTCGCCGCGCCTAAAAATAAGGCGAAAACAGTAGTGTAGGCCGAACGGTGTAGGCCCAAGTTTTGCAGCATTGCAAACCATCCCGGATCAAGTATCTTCCGATCACTTTATATCTTAAAACGCTGCGAGGACGCCATAGCTGCGGACACCCCCCCACAAGGCCTGACCTACGGCGACGCTGGAGTCGATATCGACGCTGGCAACGCGCTGGTGAAGGCGATTGGCCCGCTGGCCCGCGCCACCGTGCGCCCCGGCGCTGATGGAGAGCTTGGCGGTTTTGGTGGCCTGTTCGATCTTAAGGCGGCGGGGTTTACGGACCCGCTTTTGGTGGCAGCCACTGATGGTGTTGGGACCAAGCTTAAAATCGCCATTGAATGCGACAAGCATGACACGGTCGGAATTGATCTGGTCGCCATGTGTGTGAACGACTTGGTCGTGCAGGGCGCGGAACCTTTGTTCTTCCTTGATTATTTCGCATCTGGAAAATTGTCACCGCGGGTCGCTGAAAGCGTAATTGGAGGTATTGCCGAGGGTTGCCGACAGGCCGGATGCGCCTTGATTGGTGGGGAAACTGCTGAAATGCCGGGCATGTACGTCGATAGCGATTACGATCTGGCGGGTTTTACCGTCGGTGCTGTCGAACGAGACAAGTTGTTGACCGGCGTGGAAGTGGCCATTGGCGACGTTGTGCTGGGATTAGCGTCGGATGGGGTACACGCAAATGGATTTTCGTTGGTCCGACGCGTGGTTGAAACCCAAGGGCTTGGCTATGGGGACGCAGCACCGTTCGCGCCGGGCCAATTGCTGGGCGATGTCCTGCTGACACCGACGCGTATTTACGTGAAAGCCTGTCTTGACGCCGTGCGGACGGGATCGGTACGGGCGCTGGCGCATATTACCGGCGGTGGATTGACGGAAAACGTGCCGCGCGTGTTGCCCGATGATGCGGCGGCGACGTTGGATGCGTCGTGTTGGACTCGGCCTGCGGTTTTTGACTGGTTGGCCAGCGCTGGCAGGATTGACCCAATGGAGATGCACCGGACCTTCAATTGCGGGATTGGTATGGTGGTCGTCGTTGCGCCCGGTGCTGCGACGGAGATTATGTCGCAGTTGCGCGCGGCGGGGGAAACAGTATTTCAGATTGGCGAGATTACGCCCCGAAATGGTGGAGACCCGGTTATCCTGGCGGGGCTGTGATGGATGGCCAGTTGCGGGTTGGAGTACTGATTTCGGGTAGGGGGTCGAACTTGCAAGCGTTGCTCGACGCCTGCGCAGACCCGGATTTTCCAGCGCGAATTGTTTGTGTTCTGTCCAATAACGCTGACGCCTTCGGGTTACAACGCGCTGCCGATGCGGGCGTGCCAACGACAGTGGTATCACACAAGGATTATCCAAATCGTAAGACATTTGACGCCGCGGTGAACGACGCCTTGGGTAAATTTGATGTGGAATTCTTGTGTCTTGCGGGATTCATGCGAATCCTCGACGGTCAATTTGTCGCCCGGTGGCGGGACCGTATGATTAATATTCACCCGTCCTTGTTGCCATCGTTTCCAGGCCTTGACACCCATCAACGCGCCCTTGATATGGGGGTGAAAGTGGCGGGATGCACCGTGCATTTCGTCCGCGCAGATGCGGATACGGGGCCGATTATTGCACAAGCGGCTGTCCCCTTATTGCCGGATGACGACGCTGAAACCCTGGCAGCGCGTATTCTGGTTGAAGAACATGATATTTATCCCCGCGCGTTACGGTTGTGCGCCGAAGGGCGTGTGAGCATGAAAGGCGACCGCGCAATTATTGACGCTTAGGGGGGCAGGATTCGAAGGGGTTCTCTTGCCAAATGGCATCCGCCGGGGTACTCAAGATGGACGAGTTAATTTACGAGTGAGTAAAGCGGGAGTGGGTCATGCAACAAATGCAATTTTTAGAGTCACCAAAAGACAACCTCGAGACATGGAGCATGGTGTGCGGACTCCTGACTTGGGGCGCTGCATTCTGCTGCGCCTTGCTCGCCGTTATGGCGTTGACGCTTCTGTAGTATTATCAAGCTCTAATGACGGCGCGGTCTACGCCTGTATAGTGTTGAGATAACGTGCAATATGGCTGGTTCGTCGGGTGGATCTGTTTTGGTAGCTGAACTTCTTAATGAAGCCATTGCCTTGCACCAATCCATTCAACTTTACCAAGCTGCGTCACTTTATAAAAAATATTGACTGTCGCTGCGGAAAATGTCGAGCGTTGCCGCTTTTAACGATGCATCGGGCCATCTTATATGGGCGGAAGGGCCTATAGATCCCATTGTTTAGCTGAGCAGGCTTGGTTTGAATGTCAACGCCAGCGAACACGAACCGGATTTTATCCCGAACGTTTAAAAGGTCAACGATTTGATCCAATAGACCCTGCAACAGTTTTTTCAGGTCGATCGTATCCGCCGTTTGGCTCGTCGAGTTTGACGCCATGCCAAGGGTAGAGAACAAGGTGCCGCTATCGGTCGGGGTGCAATTATTGCCGTCCGTATCACGAATGATCAACCGTCGCCTACCAGATTCGGTTTCGATGACAGCGGAAATGTTTTGTGCGGATAGCGTCGCCGTGCCGTTGATGATCGCTGCAATTTCTTCCAAAGTGTTGCCCGCGACATACGCGGCATTCACGCCTGCGGTGGTGTTAAATCGGAAATTCAGGGAGCGGGCCAAGCTTAAGTGCTATGGTGCTGGTGTTTTGCGTCACAGTTGCGAAATTTGTATATTGGACGGTATTACTTGAGACATCGAAAAAATCATTGATGCCGAAATAATGGAAACCCCCGGGTTTGTCCGCCAGCGACTGTGACGGCGCTATCGCGTTCGTTGATTGCAATGCCCTGGCCGACAGTCTGCGCCTGAAGCACCATTGCGCTGTTTGCATTTAACGACGCAGGCGTGCCAGTTAATCCGGCGTTTATCGGGTTGACGACATCGCCCGTGATATTATTTAAAATCAAAATGTGGACGTTACCCGTCGCTGCGAAAGCGTTGGTAGCCTGTAAGGGTTGTGTCGCCGTCAGTTTTGCGGACGGTGGAAATGCCGTGCCTTGGTTATGAAAGGTATTTAACTGTGTGGTGAAAACATCGTTCAAGCGGTCAAGTGCGGACTGAAAATTAGGCAGAATTTTGTAGCATAAATCCAGCAGGCCCTTTAGTTGGCCGTCCAGAATACTATTAGTAATGTCGTTTGACTCATTTGCTGTATCGGGTGGAAATCGCCAGATATAAACCCCGAGCCTGACCACGACACTATTCCAATTTATTTTATTGCTTGTTTTCCGGGACTTGTCCCGCCGATAGAGCGCGGATATATTGCCCACCGTTTCATCGCAGTTCACGCTATGGGGGGATGTATGTCGCTTATGCTTCCGTCGAAGTATCGGCCTTCGGAAAAAGAAAAATTTATGAATCCGAAGCAAAAAGAATATTTCAAACTTAGGCTCTTAGAATGGAAAGAAGAGCTGTTGGGGGAAACTAGGGATACGTTGGACAGCCTTCAAGTGGAGAATTTGGTCGAACCTGACATGGCGGACCGCGCTACGTTGGAGACGGGCCGATCCTTGGAGTTGCGAACGCGGGACCGCCAACGAAAGTTGGTTGGTAAAATTGACGCCGCACTACGCCGAATTGAAGACGGCACGTACGGATATTGTGAAGAAACAAATGCTCCGATTTCGTTACGCCGCCTCGAAGCCAGACCTATCGCGACGTTGACCATTGAAGCGCAAGAGCAACATGAACGGATGGAGCGATCGCACCGAGACGACTAAGTCCCTATCTCCCTATGGGGATTACGCAGACAAAGGCCGACCCCCGTATGGGGTGTTGGTCTTTTCCCGCCGCATGGAGGAAGGAAGCGGAGGGTTGTTGAGTCTGCGTTTGTTTTCTGAATGTCCTCAGGTTATTAGAACGGATAGAGGACGTCTATGATCTGCGTTCCATAACGTGGTTGCGGGAAGTCTGAAGTATGGCCGCCCCCACCATAGGATAAACGCCCCGATGAATGGTAGGGTTTGCCGGGTAGTTCTTGTCGTTAGCTGTGTACGCATGTCAAAATCTATAGAAATTAAATTTTAGGAAATTTTGTTATTACTTTTGGCAATCAGATTGAAATTCGGGGACATGCCGCGCCAAGAGGGTATGAAGGCGCGACATTCGAATCAAACTGGAGCCTCTCGCTGGCGCGTGCTGTGAGTGTTTCCAAGGCGCTGGCGGCCAGTGGATATGACTGTGCCTTTTATGTTTTGAGCGTAGGTGATTCGCGATATCAGCATTTGAGCGCACAGCTTTCAGAATTTCGCCGGAATGCTTTGTCCTGTCGGGTTGACATTATCATTTATTCAACGGCTGGGGTGCTTTGATGCGTCGGCTCACCATTGCCGCTTTGGTGGGGGGACTTCTGGCTGTAATGCTTGTCGCGCCACAAGTTTATGGCGCTGACACCGTACAGGTGCGGGGCGGCGCGCATGAGGGATATGGCCGCATTGTTTTCGATTGGCCGTCGCCGGTTCAGTATAGCGCGCGTGTGGTCAATCAGGTTTTGTCCGTACGCTTTGATCGATCGTTTACGGCTCGGTTTGGCCCCGCCGTCTCGAAGTTGCGGGATCATGTTCTCAACGCTCGGATATCCAGTGACGGGCGCACGGCGCTAATTCGACTGCTTGGCGATTATACAGTGAAATCGTTCCGCAATGAGTCTGCTATCGTTGTTGATTTCCGTCCTGGTGGAAAAACAGCGGTTAAGCGTAAAGCCCGGGCTCGCTTGCCAATTAGAGTCGGTCAGCATCCTACCTATACAAGGCTCGTCTTCGATTGGATAAAACCAACTCGATATACGGCGGTAAAACGCGGAGGCGAGGTCGAGATTTCGTTTGGCGAATTGGTTAATGTTGACCAGTTAGCGCTTGCCGGACGGTTGCCGCAGACAGTGGCGCTGAGCGCCGTGCGTGATAAAAATGGTGGTACGGTTTTGATCTTGAAGGTCCCGCAGGATGCGCGTTTGCGACATTTTCGGTCAACAACCCGGATTGTTGTTGATGTGCTTTTGAAAGCGCCCTCCCAGAAAATAACCGAAGCGCCAAAAGCTGTGGTCCCTAAAAAAAAGCCCGCGCCTTTAACAAAAGGGCGGGCAACAAAAGGGCAGATGGTAAAACCTGCCCTGACGCCGGTTGCGACTGCGGTACCGTCGTCGCCAGCTCCCCACGCGACCACAAATCGGTATCCAAAGGCGACTGTCGATCCGAAGGCCTCGTCCGTCACGCTGCAAGTCGCGCATGACCACCCTGCGTTGGCGAAACCAAAACGGTTGTTGCCGCCTGTTCACCGGAAACCCCTCAATGCGAACGCGCACGCGGCGCCTACGCCGGTTCAAGTTGCCGCCGCCCCGCCCGCCGCGACCGAAAAGCCCGAAGGTCTTGTTCAGTTTCGCAAAGTTACGGGCGC
>JAPKDL010000117.1 GCA_028822585.1 Alphaproteobacteria bacterium | reverse complement strand
TTTTGAATCAGGACGATATTGTTTTCCACGAGAATGCGTTCCAGATTGGTCGGCAACCGGCACCTTTCAATACCTTTCGGAAAACGCTGGCGCTTGGCCAGTCCCGGCGGCAACTTATGACGCTTGGCGAGCTCTGGCGGCATCCGCTTCGACTCACGTTTATGGGATTTCCCTGTAAATACAGCCATCTCTATCCGCGTTGTAAAGACCAATGGCTTCATAGAATCGTATAATCGTGCGCTTTTCAATTTCGGTGAAGATGACCTGATTGATATCAACGCTGCGCCCAAGATTCGTTTCGTCGTCCTACTCCTAAAATCACCCGCTCGCCATGCCATATATTGACGACCCAACGCCATGGTGTTGCCGTTTTAGGCGCGAGGGTGCGTCGCGCGGTATTCCGCCATCAACCTGTCAGTTTCAACTTCCGTGTAACGTTGCGTCGTCGACAGCGACGCATGCCCCAACATTTCCTGAATCGCGCGCAAATCACCGCCACCCGCCAACAGATGGGTCGCGAAGGAATGACGCAAGGCGTGCGGCGTCGCGGTGTCAGGCAGCCCCAACTGCCCCCGCGCCAGCCGCATCCGGGCTTGCGCAACGCCAGGATTAAGCGGCCCGCCCCGCACGCCGCGAAACAACGCCTGACCCACCGCCAACATGAAGGGACATGCTTTGACGTAAGCGACGACGGCTTCCCGGACCACGAACAGAACCGGGACCATGCGCTGTTTGCCACCCTTCCCATCCACGATAAGGCTGTCGCTCGTTTCACCAAAATGACCCGGCGTCAGGGCCAGCGCCTCCGAAATTCGTAATCCGCAGCCATATAACAGCGTGAACAGCGCCGCGTCGCGCAGTCCCACCCATGGCTCATCCGCGATTTTCTGAGCTGTTTCGATAACAGCAATCGCGTCGTCCGGGCTAAGCGGTCGTGGTACGGCATGTGGCAGACGCGGCGTTCGTATCGATAGAATGGCCTGGTTCGTCAAACGATTGTTGCGTTCACACCATCGAAAAAAATTCCGCACGACGGACAACGCGCGCGCGATGGAAGTCCGCTTCAACCCATCCCCTATGCGCTTCGCCAGCCACGCGCGAAATTCGGCGGGCCGGAGCGACGCAAGACTCTCGGACGTCAGTACGCCACCTTGGTGATGTTGAATAAAAGTCAGAAATTCCAGGATATCGCGACGATATCCGTCGATCGTATGCGCGGCAACACGACGTTCATCTTCCAGCCAACGCATCCAATCGCTCAGGACCGCCGCCAGCCGCGCGTCTTCCAATATAAAGGCGTGCGGCTTGGCGGGGTCAGTTGATTTTATTCCGGAAGGTTCAGCCATGTGCGCGTGACATACTCTAAGACTCGGCCCAAAAAACCGAGGAGCTCCGTGCCTTGTTTTGCATGAAATTTTCCAGATTTCCGCGTTCCAAACGCAACCAACGCCGGGGGGCTTGCATCCGAGACGTCGATGCGGACCAGGGCCGTCGAACGCACCAACGCGGCCCCGCCACCAAAGATTTCCGGGTCGCCGTCGATATCGCTGTAAAGCGTCACCTTGCGGCCTGCGCCAATAATTGTGTCCACAAGACCTTCGCGCACGCCACGCAACCCAACGGTTGGCAAGGTTACAATATTGTCACCAGCTTCCATTTCAACGCAGAACGTAACAACATCAAGGTCCATCAGGATGGCGAAATCGCTCGTAACCACTTGAATAACCTGTTCAAACGACACCGCCGCCAGCAACGCCAGCACGCATTCATGCACCCGCGCCTGGGTGCTTAAATTGGCGCGGCTGGTGATCATTAAGTCCCGCTGTCGTAATTTTAAACGTTCCGCATCGCCGCGAAGCCGTTCGATGATCACAGATTGTAAATCGGATACGCCATCGCCCAGGCCGCGTTCCGGCGGCATCATCACGCGATAGAGGTCAGGGTTTTCCTGCAAGAAATCAGGATTATCCGACAGATATTGGATGACCTGTGCGGCGTCCAGATTGCTCTTGCGTGGTTTGGTTGGCGTTTCGGGCATGGTTATAGACCGCTACAGAATAGACTGTCCGGTTTTTTTCCAATCCGACAGGAACGCCGCCAAGCCTTTATCCGTCAACGGATGCTCAAATAACGACCACAACACATTTGGCGGGATCGTCGCAACATCCGCGCCCATTCGCGCTGATTCCAGAATATCCTTCGGCGAGCGAATCGACGCCACCAGCACTTCGGTCGTGAATTTGGGGTAATTGGCGTACACATTGCAGATATCTTCGATCAATCCCATGCCATCCATGGCGATGTCATCCAGCCGCCCAACAAACGGCGAAATGAACGACGCGCCCGCCTTGGCGGCCAAAATCGCCTGATTGGCCGAAAAGCACAGGGTGACATTGACCTTTACACCATCTCCAGACAACGCCTTACAGGTTTTCAGTCCCGCCCGCGTCAAGGGAACCTTGACCGCAATATTGTCGGCGATACCGGCTAATTTGCGGCCTTCCGCCAACATCGTGTCGAAATCAGTCGCAGCAACTTCCGCGCTGACCGGGCCCTCGACGGCCTGAGAAATTTCGGTGATGACCTCGAAAAAATCCCGCCCGGATTTAGCGATCAGCGATGGATTCGTCGTCACACCGTCCAATAGACCGGTGTCGGCCAGCTCGCGAATTTCACCAATGTCGGCGGTGTCTACAAAAAATTTCATCGTTTCCCTCGGTGTTCTCTAAAATTGGTTATGGCGCAGTCAATACCGCCTCCGTTAGACTCCCGTCCATGACCAATCCCGTGACCGACCATTTGAACGTTAATGACGCACCCGACGATCAGGTATCGTCCGGAGGCGTGGGGCGGGTCAAGGTCCTTTTGCCACTGCCCTTGGCGGGTGCCTACGACTACCGTGTACCGCCGGAGCTGCATCTCGCGACCGGCCAATTTGTATTGGTCCCCTTGGGGCGCCGGGAAGCGCTGGGCGTAGTGTGGGACAACGTCTTGGAAGAAAAGGCGGGAGCGGTTTCAGACGACCGCCTGAAGAACGTTATCGGCGTCGCCTCCACCTTGACCTTACCCGAAGAAACTCGGCGTTTGGTCGACTGGGTTTCGGGGTATACGACGGCGCCGCTGGGCGCGGTGCTGCGCATGGCGATGAGCGTTCCCGCCGCCCTGGAGCCGCCAAAACCGCGAATCGCTTACGCCTTCGGCAAAAGCCCCACAGATTTACGCATGACGCCTGCACGCCGCCGCATTCTCGACCTTTTGCGTGACGGACCACCGCGCACCCAAGCCGATATAGCCTTTGAAACCGGCGTCTCAACAAGCGTGGTCCGGAAATTAGCGGAAACCGGCGCCATCCGTATTGTCCTATTGCCCGTTGAACGTACGGTGCCACAACCGGACCCCGACAGCGGCGGCCCCGTTCTGTCCACCGCGCAGCACGATGCGGCGACAGCATTATGCGCGAAAATTGGCGCATTTTCCGTAACGCTGGTGGATGGCGTGACCGGCGCCGGCAAGACCGAAGTATACTTTGAGGCCATCGCCGAAGCCTTGCGTCGAGGGCATCAAGCGCTTGTGCTATTGCCGGAAATTGCCCTAGGCGCACAATGGTTACGCCGGTTTGAAGGGCGTTTTGGCGTCCAACCGGTGGCATGGCATTCCGAATTGACGCCAGCCACGCGCCGCGCAGCGTGGCGCGCCATCGCCCAGGGACACGCCAGAGTCGTCGTCGGCGCCCGCTCCGCGTTGTTTCTGCCTTTTCCGGATTTGGGTCTGGTCGTGGTGGATGAAGAACATGATGGCGCTTTTAAACAGGAAGACGGCGTCGCCTATCATGCCCGCGACATGGCCATCGTCCGGGCACGAATTGGTGACTTTCCGGCGATCCTGGCGTCCGCGACGCCGTCGCTGGAAACCATCGTGAACGTGGAGACCGACCGTTACGCCCGTGTCCGTTTACCCACCCGCCATGGCGGCGCTGAATTGCCTGACATTCACGTGATCGATTTGCGCGTCGACCCGCCGGAACGTCAATGCTGGTTGTCGCCGCCCTTGCGCACTGCCCTGGCCAAGACATTCGCCGCCGGGCAACAATCCCTATTGTTCCTCAACCGTCGCGGCTATGCGCCCCTGACCCTGTGCCGCACCTGCGGCCATCGGTTAGAATGTCCGAATTGCACCGCCTGGCTGGTCGAACATCGTTTTCAAGGTCGCTTGCAATGCCATCACTGCGGATTGGCCAGCAGACAGCCTAAAGCGTGCCCCTCCTGCAAAGCGGAAGGCAGCTTGGTTGCCTGCGGCCCGGGTGTCGAACGAGTGGCGGAAGAAGCCATGGCGCTGTTTCCCGAAGCGCGGCTGATGGTCGTCACCAGCGACAATATGCGCAATCCGTCGGACGCGGCGGAATTTGTCCGAAAAGTCATGGAACAAGAGGTTGATATCCTTGTCGGCACGCAAATCGTCGCCAAGGGCCACCATTTTCCAAATTTGACGCTGGTCGGCGTCATCGACGCCGATCTTGGATTGGCGGGGGGCGATTTACGCGCGGCGGAACGCACCTACCAACTGCTACATCAAGTCGCAGGCCGCGCCGGTCGGGCGGAACGACCTGGCGCGGTGTATTTGCAGACTTACCAACCGGGCCACCCGGTTATGCAAGCCATGTCGAATGGCGACCGGGATGGTTTTTTAAAAGCCGAGGCGCAGGCACGACGCGTAGGGCATTGGCCGCCTTTTGGCCGTTTGGCGGCGTTAATCGTGTCCGGCCGCGACGAGCAAGCCGTGGACGCAGTAGCGCGTGAATTGGCGCGCCGCGCGCCTCATCGATCCGACGTGCGGACGTTGGGTCCGGCTCCAGCGCCGCTGGCGATGTTGCGCGGACGCCATCGCCGACGCCTATTATTGAAGACGGATCGTAACGTCGCCGTTTCCGCACTTCTACGAGATTGGCTGCCTCAGGTAAAAACGCCGTCCACCGTGCGAATCCAGGTTGATGTCGATCCTTACAGCTTTTTGTAGGCCCCTAAGGCTTTCGCCGACCGGCAACCAAACGAGTTTTTAGGCGCTCACTCAAAAACGGTCGCTTAGGCGGCTTGAAAGCCTGAAACGTCTATGGTACACACCGCACGCTTCCGGGCTGAGACGCTTGGTCGGGAGGTGCGCGCCGATACGCTAAGAGTTTGCAAGTACGGTGCGAGTATAGGGTTTTTTAGAGTTTTCGAGGGTATTTTCGTTGGCTTCCAACGCGGCTGTTTCCCAATTGGCTGATCGCTATGCAGCGGCGCTATTCGATCTCGCGGACGAGCAGAAGTTGCTTGATACCGTCGCGGACGATTTGCGGTCCCTGCAGCAATCCACGTCAGAGAGTGACGACCTTCAACGACTCGTCGGCAGTCCGGTGTTGAGCCGCGAAGCGCAAGGCGCGGCCATGGACGCCGTTCTCAAGGCAATGGACGTGAATGTTCTGACCAAAAATTTCGTCGGGCTGATCGCGCGAAATCGTCGGCTGTTTGCGCTGAGCGACATGGTCACAGCGTATTTGGCGCAATTGGCGCGACAGCGCGGCGAAGTTACCGCCGAAGTCACCGCCGCCCGCGCCCTCAGTGATGCACAGATTAATGAATTGACGGACTCCCTGCAAAATACGCTTGGCGGAAAAGTTACCGTCGAACATCAGGTCGATCCGGATTTGATCGGCGGCATGATCGTAAAGGTCGGCAGCCGAATGGTGGATACAACGCTGCGCACGCAGTTGTCCAAGTTAAGAATCGCGATGAAAGGGGCTAGCTGATGGATATCCGCGCTGCTGAAATTTCTTCAATTATAAAAGAGCAAATTGCCGGTTTCGGCACCGAGGCGGATGTCGCCGAGGTTGGCCAGGTAATTTCGGTTGGTGATGGCGTCGCCCGCGTGTACGGACTGGATAATGTTCAGGCCGGCGAGATGGTCGAATTTCCCGGCGGCATCCGAGGGATGGCGCTCAACCTGGAAACCGACAATGTCGGCGTCGTTATTTTCGGCGACGACCGGGACATCAAGGAAGGCGACACGGTCAAACGTACAGGCGCCATCGTTGAAGTCCCCGTCGGACGTGGCATGTTGGGACGGGTTGTGGACGGGCTCGGCAATCCCATTGACGGCAAAGGCCCCATCGAAGATGTAAACCTCCAACGGGTTGAAGTTAAAGCCCCCGGCATTATCCCGCGTAAATCGGTGCATGAGCCGGTGCAAACCGGTCTCAAAGCGCTCGACGCGCTGGTACCGGTGGGACGCGGACAACGCGAATTGATCATTGGCGATCGCCAGACCGGCAAAACGGCGGTGGCGATTGACACTATCATCAACCAAAAGAACATCAACGCAGGTGACGACGAGTCGAAAAAGCTCTACTGCATCTACGTCGCCATCGGCCAAAAACGCTCCACAGTGGCCCAGGTTGTCAAAACCTTGGAAGAACATGGCGCGATGGATTACACCATCGTCGTCGCCGCGACCGCGTCTGACCCGGCGCCGCTGCAGTTTCTGGCACCTTATACCGGCTGCGCCATGGGCGAATTTTTCCGCGACAATGGCATGCACGCCGTCATCGTATATGACGATTTGTCCAAACAGGCGACGGCCTATCGTCAAATGTCCTTGTTGTTGCGCCGTCCGCCGGGACGTGAAGCATTTCCGGGCGACGTGTTCTACTTACATTCACGCCTATTGGAACGTGCGGCGAAAATGAACGAAGAACACGGCCTTGGCTCGCTAACAGCACTGCCGGTCATTGAAACCCAGGCGAACGATGTGGCGGCTTATATTCCGACAAACGTGATTTCGATCACCGACGGCCAGATCTTCTTGGAAACCGAACTATTCTACAAAGGCGTCCGGCCGGCCATTAACGTTGGTCTGTCAGTGTCTCGTGTAGGATCGGCGGCGCAATTAAAGGCAATGAAGCAAGTTGCCGGTACAATTAAGCTTGAACTGGCGCAGTATCGGGAAATGGAAGCATTCTCACAGTTTGCTTCCGATCTGGACCCGATAACCCAACAACTTCTAGCGCGCGGGGCGCGATTGACAGAATTACTGAAACAAGATCAGTTCAGCCCTCTGGCCGTTGAAGAACAAGTCGTGGCGATTTTCACCGGGGTCCGCGGTTTCCTGGATACGGTCCCCCTTGAAAATGTTCGTCGCTTTGAATCGACACTGTTGGATCATTATCGCGCAGACCACGCCGATGTGCTGGCGTCCATTCGCGACTCGGGCGAAATTTCGGGCGACACCGAAAAGAATATGCTGGAAATCACCGAAACCTTCGCGAAGGGGTTCGTTTAACCTCGTGACGACGGTTAGAACCGGCTAAAAATATGGCGAACCTCAAGGATCTTCGAAACAGCATCGCGAGCGTCAAGTCGACGCAACGCATTACGTCGGCCATGAAAATGGTCGCGGCGGCGAAGCTGCGTAAAGCCCAGGATAAGGCGGAAGCCGCACGGCCCTATGCGGAACGCATGGAACGTATGCTCTCTTCATTGGCGGCAAGTGCAGCGGCGAACCCGGAAAGCGCGCCGCCCATGTTGGCCGGCACCGGCAAGGACGACACCCATTTACTTATTGTCGTGACATCAGATCGCGGCCTTTGCGGCGGCTTCAACAGCTCCATTACCCGCGATGTCCGACAACGCATTCGCACACTTCAAGCAGACGGCAAAACAGTCAAACTTATTGTTGTCGGTAAAAAAGGCGTGTCGGTGCTACGTCGGGACCATGCCGATAAAATCATTGCGGCGCATGAAGAGATATCGAAACCATCACCAAACTTTGATGGTGCCGCGCTTGTGTCCAACGCTGTCGTTGACATGTTCGCCGCCGGTGAGTTTGACATCTGCACGGTCATCTATAGTCGATTTGTGTCGGCGCTGACTCAAATCGTTACGCCCTTGCAGCTGATTCCCTTCACCGCTCCGGCGAGTGAAGAGGGCGACGATGCCAGTGAAAACGGCGCCGCGCAAAACAGTGGCGATGGCGCCGTATACGAATTCGAGCCGGACGAAGAAGAAATTCTGGCGGCGTTGCTGCCCAGAAATCTATCCGTCCAGATTTTTCGCTCAATGTTAGAATCATTCGCCTCGGAACAAGGCGCGCGCATGACCGCAATGGACAGCGCGTCGCGGAATGCCGGAGATATGATTGACAACCTGACGACCACTTACAACAGGACCCGTCAGGCCGCAATCACAAAGGAATTGATTGAAATCATTTCCGGCGCAGAGGCCCTATAAATTTCGTTTAGTTCGAATCGGGAGTAACCCCATGGCAAAAATCCTCGTAGGCAAAGTGACCCAGGTCACCGGTGCCGTCATTGACGTACATTTCGACGGCGATTTGCCAGCGATTATGAACGCCGTCACAACCAAAAATCAGGGACAGACCCTGGTCATGGAAGTGGCTCAACATTTAGGCGAACGTACGGTTCGCTGTATCGCAATGGACTCATCGGAAGGTATGGTTCGTGGGCAGGAAGTGGCCGACACTGGCGCGCCGATTACCGTGCCCGTCGGGCCGGAAACGCTGGGTCGAATTATCAACGTCATTGGCGAGCCTGTCGATGAACGGGGTCCAATCAACGCCAAAATGTCGCTACCAATTCACCGGAGCGCCCCGGAATTTATTGAGCAATCGACGGAAACCGAACAATTGGTCACCGGCATCAAGGTCGTCGATCTGCTGACCCCTTACCCGAAAGGCGGCAAGATCGGCCTGTTCGGCGGTGCGGGCGTCGGCAAGACGGTCATCATCATGGAGCTGATCAACAATATTGCGAAAGCGCATGGCGGGTACTCGGTTTTCGCCGGTGTTGGCGAACGGACCCGTGAAGGCAACGATCTGTATTACGAAATGATCGAATCCGGCGTTATCGTACCGGACGGCGAATCCAAAGCCGCCCTGGTGTATGGTCAAATGAACGAACCTCCGGGGGCCCGCTCCCGTGTCGCGTTGACCGGCTTGACCTTAGCGGAATATTTCCGCGATGAAGAAGGCCAGGACGTGCTTTTCTTCGTTGATAACATTTTTCGTTTCACCCAAGCCGGTTCCGAAGTCTCCGCGCTGCTGGGCCGCATTCCCTCGGCGGTAGGCTATCAGCCGACCCTGGGCACGGATATGGGCAACTTGCAGGAACGCATCACGACCACCCAAAAAGGGTCCATTACCAGCGTGCAAGCCGTCTATGTGCCTGCGGATGATTTGACCGATCCGGCACCGGCCACGACCTTTGCTCACCTGGACGCCACCACGGTGTTGTCGCGTCAAATTGCGGAACTTGGCATTTATCCTGCCGTCGACCCGCTCGATTCCACCAGCCGCATTCTGGAACCGCGGACGGTGGGACAGGATCATTACGACATCGCGCGTGAAGTCCAGCGTATCCTGCAAAGCTACA
>JAPKDL010000004.1 GCA_028822585.1 Alphaproteobacteria bacterium | reverse complement strand
TCCCGTTGACGTGACAACATGAGGCGGCGCTCGTTGTGTTTTTGGCATTTGGGAGTCTATGTTGTTTTTGCCCTGATTGGCGCTTCCAGTCTGGCTTATGGACAATCGGCGGCGCTTACGCAGAACCACCGACAAGGGGCCACGTTATTCAAGGCGGGAAAGTTTGACGAAGCAATTCCGTTTCTGGAACGAGCGGCAGCTTTGTCGGAACGTGAATTCGGACCGACGGCATCTCGCACCGGGTTCGAAGTTAAAAATTTGGCGACATTGCATGAAAAAGTGGGGAACTCAGGCCGGGCCGCCATTTTATATCAGCGGGCGGCAAAAATTTTGACAACGTCTCTTGGCGCTGGACATCCCGTTACCCGGGAAACAATTGCGCAAAGTTTGCAAGCTGACATTCGCGCGCGAAACGAAGAGTCGCAGCGAACGCCAATAACATTAACGCCGCCGTCTCATGCGTCACTGCCTAGGCCGTCCGGCACGCCAAAGGGTGAGCCTGCTGATTGGAAGGTGCAACTCGGTGCCTTTACGTCCTTGGATAATGCGCGAAAAGTGGGGACGGGGCTGGGCCGGTCACTCAAAGGCGTGCTGCAAGGCGTCGCACTTGAAATTCGTGAAGCTCAAACCGGCAGCGGACGTATTTACCGGATCCAAACGTCGCCTGTGGGCGAACGTCCGGTTGCTAGAGCCTTATGCGCCCGTATTCAGGCAAATATTGTGCCGTGTTTTATCACGAAGTATTAATTTTTATAAATAGTTGGCGGTTATTTATAAGATTATGAGTTAACCTGGATTCCCTGTCGGCGGATGCCCCATAATGGCCTCGAAACGTTCCGCATAATGGGGCCAGGCTTTGGGGTTCACGCACCGCGGCGGAAACTCTCCGTTCATAATTTGCCGCCATTGTTCCGCAGCGCCTGTCATCGCTTTTTGCGCGCTTTCGTGGGTCATCGCAGCGGTGTGCGGGGACGCCAGCACGTTCTCGAACGAGAGTAGAGGGTGATCGTGGGGTGGCGGTTCCTGCAGCCAGACGTCTAATCCAGCGCCGGCCACTTCACCAGCGGTTAGCGCGCGCGTGAGGGCTTCTTCATCATGAATGCCGCCGCGTCCGATGGTGATGAAGTAGGCGCTTGATTTCATGCGTTCAAATTCATTGTCGCCGAACATGCCGCGGGTTTCGTCGTTCAATCCACAACTGACCAGTACAAAGTCTGACTGTTCGAGCAGTTCCGTGAAATCAACCAGTCGGGCGTTCCGTTCGATGGCTTGTTCCGGTGTTATGCGGGGATGCACCGCCATGACATCCATACCAAACGCGGTTTTACAAATGTGGGCGACCCGCGCGCCTATTTGGCCAAGACCAACAATACCCAGCGTCTTTCCGAACATGTCGTTATTGCGAAAATGGTAACGCTCCAAGTCCGGGTCGCGGCGCATGGCCGCATTAACCTGCGTAATTTTCTTTGTCAGAGATAGCATCATGGCCAAGGCGTGTTCAGCGACGGCTTCGGCGTTCAGGCCCGCCTGATTCGTGACCAATACGCCCGCTTCTGTACAATTTTCGACAACAATCGAATCATACCCGGCTCCGCCTGTGGAGACCGCCAGAAGATTCGGGCATCTTTGGAGAAAGTTTTTTTCAATGATATATCGCTTCGGTATCAGACTTTGATTACCGCGCGTATGATACCCGTGAATTGAAGACAGCACTTTGTCGACTTCGGAATTCGACATGTCCCGGTCGATCCGAGACAGCGCAATGTCGCCATCCTGAGTCAAAATTTGTTCGAACAGCTCAAGGTTTAAAAGGGTTTCGAAGTAACAAACTTGTTTCATGCGCATATACTCCGTTCGGACAAAGCTTCCGCTAAATATTGGCATAAGATACCGATCCGGATACGGACCGAGCCTCACGATGCCTGCGAACGCCTTATAAATCCAAAACAAAATTGAATCTAAGCTGAAAAAATTTATATCTGCCGCAAGTTGGTGAACCCTGTCACTGTTTCGGTCTGGTTTTCTGTTTAACCATTTGTTTTAAGATATATGAAATGGCGTCGCCCATTGGAGCATCGGTAATTGACATCCTAATCGCCGGTTCAGTGGCGGAGATGCGGCGAAGTAAGCGTGGTGGAAAGGTTTACACGAAAATTATTCCCGACGCGTCGTCGGCAACTTTGTTTCTTGTCATGGCGCATAAGATTGTGCCTGCCAGCATCGTTTATAGCGTTGATTGGCGGTGCTACAACGTGCTTGTTGTGTCGGACACCGATCACTTCTGGGTCAAGCATTGGGAATTATTCGCCGACAAGCGAAACCACATCAAGGGGGTTGAGCATTCCTGGAACCAGGCGAAGCGCCATATGCGCAAATTCAACGGTGTCCCAAGGGCTCATTTCGGGCTATTTTAAAGGAATGCGAGTGGCGATTTAATAACAGTGACGCGTAAGATCATTTATCTTAATTGAGGCAACGGGTTAAATTGCATTTGAACTCGTAATCTTGGACAGATCCAACATTATTAATAGGTAAACCTGATATAGTCTTCAATGTTTACCGTCACTTTGTATCATTCAAAATACTTGCAAGGAAACAAATATGAACGAGCGGCGAGAAACGGGGCGGCAGTATCTGCGAGAAAATCTTGGTGAAGACTATCTTGCGAAACGGGACGCCAGCACCAATTCGTTTAATGCGCCGTTGCGGGCGTTGTCAGAGGAGTATGCGTTTGGCGAGATATGGTCCCGGCCAGGATTGGAGCCCAAGACCCGCAGCATGTTGTGTTTGGCGATGTTGACGGCGTTGAATCGTCCCCATGAAATTCGGATCCACGTTAACTCGGCTTTAAACAATGGATGTACAGTTGAAGAGATCCAGGAAGTGCTGCTGCAATCTGTGTTGTATTGCGGCATTCCGGCATCCATCGACAGTTTCGCCGTCGCGGAAGAGGTGCTGCGGGAACGAGGCCTTTTGTGATTATGGTGTTATTTTGACGGACGGTGTGGGGGAACTTTAATATGCCTGAGGGTGCGATGAGCAAATTTGATTATGATCTGATTGCCTTAGGGTCTGGGCCCGCCGGTCAGCGCGCGGCGATTCAGGCGGCGAAACTGGGCAAACGAGTCGCGGTCGTGGAGCACAAGGCGGTCGTCGGAGGCACCTGCATCAATACCGGCACAATACCCAGTAAAACATTGCGCGAGGCGGCCTTACATCTCTCTGGCTATCAGGAACGCAGCATTTACGGCGCGTCTTATTCGGTGAAAAGCGATATTGCGATGGGCGATTTATTCTATCGGACGGAACACGTCATCGCTAATGAACTCGATACGACCCGACATCAGTTGCAACGAAACGGCGTTGACCTTATCTCGGCAGACGCGTCTTTTATCGACGCGCATACGGTTCGTTTGAAAAGCATCGAAGGGGTTGGGTCCCGGGAGGTGACAACGGATTTTGCGGTTATCGCCGTGGGAACGGAAACCACGAAGGATAGTCACGTCGAATTCGACGGTCGGCGTATCTTCACGAGTGACGACCTTTTGCATTTGCCCGAATTACCCAAGTCTATGGCGGTTGTGGGTGCCGGTGTGATCGGGCTGGAATACGCTACGATCTTTGCCGCTCTGGGCGTCCGCGTCACGTTGATTGATATGCGGCCACGTCTTTTGACGTTTGTCGATTCCGAAATTATAGACACATTGGTGTATCAATTACGCCAAAACCGTATGACCATGCGGTTGGGCGAAGCTGTGAGTGCTGTTGAAAAATACACCGACGACCGAGGGGACCGGGTTCGCATTCGTTTGGCAAGCGGCAAACAGATACTTGCCGATAATGCGCTGTATAGTGTGGGACGAACCGGTTCGACGTCCACGCTAGGGCTGGAAAGGTTGGGCATAGACGTGATCGAGCGGGAATTGTTAAGCGTGAATGAAAATTACCAGACCATCGTTCCAAATATTTATGCTGTCGGCGATGTTATCGGATTTCCCAGCTTGGCATCGACGTCGATGGAGCAAGGGCGCCACGCATCCTGTCATGCGTTTGGCGTGGACCCAGGAAATAAGGGCACGGTTCTACCGTATGGCATTTATACGATCCCGGAAATTTCGGTGATCGGCCAAAATGAGGAAGAGTTGACCGAAGCCGGCGTTCCCTACGAAGTTGGCAAGGCGTCGTATCGGGAGATATCCCGGGGCCAGATCATCGGCGATTCCATTGGGATGTTGAAACTGTTGTTTCACATGGAAACCCGCGAATTGCTGGGGGTCGCCATTCTGGGCGAAGGCGCCAGTGAGTTGATCCATATTGGCCAAGCGGTTTTGCAGCTTGGCGGTACGATCGATTATTTCGTCAACACTGTGTTCAATTACCCCACACTGGCGGAGTGCTACAAGACCGCCGCATTAGATGGTATTAACCGAATGGGTTGATATAGTGGTTTCTTGATGTTCATCGTTGAGGATTCGAAATGGCATATCAAGCCTTTGATGTTAAACCGATTGCGGGCGCGTTAGGTGCGGAAATACTTGGTGTTGATTTGTCCCAGGACCTTGGCAATCAAGAATTCGATGAAATTCATCAGGCTTTTTTGGACAACAAAACGCTTTGCTTTCGCGACCAAAGTTTGACGCCCGACCGCCAGGTAAAATTCGCCAGCCGCTTCGGCCAACCCGATATTTATCCTTATATAAAATCATTGCCAGGTTTTCCGGAAGTCATCGAAATTCTTAAAACCGAACAAGACACCATGAATTTTGGCGGTGGGTGGCATTCTGACACCAGCTATCTGCCGCAACCCGCCATGGGTACCTTCCTTTATGCGCTTGAAGTGCCGGATAGTGGTGGCGACACCTTGTTCACCAACATGCAGCTTGCTTATGAAAATTTGTCTTCAGCGATGCGCGAAATGCTCGATGATTTAATCGGGGTGAACAGTTCGGCGCAAAATTATAAAGGCGGCCGTGCGGCGAGCATGAAAAAACTCGACGGAATGAAAGGTAAGTTCATTGAAAGTTCGGAAGTCTCGGTCGCCGAACACCCCGTTGTTAGAATCCATCCGGAAACCGGCCATAAAGGATTGTTTGTCAGTCGCGCGCATACGACGAATTTCAAAGGCATGAGCGTTGAAGAAAGCCAGCCGCTCATCCAGTTTTTAAGTGATCATGCCGTGCGGCCCGAATTCACGTGCCGGGTGCGATGGCGTCCTGGCACGTTGGTGCTTTGGGACAATCGCTGCACCCAGCATTTTGCGCTTAATGATTACAACGGTCAGCGGCGCCGAATGAATCGGGTCACCTTGCGTGGCGATCGTCCTGTTTAGACTTTAAACCTGTAGACGTCGCCGTCACGTAGGATATGCCCGGCTGTGGGTGTGGCAAAATGCGTGCCTATCACCAAAACTGGTTGATCAGCGTATTGCTCTAACAAACCGTTGCGCGTATTTTCTGCCCATTCGCCGTCATAATCCGCTGAAGACCGCCAATCGGGTCGCGCCATTTGACACGGGTGATGCATGAAGTCGCCGGTAATTAACGCGTCTTCCCCTTGCGATGATATCCGCACGCTGACGTGACCGGGCGTATGTCCAGGGGTGGGTTCCAGCCATATTTCATCAGTAATTTTGTGATCGGAATCGACCAAATCCGCCAAGTTGGCGTCGACAATTGGTTGGACGGAATCGCCGATGATATCTTCGCTGCGTGCTTGTGAATTCTGCTCCTGACTCCAGTGATCCCATTCCGTACGTCCGAACAAATATCGTGCGTTGGGGAAGGTTGGGACCCATTTTTCGTCGACCCACATGGTGTTCCACCCCACATGATCGACATGGAGATGCGTGCACAATACGGTGTCGATGGACTCGCGTGGATAGCCCGCCGCTGAGATATCCTCCAGGAACGGTCCGTGGCGCATGTTCCAACCGGGAATGCCGCGCTCTTTGTCGTTGCCAAGACAGGTGTCGACCATAATACGTCGGTCGCCGACTTCGATAATCAATGCATGAATGCTCATGATCAAACGGCCGTCTGGTTCGGCGAAATGGGGGGTTAGCCAGTCTATTTTCTGGACGGCGTCGCGTGTGGCGTCAGGTAGGATGAATTTTGATCCACCCGACACTTGCATTTCGATAACCCGCGTGATTTTAACATTGCCGACTTGCCAGTTATTCATGGATACCCCCTCAACTTAAATCGCCAGTGCGTGGCTTTGCCCTTTGGATGTTCAATTTTTAATCAGACCCCCTAACATGAGCAAATTATAGGCACGCAGAGTTTAGGGATAGACCTGTCCGAAAATTGAATTTTATCTATAAGGCGCTGATTTTACTGTATTTAAAAATAATTCCATTATTTAATCACGATGGCACAGCGTTTGCTACTAAGAGGAAATAGTTTTGCAACAACCTCTCAGTGGAGACGACCATGACAATGAGCTTACAGATTTCGGACAAATTTAAAAGGTGGTGCATGTGACTCCACAGGAATCGACAGAAGTGGGATCAGCTGTCTCGACATGGCGGCTTGCGACGGCGGAAACCATCGTGTGGGCGGGCCTGTATTATTTGTTTCCCGCGATGTTGTCGTATTGGGAAGCTGGTTATGGATGGACAAAAGTCGATCTTGCGATCGCATTTAGCCTGGCGTTGATCGTGTCCGCCCTACTGGCACCTGTCGCGGGGAGAATGATCGACAAAGGCTATGGACGGTTCCTGTTGACGGCCTGCGGGTTGCTGGGCGGAGTTGCGTTGGGCATGTTGCCTCTGGTGGAGACAAAGGCGGCGTTTTATGGCGTTTGGTTCTTCATTGGCGTTTCGATGTCTGGCTGTTTTTACGAACCGTGCTTCGCCTTCGTGGTTCATAGCCATGGTGACAACGCCCGGAAGGTGATCACCCGCATCACATTAATTGCCGGATTTGCAGGGACACTGGCGTTTCCAACGACGACGTTACTGGCCGATATGTACGAGTGGCGGATCGCCGTTTGGGCGTATTCGGGCTTAATTATTCTGGTAGCGACACCGCTGTTCTGGTTTGGCGCGGTGCCGATTGCGAAAGAGCAAGCCGCCGCGTCTACACACGTGGCGCCTTCAAGCCATTCAAGCGGGTTGTCCGGCGTCGACCTTTCGACGGCGTTGCGGCAACCGGTATTCTGGATGTTAGCGTTTGCATTTAGCGCCATCACGCTGAACCATGGCGTCTTGATTAATTTTTTACTGCCTCTGTTGGCGGATCGTGGTGCGTCGACGTCATTCGCGGTTTTATTGATTTCCATGATTGGGCCGATGCAGGTGGTTGGACGCGTCGCCATGATGGTGTGCGAACGCTGGCTGTCGATACAGACCGTTTGCGGGTTGTCTTATGGCTGTCTTATCGTCGCGTCGTTGTGCTTGGTGTTTGCTGGTGACAACCCAGTCCTCTTGATCCTGTTTGTTTGCGCGCAAGGTGCGGGGATTGGCGTCAACAGTATTGCGCGCCCGGTTGTAACGGCGGTGATCTTTGGGCGACGCCATTTCGGTGGGATTTCCGGTGCCATTGCAACGAATGTCACCATCGGCAACGCATTAGCCCCTGCAGCTGGCGCCCTATTGCTGGCAGCTGGCGGCTTTGACATTATTTTGATGGTCGCCTTAGCGCTCATCGCGTGTGGTACGATTAGTTTAGCGTTGGCTTTTATGACCGGCAAACCCGCGCCTTCCTAACCGGAGCGATATTGTGTCGGAAGCGCGGTCGCATTACAGTTGTTCATGCCGCTTATGACTTTGTGACGATTAGGCTAGTTTCTAACACACGCTTTGGAGGAAGAGAATCATGTCAGATTTGCCGCGCAGCATTCAAATTCACGAAGAAGGCCCGCGTGAAGGATTTCAAATCGAACCGGGGCCGATTTCGACCGCTGATAAAATTTCTCTGATCGACGCATTGTCTGAAACGGGGCTTTCAGAAATTCAAACATCATCCTTTGTGAACCCGAAGAAAGTGCCGGGCTGGGCAGATGCGGAAGCAGTCGTGTCCGGTTTTAAACGCCATAAAGACGTTAAATATACGGGCCTGTGGTTGAACGAACGCGGGCTGGAACGGGCGTTGGCGGCAGACGATCTCTACATGCGCGGCAGCATAAGCAATGTTGCGTCCGAAGCGTTCATGATTCGCAACACTAACAGGGACCGAAAAGAAAATATCCGTGTGCAGCACGCGCAGATCGAAATTTACAAAAAACACAATATTCCCGTTGCGCGCGGCGGGGTGATGGCGGCATTTGGATGCAATTTCGAAGGTGAAATTTCACCTGCGAAAGTCATCGAAACGATTCAGGAAATCATCGATATCGCTAATGAACACGATATAGAACTCGAATATTATTCGCTCGCCGACACCATGGGCTGGGCCAGTCCACATTCTATCAAACGCGTCATCGGGGCAATCCGGGATAAATGGCCGGACATTAAAATCGCCCTTCATCTGCATGACACCCGTGGATTGGGTGTTGCGAACGCCTATGCGGGGCTGGAGATGGGCGTGACATCTTTCGACGCCTCGGTGGCGGGGCTTGGCGGCTGCCCTTTTGCGGGCAAGGATGGCAAACCGGCAGCGGGCAATGTCTGTACCGAAGACTTGGTGTTCATGTGCGATGAAATGGGGATCGAAACTGGCGTCGACCTTGAAAAATTAATTGAAGCTTCACTCCTTGCCGAACGGATTGTCGGGCACGACCTTCCCGGCTCGGTGAAAAACGGGGGTAGTCTGGCCGAACTGCGGAGGCGCTTCGCCTAAAGGAGGGGTGGCACTGCCGTCAATACGGCTTTCCCGTCAAAATGCGCCTTGAGGTTATCTTTGACGAGATCGGCCATGGCGCGCCGGGTTTCATGGGTGGAACTGGCGATGTGTGGGGTCAGGATGACGTTTTCCATCGCCAACAACTCGGCGGGGACTTCTGGCTCCGCGTGAAAGACGTCCAGCGCGGCGCCGGCGATTCTGTTTTCCTGTAACGCGGTGACCAGGGCCGGTTGATCGACAATGCTGCCACGAGCGGTGTTGATCAAAAACCCATCCGGACCCAGCGCATCAAGCACAGGGCCATCAACAAGATTCCGCGTCGTGTCGCCGCCCTGGCAGGTGACGAGAAGGATGTCGCTCGCCTCTGCAAGGTCATGCAGAGTTGGATAGGATCGATACTGTAAATCGCCAAGCGGCAGGATGTCGAAGTAACCGATGTTAAGGCCGAAGACTTCTGCCCGCCGGGCAACAGCGCGGCCAATACGTCCCAGGCCCAGAATGCCCAGACGCATTCCGCGCACTGTGGTCCCCAAATCCATGCGGCCTTGCATCCATTTTCCCGACCGTAAAAATCGCTCCGATTCACCGATACGTCGCGGTGCCATTAAGATGAACGTCATCGCTAAATCGGCAACGTCGCCCGTCAAGACTTCAGGTGTGTGCGTGACAATAACGCCGCGCTCCTGGGCGGCGAGAACGTCGGTCGCGTCATATCCAACGCTGAAAGATGCAATGATTTCTAAGTTTTCCAAGCGATTAATAAGATTGGCGTTGGGTCCCTTGGTGCCGCCCGCCAGGATGCCGCGAATGCGCGGGCCCACTTCACTAAGCAGCTTTTCCGGATCTTTCGAATTAATAAAATCATGCACCGTGTATGTTTTCTCCAATTCCTGCATCAGAAATGGGGGCAATTGGGCAACTAGTAAAAGATCAATCATATCGTTAAGAACCTGTTAATTTTGAAACACTACTCATGGGGATCGTCGACATTATACTGACGGCATTTGAGGTTCCCATAATAAAATACAGAAACATTATAATACGTTGCCTGTGTTTGCGATGATCTCTTAGATCTTGACGTCGACGTCGGATGACAGCGCCGTCGTCCGTCTCTAATTCATAACCCATCAGTCAATCTTTAAGGATAATGGAGGTTTGTTGAAATACCTAATGTTGAAAAATGGTAGAGTTTTATTGATTTTCTACGTGCGCTGTCTTGCTTTTATCGGTCGATGTCTGAAATGATTGCGGCAACGCCATGAATGGTTTGCACCAAAACAAACTAAATTCTTTGGGTAAATTTGTGTAAGGAGATCTAATATGCCGATAGTTCAAGCCGACCGTCTCAGAAATATTGCGGACACGTTGTTACGCGCAGCAGGTGCTAGTGCGGAGGAGGCAGAAACGGTTTCTCGGCTTAGCATTGGCGCGAACCTTGCGGGCCATGATTCCCATGGGATCATGTTGCTCCCAACCTATATTGATCGGATTGAGCGTGGTCACATTGTCCCGGGCGCGCCTTTTGAGATCGAGAAGGAAACGGACACGACCTTGGTGATCAATGGGAATTGGGGGTTTGGATACTCGGTGTCCGAACGCGCCATGAAAATGACGATTGAAAAAGCCCAGAAACACAATGTCGCTGCCACGACAATTTACCAACAGAGCCATGTGGGCCGGGTGGGCGCTTATCCCATCATGGCGGCGAAAGCGGGTATGATTGGTATGATGACGGCGGATTCTGGGCGGTCGCCAAAAACTGTGGCACCGTTTGGTGGCGCGGAGGCGAAGCTTGGAACGAATCCCATCTCCTTCTCGATTCCATCCAACATGGACGGAACGTTTTACATCGATATGGCGACGTCGGCTGTTGCGGCGGGAAAGGTTAAATTGGCAATGGCGCGCGGAGCGGACATTCCCGAAGGCTGGGTCGTTGACAAGAATGGCCAGGCGACGACCAACCCCGCCGATCTGTATGACGGCGGCGTGTTGTTGCCGCTGGGCGGTCCGGAAGGTCACAAGGGTTATGCCTTGTCGTCGATCGTCGAAATTTTCTCGGGAATTCTGACCGGCCTTGGGTTCGGCGTCGAAAAAACCGGCAAGCACAACGATGGTGTGTTCATGGCCGCGTTCAAGGTCGAGGCTTTCCGGTCATTGGATACGTTCAAGTCGGAAATTGACGAATTTGCTAGCTACCTCAAAAGCACCAAGACACAGGCCGGTGTGGATGAAGTGTTTTATCCCGGTGAATTGGAGCACATCCGTGAAATAGAGCGTTTGCGGGACGGGTGCGTGATTGAGGACACGACGTGGGCGAAATTGAAAGAGGTCGCCGAAAAATATAACGTCGCGTCTGAATTGTCTTTCGACTGACATCAATCATCGCTGGAGAGTGGTTAAAAGGGCAGAGAGCCCTTCACTACGGTCTGGTAAAGAATGAGCCGGTTCGTATCTATATCGTAATTGGCGTCCACCCAGTGTAACAGACACCTATTATCCCGCATGACCAAGGGTATATAATGAAAGCAATGTGTTGCAGAGACTGGCGTTGCCAAGGTGTTACTAATTTGCACCAACAGTCACCATTTGTACCATCCTCGTAGCACGGCTTGGCCTCTGTACGGCAAGGCCCAGTCAAACTGGTATGAAAATTCTATAAAGCTGAGCGACGAAGGCTGCAAAGAAATAGCCACTGCCGTAATGCAGTGGGCTTCTGAACGCGCCGGCTAGCTACTGGCTAGTCGGTGCCCGGCCACCGATGAAGAAGCGGGTTGGCTCCCGTAGAAAAATGGCACGCCAACGTTTGGCCGTGTCCATGCTGCAATATGATACCAGCATGTAGGAGGTATAAAACCAGCTAGGTCAGTCACTCAGATACCACAAGGACGTACAATTCATACGAGAATCAACGACCTTCATTCTAGAAAAGGTCATTAGTTCAAATCCAATCCCCGCGAAAATGAGGCATCCCCTAGATTCACAATCTAGTTCTCATTCAAATCAGACAGTCACAGGTACGAATTTTATTATTTGAAACTAGTCACTACCAATGATGTTAAAATCAAGCCTCTCGATCTGCCGCGCTAAACGCGCCACTTCGTAGGGGGAACTTAGAGCAGTTCCAAACTCGATCTAAGTCTCAGGCATATTATCCCCTCGTTCATTTGGGCGCTGAGTGCGTGATTAGGCTGATTCAAACGTTACCTCCCGCAACCGCAATCGCAACCAACAATGGTGTGTCGCCAAATTGTCTTCACGAAACGTGTTGTTGACGAAAGGGTGGATGCATTGCACACAGCAAACTCAAAATACCATCCAAAATAAAGGAAACAGCGCGATGACCAATACCCCGCCGTCTAGAGTTTACGGCACGGTACCGAACAGCGAACAGGCAAAGATGACTGGTCTTGCCTTCGTTCAGGGCCTTGTTGCGGGAACGCAACCACACAACACGATGGCGCGGACCTTAGGTTATGACATAGTAGAGGTGGAGAGAGGTCGCGTGTTGATCTCTGCGAGACCGAATAGTGACCATCTCAATCCACAAGGTACCGTTCATGGAGGGTTTTCTGCGACTTTGCTCGATGCGTGCATGGGGCTTGCTGTTCAGACAACGTTAGAAAAGGGCTACGGATCGACGTCGCTCGAATTTAAAATCACCTTTATGCGTCCCATAACCCCAGACACAGGCATGATCCGCGCAGAGGGTACAATTCTAAAAAGTGGCCGTAGAATTGGCTACGCTGAAGGCAAAATTTTGGATAGCCAAGGTACGCTTCTTGTCCATGCTACAACCAGCTGCATGGTTATAGAGCGTCTACCATAGCAGCGAGCTTCTCCTCAACATAACCAATGCTATGCTCGGTATGATGCAGCTGTATCTTGGTCAATTTGGATTGAATTTCTGTTTGTTTCGACTGACATCAATCATCGCTGGAAAGTGGTCAAAAGGGCAGAGAACCCCTCACTACGGTCCGATAAAGAATGCGCCGGTGCTTATCCATATCGTAATTGGTGTCCGCCCGGTGTAACAGACACCTATTATCCCACATGACCAAATCACCGGGACGCCACGTGTGGGTGTAGACGAATTCTGGTTTGGTCGTATGGCTTGCTAACGAATCCAGTAGCGCCCGACTTTCGCTTTCGGACATACCTTCTACATGGGATGTGTGCATTCCGACATATAGTGCTTTCTTGCCGGTACCGGGGTGAGTTCGCACTAAAGGATGGGTGACTGGCGGACGGTCCTTTTTCTCAGCTTCGGTTGCCGGGGCGTTTCCGGTGTTGCGGCGGCTGGCCTCCCAACTGTGAATGACACGCAAATCTTCAATTCGTTGTTTAGTTTCTTCTGGCAATGTTTCATAGCCGCGCGTGGTATTGGCAAACAGAGTATCTCCGCCTGTGGGTGGCAGTTCCCTTGCGTGCAGCAACGTCGCCAGCGATGGAACCGCGTGATAGGACTTGTCCGTGTGCCAGTGGTAATTGCCAGTTGTGTGCGGCTTTGCGGTGGGGCGGCCTTCGGGGTCCAGGTTATTGACGATATGGACCGGCGGCAGCTTTTTGCCGTTTGGCAGGCGATGGACATGACCTTCCAATTCGCCAAAATTTTCCGTGAACGACACCTGGGCTTCTTTTGACAGGTCCTGGTCGCGAAAGATGAGGATGTGATGGGCTAGAAAAGCATCCAGAATGTCATGCACGACCGGGGCTTCCAAAGTCGCCGATAAATTCAACCCTTCGATTTTGGCGCCCATCAATCCGTCAAGAGGCCGAATGGTAAAATTACCATCTTGCGGTACGTTTACGTGTGCGTCCATGGTTCGTCATTCCTATACAGCCACAATAATCGGCCCCTAAATTACAGCTAAAAATCCCGAGTAAACAAGAATTTTGAAATTTAAGCGTCAACATGTCTGGACAAACTGTACGGATTCGGTTGCGTGTTGCAATGTCTGGGGGGATAGTAAGGGCCTCGATATTGTCCAACGCTAAGAAAACGTGTCACCGAACACGGGGATTGGGTTTTTATGAATTTCGATTTTTCTGACGATCAGCGTATGTTGCGCGACCAGGCGCAAAAATTCCTCACCGATCAGTCGCCGCCGCGCGTGGTACGTGATGTTCTTGAAGATAGCGCCAAGGCTTATGATGAAAAGCTGTGGGGTGAAATGGCAGCGCTCGGTTGGATGGGCACCGCGATCCCAGAAGAATATGGCGGCGCTGGATTATGTCCGGAAGATCTCTGCGTGTTAGCGGAAGAACTAGGGCGGTCCTTGGCGCCAACGCCGTTTTCATCGTCGGTGTATCTGGCGACCGAGGCGCTGTTGTTGGCGGGTAGTGAAGATCAGAAACAGAAATATCTTCCCGATCTGGCGATGGGCGAAACCATTGGCTGTTTCGCGCTTGCGGAAGGCGTGGGCGTCCCAACGCCGAAGAATATTTCGGTGACCGCGTCTAATGGTGCGCTGAGTGGCGTCAAGGAGCCCGTCGCAGACGGTGATGTGGCGAATTTTGTTGTCGTTTTAGCGCGCAGCGGCGCTGCAGATGAACGCGGCATGTCGTTATACCTGGTTGATCTGGATGGCGTTGACCGTGAATCGGTCGAAACTATTGACCCGACGCGCTCGCATGCGCGATTGACCTTCAACGGGACGTCAGCGGAATTACTGGGCGCGGAAGGTGAGGGCTGGGATCTAGTTCAAAAAATAATTGACCGGGCAGCGGTCTATTTCGCATTTGAACAGGTTGGCGGCGCGCAAGCTAGTCTCGATATGGCAGTCGATTACGCCAAGAATCGATTCGCCTTTGGCCGTCCCATCGGTTCGTATCAGGCGATCAAACATAAGCTTGCAGATATGTATATCGCGACGGAATTGGCTCGGTCCAACGCCTATTACGGCGCCTGGGCGATCACGACGGGCGCGCCGGATGTGTCGGTCGCTGCAGCGGCGGCGCGCGTCGCGGCCAGTGAAGCTTTCAATCATGCGGCGCGGGAAAATATTCAAACCCACGGCGGCATGGGCTTCACCTGGGAATTTGACTGCCACATGTATTACCGGCGGGCAAAAATTCTCTCTTTAAATTTAGGTGGTGAGCGACGTTGGAAAGACCGGCTTATCAGTCAACTCGAAGCGCGTAACGCGGCGTAAGGGGGAGTAGAGTTATGGATTTCAACGATACAACCAGCGAAGCTGAATTTCGCGTCGAAGCGAGGGATTGGCTGGCGAGCCAGGTGCCCAAGCGGGAACCTGGTCAGGCGTACGCTGTCAGACGTGGTGATGACGCTTTGTTGCCGCTAGCCAAGGAATGGCAGGCGAAGAAATTTGAAGCCAATTTCGCTGGAATTAATTTGCCGAAGGAATATGGCGGGCGCGGCGACACCCGGGTCGAACAAATCATCTTCGCCCAGGAAGAAGCGAACTTTGTGACGCCGCCAACGGTTTTCGGTATCAGTCATGGCATGGTGGTGCCAACCTTGCTGGCCTATGCGACAGAGGAACAAAAACAACGTTATGTTCCAGCGACGCTTAGAGGTGACGAGGTCTGGTGTCAGTTGTTCTCTGAACCCGCCGGAGGATCGGACCTTGCGGGATTGCGCACAAGATCCGAACGCGACGGTGATGAATGGACGGTGAACGGGCAGAAAATTTGGACGTCGGGCGGGCACTACGCGGATTTGGGGGTTCTGGTCACCCGGAGCGACGCCGGAGTCGAGAAACATAAAGGGCTTACCTATTTCTTCATCGACATGAAGTCACCTGGCATCGAAGTGCGTCAGATCAAACAGATTTCCGGCGCATCCCATTTCAATGAAGTGTTTTTCACGGACCTCAAAATCCCTGACAGTCAACGGTTGGGCAAGGAGGGCGAGGGCTGGCGCGTCGCCATCACCACCTTGATGAACGAACGGGTGGAAACTGGCGTTCGTCCGGCGCCGGATTTCGACGACATCTTTGCACTGGCGCGCGACTTGGTATTGGAAGACGGACCTGCGATTGCAGACGATGCCATTCGAGATCAACTCGCCGATTGGTATGTCCAGACCCGAGGCGTCCAGTTGACGCGCATGCGAACGATGACTGCGATGTCGCGGGGACAACAACCGGGGCCGGAAAATTCCATCGCCAAGGTTGTGAATAGTTCGAAACGGCAACGGATCGCCCAATTTGGCATGGATCTTATGGATATGGGCGGCATCGTGCGAGATCGCGCCAGCATGCCCATGGAATCGTTATTCCAGGACGCCATGTTAGATTCTCCGGGCAATCGCATTGCGGCGGGCACCGATGAAATTTTACGCAACGTCATCGGCGAACGCGTTTTGGGATTGCCGCGCGAAGTCCGCGTCGACAAGGACAAGCCCTTCGCTGATTTGGCGGCTTTGGAGAAGTAGGGAATTTCTAGTGGTGCTACCAAAATGGATGGTACCCATACGTTTTGGTAGCACCACTAGACCACTAAGGGGAGATCGTCATGGATTTTACCGACACGCCAGAAGACGCCGAATTTCGCGCCGAAGTTCGGGGGTGGTTGACCGCGAACGCGGAAGAGAAAAAACCAGGCGCAATTTATAAGGCAAAATATGGCGAGGCTGCGTTAATCCCGCTGTCCCAAGAATGGCAAACAAAAAAGTTCAAAGCGGGATTCTCCGGAATAACGACGCCGTTAGAATATGGCGGTCGTGGCGGCACCCAAATACAACAGGCAATCTATGATCAGGAAGAGGTGAATTTCCTCGTGCCGCGCCATATCGGATCTGGCATTCCCTTGGTAATTCCGACTCTGCTTGTTTACGCTAAAGAGGAAGACAAAAAGCAATTCATTCCGGAAATACTGCGTAGCGACAAGCTGTGGTGCCAATTATTTTCGGAACCCTCCGCAGGATCTGATTTGGGAGGCATCCGCACACGGTCCGAGCGTGACGGCGATGATTGGGTTATAAATGGTCAGAAAATCTGGACCTCGAACGCGCAACACGCTGACCTCGCCATTCTGGTGACCCGGAGCGATCCAGATGCCGAAAAGCACAAAGGGCTAACTTATTTCTACGTTGATATGAAATCACCTGGAATTGAGGTTCGACCTATCAAGCAGATTTCCGGTATGGCGAACTTCAACGAAGTATTTTTAACTGATGTACGCATTCCCGACAGCCAACGGCTGGGCGAGGAAGGCGAGGGCTGGCGCGTTGCGATTACGACATTGATGAACGAACGGGTCAGTTCCGGTGCGCGTCCTGCGCCTGATTTCGAAGATATATTCGGGCTGGCGCGCGATCTTGAGATTGAAGACGGTCCGGCGATCGCGAACGCGGCGGTGCGGGAAAAGCTTGCTCATTGGTATATTCAAGCGCGCGGTGTCGACTTGACCCGGATGCGAACCCTGACGGCGATGTCGCGGGGACAGACGCCTGGCCCGGAAAATTCAATCTCCAAGCTGGTATCCGCATTTAAACGTCAGGAAATAGCGTTGTTTGGCATGGATTTGATGGATATGGGCGGTGGCTTGATGAGCCGTGAGACGACTCCCATGCGCGCCGTGTTCCAGGAAGCTGCGCTGGAGGCGCCTAGTGGTCGCATTGCGGCGGGCACGGACGAAATATTACGAAACATCATCGGCGAACGGGTGTTGGGACTGCCGCGTGAGGTTCGCGTCGATAAAGACAAGCCATTTCGGGATTTGCCGACGGGCGTTTAACCAACTAAAAATCATAAGAGACGAACAGATTCATGGATTTTAACGATACGTCTGAAGAAGCCGCGTTTCGCGCCGAAGCGCGCGCCTGGCTGGAAAAAAACGCGGTTCGAAAAACACAGGGGCAGCTTCATGAAATGAAGGTGAACGACCCCGCAGTTGTGCAGCTCACGAGGGAATGGCGCGCCAAGAAATTCGCAGCGAAGTATATGGGCATCACGGTGCCGGAAGAATACGGCGGACGCGGTGGCACCTGGATAGAAGATATTATCTATAATCAGGAGGAAGCGAAGTTTGTCGTGCCCCGGCAGGTCGCGTCTAGTCTTGGCTTGATCATACCGACGATCCTGGCTTACGCCACGGAAGAACAGAAGAAGTTCCATGTCGGCGGTATTCTAAGGGGCGAACAAATTTGGTGTCAGTTGTTTTCGGAACCCTCCGCCGGATCTGATTTGGCTGGGCTACGGACTCGGTCCAAGCGAGACGGCGATGACTGGGTGATCAACGGCCAGAAAATCTGGACGTCTGGTGCCCATCAGGCGGATTACGGCATTCTGGTGACGCGTAGTGATCCGACGGCTGAAAAACATAAAGGCCTGACCTATTTCTTTGTTGATATGAAGACGCCGGGCATTGAAGTGCGGCCGATCAAACAAATTTCCGGATTGTCGAATTTTAACGAAGTGTTCTTCACCGACGCGCGTATTCCCGATAGCAATCGGTTGGGCGAGGAAGGCGAAGGCTGGAAAACCGCGATTACGACCTTGATGAACGAACGGGTTGTGGCCGGTGAACGCCCGCCGCCGGATTTTGAAGATATCTTCGCACTGTCCAAGCAATTGGAACTTGAAAGCGGTCCGGCGATTAAAAATACCGGCGTTCGCGAGAAACTGGCTAAATGGTACATTCAGACTCAAGGGGTCCGGTTGACGCGGATGCGGTCGATTACTGCATTGTCACAAGGGCGCCAACCGGGTCCGGAGAATTCAATTGGAAAGGCGGTCTCCGCGTATAAACGCCAGGAAATTTCCATCTTTGGCATGGACTTGATGGATATGGCGGGCGTTCAGACGGACCCGGATTTGGCACCGATGCGCGGCTTGTATCAAGAAGGCATGCTGGAATCGCCCAGCAGCCGCATCGCGGCGGGCACGGACGAAATCCTAAAGAATGTCATTGGCGAGCGGGTCTTGGGGCTGCCGCGCGAAATTCGTCTTGATAAGGGCATCCCGTTTAGCGACCTGGTGAAAGCCGAATCCTGAATAACCTAATAAATAAACGGCCCCTATCATTCTGGAATTGAACGATAAGGGCCGTTTGAGCCAAGGTTTAGAAGGCGGGATACGTGTCCTTCACCGACGGCAATTTCATCATGACATCGTCGTGCCACGCCGCCAGTTTTGACCGACCGGCGCGCCATTTATCCTCGGCGTGCCGCCAATCGGCGTAACCGAGCGAGGCGGCGACGCTCAGCGTTCCCATATCGATATTGCCGCTGAACTGGTCCACGAGGCTTTCCAGCTCGTCATATATGCGCGCCGCTCGCGTGGCTTCGGTCTTCTGTTCGCCAGGGGATTGCTCGGAAGGGTCGCGCCGGCTGTCGTGCGCCCGGACGAACAGCGAATCCATCAGCAATGATCCTACTCCTTCAACACGAAAGCTAAATTCCCGCGCCGCGGGGTCTGTGGGATACAGCTTGCCGCCGGACGCCTCATCCAGATGCCGACAGATAATCAGCGTTTCACACAGGAAGGTTCCGTTGTCGGTCAACAATGCGGGCACTCGTCCACCGGGGCCGTGCGTGAACAGTACATGGTCCACCGTGTTAAGCGGAGCGACATCTTGTTCTTCGGCCTGATCCATCATGTCGAATTGACGAATGGCGATGCGGGGACGCCGGGCGTAGGGCGAATTGCCACTGTAAAACAGTTTCATTGAAGTGCTCCCTTGGTGTGTATTTAATCTGATACCCGCGCGAGCGCGTGGTTAAGGTGGCATCGTAGGCGTCGCGATTGGTTAAACCAAGCAATCTTGGGGAGGTGATTTTGAAATATAGACTTTTTGGAAGATCTGGCTTGTCGGTGTCGAAAATTGTGTTTGGCGGTGGTCGTGTGGGTGGGATTGTCATATTCGCCGAGGATAATGTGCGACGTGACGCCATCCGTATCGCCAAGGAAGGCGGCATAAACTGGATCGACACCGCCGCCAGCTATGGAGATGGCAAGTCTGAAGAGGCGCTCGGTTGGCTGCTGCCAGAAGCGGGTCATAAGCCTTATGTTTCAACAAAATTCAGCGTAGACCCCAGTTTGGGAGAAGACATTCCCAGCCAAATTGAAAGGAGTCTCGGTGAAAGCTTGACGCGATTGAGACGAACCAATGTCAATTTGCTGCAACTTCATAACCGGATCGAACCGGTGGCTGAAGGACGTGGCATTACGGTCGACCATATTCTTGGAAAAAACGGCGTTGCCGACGGGCTCGACCGATTGCGCGCCAAAGGTGTTATAGGGTTGCAGGGGATTACCGCCTTGGGCGATGCTGCGTGCTGCAAGGAAGTCATCGCGAGTGGCCGGTTTGATTCAGCCCAAGTTTATCACAATTTGCTCAATCCTAGCGCGGCGCGCGCTATGCCCCCTGCCTGGACTGGGCAGAATTTCGATGGATTGATGAAAACGTGCCACGACAACGGTGTCGCGGTGTTGAACATCCGGGTCTTCGCCGCCAGTATTATTGCGGCGGAAGAACGCACCGGGCGTGAGGGCATCCTGACAAAGGACACCGATATCGAGTCGGAAGAACGGAAAGCGCGCGCCGTATTCGCCACGTTGGGCGATGAACACGGAACCCGCGCGCAGATCGCCCTGCGGTTCGCGTTGAGTAATTCGATGGTAAGCTGTGTCGTGATTGGCGTGGCGGAAACGTTTCACGTGGAGGAGGCCATCGCGGCGGTGGATATGGGGGCGTTGCCGCAATCCGCGCTCAACGCCTTAGAGACATTATACGAAACTGATTTTGGCCGCGCTTAAAGGAAATTTGTCATGCAATTTGGATTATTGACAACGAAAATAGATGAAATTGGTCTAATAACCCGTGCTGAAAATCTGGGTTATGATTTCTGTTGGATTTCTGATTCACCGTTAATCCGCTCCAACCCTTGGGCGGTCATGGCCTTGGCGGCGCATCAAACGCAAACCATTCGGCTTGGTACCGGATTGGCGATCCCTGGTCTGCGTCTGGCACCGGTGGCGGCCAACGGCATCGCCACTATCAACCGCTTGGCGCCAGGCCGTACATTTTTAGGAGTGGGCACCGGCAACACAGCCATGCGCACCATGGGACAAAAACCCGCGACCATTAAGGCGTTCGCTGAATATATCCGCGTGGTGCGCGCGTTGATCCGAGGCGAGGAGGCTGATTACACGCTGGACGGGATTACGCACCCGATCCGGATGCAGAACCTTGAGTTACGTTACGTGGATGTTGAACATGACATTCCCATCCATGTCGGCGGCTTTGGCCCGCGTGCGCAAGCTCTCGCAGGGGAATTGGGCGACGGATTGATCTCCGGTATTCCGCGTGGGGGAACCATTCCTCAAGCACTCGCCAACGCTAAAAAAGGTGCGGACAAGGCCGGTCGAACCCTGGATAATTTTGAGATGACCGTGCTTGCCAACCTGGTGATGTTGGAACCTGGTGAGACATTGGATTCTCAACGCGTGGTGGCGGAATGTGGTTCGTCGATTATGGCGAATGTGCACTATCTGGTGGATTGGGTGAAGGAAACCGGCAACGCGCCGCCGGATTATGTCATGCCAATCTGGGACGAATACATGGCGTTCCATCAGTCACGCGACGCAGACCGCGCGCATCAGCAACTCCATGCCAGCCATTACAGTTACCTAGACCCAGACGAAGCTCGCTTCGTGACGCCGGAAATGATCCGCACCTTTTGCATCGCTGGACAACCCGATGAAATCATCGAGCGGCTGCACGAGTTGGAAGCCGAAGGTCTCAACGCGATCAATTTCAGTTTCCCGCTGGAGAGGCAGTACCGCATGATCGAAGATTTCGCGACGCGCGTCATTCACCGGATGTAGGGGACTGATTTAATCCGTAATCTCTGTCGGATCGCCCAAAGTGTGCATCAATCTGTTGGCCCACCCAAATAGCGCTGATGACAAAATCAAATCGAGCACTTCATCGGGGCCGAGCCCGACGGCGGTGAGTGTTTCCATATCGTCTTTGGTCATATCTGGTGGGCATTTCGATAATTTGACGGCGAAATTGAAAATTGCGCTCTGACGTGGATTTAGCTCGGCCTCCTCGCCATCAGCGAAGATGCGTTCGATGACGACAACGTCCTTGGCCAGTAGGTTATATCGGCTGGCGTGAACGGCGGCGCAGTAGACGCAGCGATTAAACACCGACGTGCCGACGGCGCCCAGTTCGCGTTCCGCGCGTGACAAACCGCCCCGGTTATACATGATGGCGTTGAACAGCGGCGTGCGTTCGCGCAGGGTTTCGGCGTCTCGGGCCAGGACGAGGACATAGTCGGACACCTTAGTGTTTGACGGCGTTACCTTCAACGCGTCCAGTTGGTCCGGTGTGGCGTCTTCCAGCTTGATCGGCGTTACGCGCGGGCGCCACTGTGGGACGGTGGTGGTGAAGTCGTGAAGGATGTTGCTCATGAGGCGTCTCCCATCAATCGTAACCCGATCGTCAGACGCACCTGGTAGTTTACGAACGCGACCAATTCCGACAATCGGACAATGTCGTCTTCGGACACGCCTGCGCTGACGAGCGCCACGATGTCGGCGGCGACAACGGACTTTGTATTCGTGGTCGCCAGGTCGGTGTGGCGGAGGAGGGCGCATAGGCGCTCATCGTCGCCACCGTCAAAGGCGATGTCGGCTATTCGTGTGGCGTTGGAATCCCCAATCATGGCTTCAAAATGTGTGGCCAACGGTGCTTCCTCGTTCAATCGCGCCATGCGGCAGGACAGCGCCGCGCGTTCACCATAGGACAATCCGCCGGGTTTTTTTGGCGTCAGGGCCGCGTCATGCGCTTGTTGGGTCATGGTCATGATGTCGTCGCGCGTTGAGAGAACTGCAGCCAGTGGGTGGTCCGCGTCCAAGCCGCTCGCCTTAACCGCTGCGGTGTTAAAAATATCGGTCATATGCTTCACTACACTCGTGGTTTGGGAAGGTCGATCGGAGTCCATTCATCGCCGCGCAATTCAGGTGTGTCGTAATCCTGTAGGGTGCGCCAGTGCTTTTCGATGTCTTCGGCGAAGAATTTAGCAGTCATTTCCCGCGCCAGCCAACTTGCGCCGTCGCTGATGGCGGGAATGTCGCCGCTTATATTGCCGAGGCTTAACTTGGCGCCATGGTTGAAACAGTGGATGCGGTCGAGCCAAGGCGTCGAACCGTTACGATCCTTAAAGGAAAAGTCGTTATTTAAATAAGGTGAGCGGGCGAGTTCAGCGTTCTCCTCACCTGGTGGTGGAGTATAAATGTCGTCCCAAACCATGATGTTTTTTGCAGCGTCGCCTAGCATTGGCTCGGCCGCTGGGTCGATGTTGAACCCCGTGCCAAGAATGATAAAGTCAGTCTCTAGCGTGCGATCTTTGGTGATGGTCAGTTTCACGGCATTGCCTGCCTCTTCGACGCATAAAATCGCAACGCCGAAATGAAAATATGCGTTGGTGTGGCGGCTCACGCGTAGGGTGGAGGCATGGGGCGCGGGGGTCTGTTCCAAGGAATTGTAGTGCAAATACCGCCAGCGCCATTCTTCGGGCAAGGCAGGGAACCCGGCGACCAGACCGAAGCTGCCAATGCCCATCATTTTATTGACTTGAGGCATCTTGTCCCGACGGATCAAATGGCGGACTTCTAAAGTGTCGGCTTCCAGGGCCTCGGCCGCGTTATCTACTGCTGCTGCGCCCACACCGACAACTGCGACGCGCTTGCCTTTCAAGGCGTTGAAATCGATGTCCTCGGAAGAATGCGCCCAATAATGCTTGGGAACGCCCGACATAAAATCTGGAATATGATGCGAGCCCAACCCTTCGCGGCCGGTCGCCAGCACTATCCGACGGGTTAAAATTTCGGCGCCCTTGTCCACTCCTGCGCCTGACAGGGTCAGTTTGATGAGGTCGCCGTCGGGATGGATGGTCTCGACGTTGGTTTCATTTTCGACTGGCAGGGCCAGAACGTGGCGATACCAAATCAAATAATCCATCCAGACCGGGCGTGGAATTTTGTCTAAACTCTCCCAAGCGGCAATCCCATGGGTGGCCGTGTACCAGGCGCGAAAGGTCAGCGATGCTATACCCACCGCCGGTCCCAAGAGTTGCTTTGGCGAACGTAAGGTTTCCATGCGAGCGTAGGTAACCCACGGACCCTCGCGGTCTTTGGCGGCGCGGTCCAAAATTCGTAGATTGCGGATCCCCGCGCGGAATAGAGCGAAACACGCCGACAACCCGCCCATGCCGCCACCGATAATGACCACATCAGATACCGCGTCGCCGTTGGGTCGGGTAGTTTCTGGCACCCAGTTTTTTGGCGGGTAACACAGGGTGGATAAATCTAACCGGACGCGGCTGTCCAATGCCGCCAACCCGTCGGTATCCAATCCCTCGCTCACACTGTCCATTGTGTTTGATGCGCCCTGCTACTCTTATGAGGTATATATGGATTTAGGCTAATACCCCTGCTTTGTCACGGCTATGTTGGCTGGGGATGTCGTTAAAGGCGCTGTTTTCCGAGCCTGTTCGTGTATCGTAAAACCCGATGGAAATGGGAGGCATTATGAAATCCAAAATATGCGACAAATTGGGAATGGAATTCCCACTCTTCGCTTTCACCCATTGCCGCGATGTCGTTGCGGCGGTGAGCAATGCGGGCGGGTTTGGCGTGCTGGGGGCAGTTGGGCATACGCCGGAAAGCCTGGAGATCGAACTCAATTGGATTGACGAACATGTTGACGGTAAGCCCTACGGCGTCGATTTATTGATCCCCAACAAGATTGACGCCAAGGGGGAGATGCCGACGGTGTCGGAGGTCGAGGCGCGAATACCGCCGGAACATCGCGCCTATATCTCTAAATTGCTGGTCGATTACGGGCTCGATGTAGATAACTTGTGGCGGCGGGATAACGGCGCGCATTATGGGGAGAACCTTCGCCCGGAAGGCGCGAAGCGATTGTTGGATGTCGCCTTTGCACACCCCATCAAACTGATCGTCAACGCCTTGGGCGTTCCGCCGGATTTCATGATGGAACAGGCCCGGGCCAACGGCGTCGCGGTCGGTGCATTGACGGGCGCGCGCGAACATGCCCTTAAACACGCCGACGCGGGGGTCGATATCTTGATCGTGTCTGGCACCGAGGCGGGCGGGCATTGCGGTGAAATTTCGACCATGGTGCTGGTGCCCGAAGTGCTGGAAGCCATCGAGCCCTTTCCACATATGTTCGCGCTGGCCGCAGGCGGCATTGCAACAGGGCGCCAGATGGCCGCCTGCATGGCGATGGGGGCTGCGGGCGTCTGGACAGGTTCGGTATGGCTCACCACGGTGGAAGCGGAAACGACGCCAACCGTGAAGGAAAAGATGTTAGCGGCGCGATCACGCAACACGGTGCGTTCGCGCAGTCGGACCGGAAAACCGACGCGCCAGTTACAATCTGCGTGGACCGACGCCTGGGCGGCTGAAGGCGCGCCCGACCCGCTGCCGATGCCGCTTCAAGGCGTCATTAGCAAACCGGCCATGTTGAAAATCGACAAGCTGGCGGCGACGGGCCATGAAGGCGCTAAAGAACTGGCGACCTATTATGTTGGCCAGGCGGTGGGACTCATGAATAGCGAGCAATCTGCGCGCTCGGTCGTTTATGATTTCATGCGTGACTACGCTGACGCCGCCGAACGCCTCGCGGCGACGCTCGAAGAGTAGAGTTTGGGAGAAATAGCGGTGGGTTGGAGAATTTTGAATTTTGACTGAAAGGATGCCGGCCGCCGATAGCTGGCGCGCCTTAACCCAGGGGGATGCGTTGCCTCGGATAATCATGGTGACGTTTTGCATTGCGGTGCACGCCATGGACGTGTTTGTGACCGCGACCATTCTGCCCACCGTGGTAGTCGATATTGGCGGGGCTGCCTATTACGCCTGGCCCACCGCAATTTATGTCGTCACAGCGATCATGGGAACCGCTAGCGGCGGCAGGCTGGAAGCCAATCTGGGCATGCGCCGCGCCTTGATAACTGCCGCGTCAATTTATCTTGTGGGCTCGCTGGTATGCGCGATAGCCCCCAACATGGCTGTGTTTTTGATCGGCCGTGTCGGGCAGGGGTTGGGCGGTGGTCTCCTGGCTTCGCTGGCCTATGTGATGATCCGGGGATTGTTCACCGAACAAGCGAGACCCCGTGTGTTCGCGCTGATTTCGATGATGTGGGGCGCGGCTGCAATGGTAGGGCCGTTGTTGGGGGGATTGTTCGCCGAGCTTAATTTCTGGCGGGGTGTGTATTGGCTGACTGTGCCGATTTTCGTTGTGCTGACGGTGTTGGCGTGGCGCAACTTGCCGCCACGGGATGTCTCCAGGAAGACAACGCGTCAGCCTTGGAGCCGGCTCTTTCTTCTAGGCACCACGGTCATGAGTGTCATTCTGAGTGGGCAAACTGATGCTATAACGCCACGCGTTGTCTTGATCGCTTGCGCCGTGATTGGCATCGCGGTGATGTTGTGGCTTGACCATCGTGCGGCGAACCCATTATTTCCGACAATGCCAATATCGCTGCGTCACCCGGTCGGGGCTGGGTATCTAACGCTTTTCATCTTTTCCTTTAGCTTCACGCCGATCAACATATTCCTTCCTCTGTTGGCCCAGCGTTTGCACGATGTGCCGCCATCATTGGCGGGTTATGTTGGCGCGACGATGTCGTTTGGCTGGACAGTCGCGGCGATCCTGGTGCCGGGCGCCGCGCCCCGTATGCAGCGCCGATTGATGGTGACGGGACCTGCCTGTTTGATAGCCGGGATCATTGGGCAAACCTATGTTGTCGTGGACGGTCCGATTGGGGTTCTTATCGCATTCGTATTCCTCATGGGGCTTGGCGTTGGTCAGTGCCACGCCCATATCAGCAACCGGATCATGATCAGCGCCCGGTCTGGTGAAGAGGTCTTGACCGCGGGAACCATCCCAACAATGCAGTCCCTGGGCATCGCATTCGGTGCCGCCATCGGTGGATTGCTGGCCAACGCAGGCGGGTTGTCGGAAGGCCTTACAATAGGTGCAATTATTTCGGCGAGTGATTGGATTTATGGGTTTTCTATTTTTCCTGCTGTTTTATTACTGCTGATTGCGCTGCGGCTTGTTTGGTTGTTGCGAAGGATGGAGGTAGGCCTTGATTAGATTGTCATCATTGGACTCGTCAATTCGTCGTCCATACACTTAACCTGGAGCCACGTTTTCCAGGGGAAGAGCCGCGACAATGAAAATTTCTATTCTTGACGACTACCACGACACCATCCGCACCTTGCCGTGCTATTCGATGTTGGACGGGCATGAGGTGACGATCTGGAACGATCATGTTCAGGACGTTGACGTCCTGGCGGAGCGGCTGCAGGATACAGAAGCGCTCGTCCTCATTCGCGAACGTACTAAAATCCGCACGCCATTACTGGAGCGCCTGCCAAATTTGCGGCTCATCAGTCAGCGTAGCGTTTACCCGCATATTGATGTGGACACCTGTACGACATGCGGCGTCATCGTGTCCTCGAATGCACATGCGGGCACGCCGTCCTTCGCCACGGCGGAACTAACCTGGGGGTTGGTGCTCGCCGGTATGCGCAGTATTCCCCAACAGACCGCAGCAATGAAACGGGGCGAATGGCAAATTGGCGTCGGCGGCTCGCTGCGCGGAAAAACCCTGGGCGTCTACGGTTATGGCCGGATTGGGAAGGTCATTCTGGAGTATGGCAAGCTGTTTGGCATGAACCCGCTGGTCTGGGCAAGCGAAGGATCGCAAGAACGTGCCCGCGGCGACGGCTGGGAAGTTGCGTCCAGCCGAGAGGGTTTTTTCGATTCCAGTGACGTCTTGTCGCTGCATTTGCGTCTGTACGATTCGACGCGGGGTATTGTCACTGCCGCCGATTTGGCGCGGATGAAACCGACCGCCTTGTTGGTCAACACCAGCCGTGCACCCTTGATTGAAACGGGCGCCCTGGAAGCGGCGTTGCGCGCCGGGCGGCCCGGCATGGCGGCGGTGGATGTGTATGAAGAAGAACCGGTGCGCGATCCGAACCATCCCTTGTTAAAAATGGACAACGTCATCTGCACGCCGCATATCGGATATGTGACGCGGGAGGATTACCAAACGCAATTCCACGATATCTTTGAACAAATTCAGGCCTATCAAGCGGGCGCACCGATCCATGTGGTGAACCCGAATGTGTTAGCACGCGCTTGATGAAGATCTCCGAACCTAAGACAGAAATCCAATGTTTTCAGCTTATGCTGGAGATGCGTGACGGTGTTAAACTCAATACCTTTGTGTATTTGCCGGGGAATGGGAAAAAAACCTGCCCGGTAATCTTGCAGCGGACTCCCTACGGGATCACCGAACCAAAAGGCGTGGCGACGACGGACCCTGCGAAAGGTTGGATGCCCGAAGCAGATGCGCCAATGAGCGGATCCTTGCTGCGCGGATGGAAAAATATTGTCGCTGAGGGATATGCGGCGGTGTATCAGGACACAAGAGGCCGGTTTGCGTCTGAAGGTGAAGATCGGGTGTACGCCGACGACGCCAATGATGGTTACGACACCATAGCGTGGATCGCCGCCCAGCCGTGGTGTGATCAGAATATCGGCATGTCCGGATCGTCCGCCGGGGCGACGACAGCGTTGGCGGGGGCCAGCGCCGGGCATCCCGCGTTGAAGGCGTTTTGGGCGCAGGTTGGTGGGTCCAGCATCTATGACGATGTGGTTTATGAAGGTCAGTCGATTGAAATGGAGCGACTGTGGCTGTGGGTGTCGAAGAATTTTTCAGGCTTGTCGCAATCCCATCAGGACGCGGTGCGAGGCCGGGCGGGTGCAAGCGCTGACGATATGGAGGCGGCAAAAGCACGCGCGGCGGCGTGTTACGCGCGGTTAGAAGTCGCCATCCGTGCCGATCCACCGTTCATCGACTCGCCGGACTGGATGCAATTGCCGTTGTTGGGGCATCCGGATTTCACCGCGTGGCAGCCCTTTCTGGACGAAATATTGACGCATCCGGCATCTGATGAATTCCGGGACGCGCATAATTTCCGGTCTCGTATCAACATTCCCGGATTCCACGCCTGTACCTGGTACGACATTTTTTTACCCAGCGTTTTGCGAGCATTTCAGGATATTCACGCGCGATCGGGGAACCAGAAATTATGGATCGGTCCGAACACGCATTACTTTGTATACGAAACTAATTTTTGGGTCCGTGACCCGTATTTTGAATGGTTTGGGCATTGGTTGAAAGACGAGGCGTCAGCGCTTATTGAGGAGCCACCGATTTTTTATTCGCCTTGCGCCTGGGCTGAGGATTGGGCCTCCTACCGGCCGGATGACTGGAGGCACTCGGGAACCTGGCCGCCTACAGATGCGTCACAGCGTCGATTGTATCTACATGGCGATGGATATTTGGGTGGCGACCCTGGCGGCGGCGCGCGCAACTATGAATACGACCCGCGGAGCCCCAATCCGACCTTGGGCGGTCGCAATATGCTGATCCCCGGTGGACAGGTCGACCAGCGCCCTGCACAGAATCGGCCCGGTTATGGCTTGATGTATGATGGTGACGTTCTTGCGGCGGATCTGACGCTGGCGGGTGGCGCATCGGTCGTACTACATGCCGCGTCGGACTGCCCTGATACCGATTTTATCGCGAAGCTTATAGAAGTGACACCGGACGGGCAGACGATATTGTTGATGGACGGCGTGCAGCGCGCCATGTACCGAGATGGAGGCCCTGAAGCCAAATACTTGCAGTCGGGTGAGGTATACCAAATTCGTGTGGACCTAGGCGATATCCACCACACGGTAAGCGCTGGGTCGCGGCTACAAGTCGACGTGGTCAGCAGCAATTTTCCTCGCCGCGCGCGCAACACCAACAGCGGTAATCCGATGCTGGCGAAAGACACGGAAGCGGATATTCGCGTGGCGAAGAACACGGTGTATCATGGCGAATTTACGGCTTCGTATGTGGAATTCATGGCGATTGGGTAGGGGATAAATTATGGCGGTTGATTATGTGGTTGTCGGGGCCGGATCGGCGGGATGTGTGCTGGCCGCTCGGTTGAGTGAGGATGGCGCCAACGTGGTGTTGCTGGAAGCGGGACCCAAGGACCGGAATCCGATGATCCATATTCCCGCTGGGGTCCGCTCGCTGCTTTATCACCCGGTGGTGAACTGGAACTACAGCAGCGAGCCGTCGGAGGGCAGCGGTGGGCGGCGCATTCACTGGCCACGTGGTAAAGTTCTGGGTGGATCCAGTTCGATTAACGGCATGCAATATGTGCGTGGCAACGCCGCTGACTACGACGGATGGGCGCAGCGCGGGTGCCGCGGCTGGACCTATGACGACGTGTTGCCCTATTTCAGGAAATCGGAAAACTATAAGGAAGGCGGTGATCCTGAAATTCGTGGTAAGGGTGGCCCGTTAGAGGTTGAAGATGCTAGCACCATTCTGCCGCTGACGCATAAATTCGTCGAAGCGGCGCAGCAGGCGGGGTTTCCACTGAATACCGACTATAATGGTCGCGAACAGGAAGGCGTCAGCTATTCCCAGATGACCCGGCGCGGACGGTTTCGGGGGTCCACTGCTGCGACCTATCTGGCGATGGCGAAGAACCGGCCTAACCTGAGAGTCGAAACCGAAGCGGTGGCGACCAAACTATTGTTCGAGGGTAAGAAATGTGTCGGCGTCACCTACAAACAACGTGGACAGGATCGGGAAATCCGCGTCGACCGGGAAGTCTTGCTGTCTGGTGGATCCATCAACTCTCCACATTTGCTGCAGGTGTCTGGCGTTGGACCGGGCGAACATTTGAAATCTATCGGTGTGGAGGTGCAACATAATCTGGCGGGCGTCGGCGGTAATTTGTCGGACCATTACGTCACGCGCATCACTCACCGTGTGAAGAACGCTATCACCATCAATCAACTGGCCCGCGTGCCCCGGGTTATTCCGGAAATCATTCGTTGGGCGTTGAAGGGCGATGGCGCGCTGACATTTGGCGCCACCACGGTGATGGTGTTTACCCGCAGTCGTGAAGGCTTGGAGAGCCCCGATTTGCAACTTCTGTTTGCCCCGGTCAGCTTTGACCCGGACCGCAAGAATGAACTGGAACGGCTGCCTGGTATGGCCGTCGCAATTTGTCCGGGGCGTCCGGAAAGCCGGGGCACCATAATGTCCACGGGCCCGGACCCCCTAATTCCACCGGCAATCCAACCAAACTATCTGTCGGCTGAAAGCGACGTTGAGGTCATGTTGTCCGGGGTGAAACAGGCGCAAAGCATTTTCGCCGCGTCCGCAATCGAGAAATTTTCCGCCGGTGAGACCCGTCCCGGAACGCCGATTGAAAACGTTGACGACATGCGCAAATACGCCCAGGGAAGTGGCACCACAATTTACCACCCTGTCGGCACCTGCAAAATGGGTGAAGATCCGTTGGCGGTGGTTGATTCCCGGCTGCGCGTGCACGGCTTGACCGGGTTGCGGGTGATTGACGCTTCGGTCATGCCCATTGTGACTACCGGAAACACCAACGCGCCAACGATCATGATTGCTGAAAAAGGTGCCGACATGATTCGCCAGGATAATGCGGGATGAGCACTGAGCTGATCTATAAAATTTGCACCACGGAAGAATGGGCTGAAGCGAAAAAAGATGAGCGCTACTCGGGCAGCGCACTCGATTTGAAAGACGGTTTCATCCATTTCTCTACCGCCAAACAGGCACAGGAAACGGCGCGCCGCCACTTCGCTGGGCAAACCGGGTTAGTGCTGGTCAGCATTTATCCGGCCGCGCTCAACGAGCCGCTAAAATGGGAGCCGTCGCGCGGCGGTGATTTATTTCCGCATCTCTACGCGCCGTTGGACCTAAACGCGGTGCACAAGGTGACTCCGCTGCCCTTGGGGGACAATGGCGTTCATGTATTTCCCAAAGTGCTAACGTGAGGGCTAGGAGGAAGATATCATGGCGAATTGGACAGGCAAGGCCGAACCCAGGGTGTCAGGTTCGAGCTACATTTAACTTCAGGGTTTGGAATGGGGTCTCACGCCCTTCGACGACATTTTGATGAAGGTGCCGCTGTACAAGGAGAAGGACAAAGGCGAAACGAGATGCCTGCTTCGATAGGAGCCCGGCGCGACTTTGCCGAGGCATAAGTACGCCGCTATTGAAAAACCTATGTGATTGAAGGGTCGTTTCAAGACCATGGAGGAATTCTCTGTGCCGGCCTATATGTATGGTGCCTACCGGGCTCGTTTCAGAAGGCGTGTTCCAAAGAAGGCGTCATCATTCTCGCGTTTTACCGCAAGCCAAACATTTTCAAACACTCAAGCGGCGATGTCGGAGGTGCAACGTCGAAGGTCTTGTGGGAGTTTTTTGGGCCCAACTTTTAAATAGCGTTCCCCGTCGTTCCGCTCTATCGTTTCTCCAACAATCACAGCGTCATCAGAGACAGGAGAACGACCATGCCGAAGGATTGGGAATTTTCGCATAACCTTGCGACCGGTGCCAAGTGGACGCCGGGGTTGCGAGAGATATTTGAGTATCGGGATTTGGGCATCAAGGCGTCGACGAATGGTGATTACATCGCTCATATTGTTAAGTCGAAAGGGATGCCTAACTCAGATGAAGTGCAGCAGTGGCATGTCCATCACTGCGACTTTCAATTTGTCATGATATTGAACGGTTGGGCTGAATTCGAGTATGAGGGCCAGGGTGTCCGCCGCCTTGAGAAAGGCGACGTGATCAACCAACGTCCCGGCATTCCGCATCGTGAAATCGCATGTTCCAATGACCTTGAAGTTTTGGAAATTGTGGCACCTGCAAATTTTGAAACTGAAGTCGTGGATGCGCCTGCCGCTGCCGCGGAATAGTAATGGCTGAGGAATAATTTATGAAACCTGTTTGTTTGGTCATTGGCGCTGGCGCTGGAATTGGCGGCCATGTGGGCTTGCGTTTTGCGCAGTCGGGTTATCACGCGGTCCTGTGCCGCCGCACGGATCAAGACGGGTTGAACCGGCTTGTGGCGAATATCGAGGGTGCGGGTGGGTCTGCGTCCGGTTTCATTTTGAACGCTATTGAACCTGACAGCATAGAAACTCTGGTCGCCTCGGTTGAAAGCGATATCGGCCCTATCGATACGGTGGTGTTTAATCTGGGCGCACAAATTGGCAATAGGTCGCTGGCGGACACCCGGTATAAGGCCTTTGAAATGGGGTGGCGTCTAGCGACCTTCGGCTTATTTCGCACCGCTTCCGCCGTGTGCCCCCTTATGGAGGAACACGGCAAGGGAACGATCCTTGTGACCTCGGCGACGGCGGCGGTTCGCGGCAACAAGGGGCAGCATTCTCACGCGGCGGCAATGGGCGGACGGCGTATGTTGTGCCAGACGTTAAACGCGGAATTTGGACCCAAGGGCGTTCACATCGCGCATATTCTGATAGACGGATCCGTGGATGCGCCTGACACGCTAGGGAAAATGCTGGGTCCGGAGCGTTTCGCGCAGCTTCGGGAGTCGCGCGGTGGCAACCATGACGGGCTTATGTTGCCGGAGAAGATTGCCGACACTTATTTCCATATCGCCCAGCAACACCGCTCTACTTGGACACAGGAAATAGACATGCGGTCGTTCTCAGATACGCCGTGGTGGAACTCCTGACGCCGATGTGACACCGCTATGGTGACCCGTTGACGGGCACGGTCTGGCCGGTGATAAAACCAGCAAAATCGGATGCCAAAAACATGACCGCGTGCGCAATATCTTCCGGACGGGCGAGGCGGCGTAAAGCGATGCTTTCCACCAACGCTGCCTGACCATCTTTGCCATAGGAATTCCACTGCTTTTGCGCATCGGGATTGGAGGCGATGAAACCCGGTGCGACGGCGTTAATGCGAATGCCAAATGGCCCCAATTCCTGTGCTAATTGTCGTACCAGACCTATTTGTCCGGCTTTTGACATGGCGTAGCTTTGGATCCCTGTGCGGCTGGTGCGCAATCCGGCGGGGCTGGAAATTATGACAATCTCGCCCTTACTCTCACGTTTCATGCCGGGCGTCACCGATTTGACAACATTGAAAGCGCCGTTCACGTTGACCTCAAAAATAGACGCCCACTCTTCGCTGGAGACGTCTTCGATGAATTGTGCGGTTTGCCCCTTAACTCCGCCTGCGGCATGCACGGCAATATCGATCTGGCCGCGGTTTGAAGTGCCCTCTATTTCGCTTACCAAGCCAGATACAGCCGCAAAATCAGTAATGTCCAACGGCCTAGCGACGATGGTCCCGCCATTAGTTGGCGCCGCGCTGGCGACGGTTTCGCTCAGGCCATCGGCTAGGATATCGGTAGCGAAGACAATCGCGCCACGCGCAGCAAAGCTATGCGCGATGGTTCTTCCTATACCCCCAACTGCACCAGTGACCAAAACGGATTTTCCTGTGAAATCTATCTGCATGAGCTTCATCCTGTGTCGTGCAAATGTAACCGTAACGCTGATAAATTGGCGCGTCCAGATTTCAGTTTTTTAAATAGAAAGCTTGAATTGTTTGTCCTGTTGGGCCGAGTACAATGGTGCCACAAGACAATTCACGCTGGGAGAAATTTGCAATGGCGACGCCCGAATACGAAATCTATGCAATAAAATATGGCGACCGGGTGGGAACGCGCGGCACGATTTTTATGCATGGCGACCCGCACGAGGGCCCGTTGGGCATGGATTATTTTGTCTGGGTCATTCGGAATGAAGACCGCACCATCGTTGTAGATGTTGGCTATAATCAGGCCGAAGGCGAGAAGCGCGGACGAAATTTTCTACGATGCCCGACCGACGGTATGCGTTTGATAGGCGTTGAGGCCGCGGATGTTGAAGACCTTGTCATCACACATATGCATTATGATCATTCAGGCAACCTGGGCCTGTTCCCGAAGGCGACCTTCCACATTCAGGATTCGGAAATGGCCTATGTCACGGGCCGCGCAATGACCCATCCGGGGCTGCGGCATTCTTTCGTGTTGAGTGAGGTGAATGAAATGGTGACGGCGGTCTATGGCGACCGGGTTCTGTTTCATGATGGAGATGAGGAGATTGCGCCGGGTGTTTCCGTGCATCATATGCCAGGACACACACGTGGGCTGCAATCGGTCCGCGTGCACACAAAACGTGGCTGGGTGGTCGTGGCGTCGGACGCGGCGCATTATTATGAAAGCATTGAAGGCGGTTCGTCTTTCATGAATCATGAAGATCAGTTTTTGATGCTGGAAGGTTTCAGAAATTTGCGAAAACTGGTTCCGTCCTATCAGCACATCGTGCCGGGGCATGATCCAAAGGTGCTGCAGCGCTACCCGGCGGCATCGCCGGAGCTGGAAGGGATTGTGGCGCGGCTGGATTTGGCTCCATCAGAATAAATAAACGAAAATAAAACAGGGAGAGGGTGATGGAGATCAAGCGAGCGAATGCACGACCCACCAAAGCGGCGCCTGAAGCTAATTTTACCGGACAGGTGTTACAGGACCCTGTTCTAGTTGGCGTGGCGCCGTCGCGGATGCGCGCCACCAATGTCACCTTCCTGCCCGGTGGGCGGACCGCGTGGCATTCCCATCCGGTAGGCCAAACTTTGTACTGCGTTACGGGTATTGGGCGAGTGCAGCTTGAAGGAGAACAGGTGCAGGAACTACACCCCGGCGACACAGCTTGCATTCCACCGGATACCCGCCATTGGCACGGATCCGCGCCAGACCGGATGTTCACCCATCTGGCAATGTCGGAAACCAGCGATGACGGCGCCGGTACGGATTGGTTTGAAAAGGTCAGCGACGATGATTACACGAAGGTGCCGGAGGCCATTTCTTGACGGACTTTGTCGAAGTTAAGGCGCTTGCGCCAACGGGGGTCCTGGGATCAGGTTTTGTTGAAGATTCGTTTAATCGGATGATGGCGATGAACCCTGATTTCATCGGATGTGACGCGGGGTCTACGGACGCGGGACCATATTATCTCGCGACCGGTAAAACCGCGTTTCCTCTGCCGTCGATTAAGCGTGATTTACGAATCATGGTCAAAGGTGGGTGCCAGAATAATATCCCGGTGCTTATCGGGTCGTGCGGAACAGCGGGAGGCGATATCCAGTTGCGGACCATGTTTGGGCTGCTCAAGGAAATCGTCACGGAAGAAGGACTGTCGCTGCGCGTTGCCCTGGTGCATTGCGAACAGGATTTCGAATACCTAAAAGCCAAACTACGCGAAGGCAAGGTGCATCCGCTCGACAACCCGCCCAAATTCGACGAGGCAGTCATCGATGGTTCGGAACACATTGTCGGGATGGCGGGCGCCGAACCGTTTCAAGAGGCGTTGGAAGGTGGCGCGGATGTTGTGTTATGCGGCCGTGCCAGCGACACCGCCATCTTCGCCAGTCGGGCGATGATGCTCGGTGCGCCAGAGGGCCCAAGCTGGCACGCTGCCAAAATTTTAGAGTGTGGCAACGCAGCTGCGACTCAGCGCAAAACGCCCGATTGCATGATGGCGATCATTCGTGAAGATCACTTCGATATTTTCGCCGGTGATCCGGAAATACGCTGTACGCCGCAAAGCATCGCGTCACATTCGCTGTACGAAAATGCCGACCCGTTTGAATTGAAGGAATGTTCGGGAACCTTGGAGATCAGCGAGGCAACCTATGAAGCGTTGGACGAGCGCAGCGTGCGCGTGCGCGGCAGCCGCTTTCTTCCCGCCAACACCTATACGGTGAAACTGGAGGGGGCGGAAATTGCGGGCTATCAGAGTGTGACAATCGGGTCTATCCGCGATCCGTTCATGATCCGCCAGTTTGACGATTGGCTGGCGCGGTTGAAGGAAAAACTGGCGGCGCGGTTTGAGATGGTCTACGGCGACACACTGTCATCGGACGATTATTTCATTAATTTTCGCACCTATGGCAAGGACGGCACCATGGGCACCTTGGAGCCGGTGAAGGAAATTACCTCGCACGAGCTGTGTCTAGTGTGTGAGATTACGGCGAAAACCCAGTCTTTGGCGAACGATCTCTCCGGAATTTATCGCCATCAGGCACTTCATTTGCCGATCCCGGAATGGCATGGCTTGATTACCGGTCTGGCGACGCCGTACAACCCGTCTTATCTGGAACGTGGTCCCGTGGCGCGGTTTAACATCAACCATGTGGTTTTACCCGAATCCCCGCTAGAAATGTTTCCCATCGAATATCACGATCTTTCGGCTTAGGAGGGAACATCAATCATGGATAAACTCGCCGACATCGCCAGTTTGATGCGAAGCAAGAATGCCGGGCCGTTCATGCTGACAATTGACATTATGTTCGACGATCTATCGGTGTATGAACGGGTCAAGGAGTCTGGAGCCCTTTCGCGCGCGGTTGTCGCCGAGAAATATGGCCTCTCGGAAAACAAGGTCATGTTCTTCTATTGCGACACCGCCCTTGCCATAAAGGCGTCGCTTCCGCGGCCCATCACCCAGGGTGATATCGGCGATTCCGACGGCCATGGCGGACAGCAATTTATCCCGTTGATGGACATCGACATTCCATAAGGATCCTTTTGTGCGTTATTCAGTTTTAGATCAATCCATTGCTATGGAAGGCCGCTCCCAAGGTGCTGCCATCCGAGACACCGTTGAGATGGCCGAACACTGTGAAGACCTCGGTTACCATCGATTCTGGGTGTCGGAACATCACAGCCACCCGACGATTGTAGGGACCGCACCAGAAATTTTGATTGCGGCCATCGTGACCAATACCATGCGCATCCGCGTTGGCAGCGCCGGAATCATGTTGCCACATTACGCGCCATTGAAGGTGGCGGAACAGTTCCGCGTGCTGGACGCCTTGGGGCCAGGTCGGATCGACCTCGGGTTGGGGCGGGCTCCGGGCTCCGATGGTCGCACGGCCTATGCTCTCAACCCGCAGGCCGCCGAGCGGCCAGAACAATTTCCATCCGATGTGATCGATTTACGGGACTGGGTGCAGGGCGACCCGCTGCGGGATAACCACCCGTTTGGAATGGTTCAGGCCCAGCCCCAAGGCGACACCGCGCCGGAACTATGGATTCTTGGCAGTTCCGCCTATGGTGCGCAGGTGGGCGCTCATTTGGGCATACCCTATAGCTTTGCATGGTTCTTCACCGATGGGCGCGGTGGCCAGGAAGCGCTTACGATGTACCGTGATGGTTATCAGCCCAGCGAGCGCCATCCGGAACCAGTATCAGGCATTTGTGTCTGGGCGCTGGCGGCAGACACGGACGAAGAAGCGCATTTCCATTTCAGCGCGCGGGCGCACTGGCAATTACATCGCGACAGGGGCCAGTTCACGGCGTTCCCATCGCCGGAATCACTGGCAGGGCATCAATATTCCGCGACGGACGCCAAGATCATCGATGCAAACCATAAGAAATCCTTTGTCGGAACCGCGCCCGACGTCGCCTCACGCATTCGTGACTTGGGTGCCCAACTTGGCGTTGATGAAATAGCGATTGTCACCTGGGCCCATGATGAAAACGTACGGCGCAAAAGTTACGAATTACTGTCCAGGGAATTTGGATTGATGGAAGGAAAAGTGGCTCGGGAAATCTGAGCCCTGAGATAGGTGGGTTTTCGACCTGTAACGGGCATAAATTGGCCTCAACAGGATAGCCGACATGACACGACGCCCCGGCGCAATCGCACACCTACTTTCAAATCGAAGGTTGCTCTTGCCGCTATTCGCGGCGAAAGGCCGCTTGATGAGCTTGAACAACACCTTAACTATGACTTTGCAGGACACAGGTGTCGGTATCCCACAAGAAAAATAAAGAATCAGATCGACCCGTTCATGCCGCCCCCACCTTTGCTAACCGACCCTATGCCATGCTAAGGATTTAGACGTTTTCTAAGTCCTACCACGTTTTTTCCAGGAGAGAACTTTGAGCCATCGTTTAGATGAGAATGATGTTTTGTGGGCGCCGCAAGCGGTGGTTCAGGAACAGATTGCGTCAATTTTAACGGCGTGGGGGATGAAGCCAGAGCATGTGGCTGCGACCGCTGAGGTGATGGCGGACGCGGACGCATGCGGAATCGACACCCATGGCATTTCCATGTTGCCCCCCTATGACGACCGGCGGCGCCGCAACGTCATTACGCTGGACACCGACATCAACGTTGTGACGGAGACGCCCACGACGGCGTTGATAGATGCAGGCGGGGGGCTTGGGTATGTGCCTTCGCTGCTGGCGACAAAGATGTGCATCGACAAGGCAAAGGTGATGGGCATGGCCGCCGTGGCGGTTCGGGAATCGGCGCATTTTGGCGCGACGGGGTTTTACACGCGGTTGATGGCGGCGGCGGGGCTGGTGGGGATTGCGACAACCAACGGGTCCGGGCCACGCACCGCGCCGACCTTTGGCAAGGACGGCAAGCTATCGACCAACCCCATCGCGTTCGCCGCGCCAACGAAGCGGCATGAGGCGTTCAGCCTTGATATGGCGACGACGACGGTGGCAGCGGGCAAAATTCGCAACAAATGGAATGAAGGCCAGCGATTGCCCCTGGGGTGGGCCAGCGACGCCGATGGGAACCCGTCGGATGACCCGGAAGTTTATATCTCCCGGGGCGGTACTCAGACGCCATTAGGTGGCACGCGGGACTTGGGCAGCCACAAGGGCTATGGATTGGCCACGATGGTGGAGATTTTGTCGGCGAGCTTTTCCGGTGCCAGCCTCGACACCTCACCGAACCATGGGAGTAACAAGCCGGGATCGATGGAGATAGGGCATTTCTTTTTGGCTATTGATCCGACGCAATTTCGCGAAGAGGGTGAATTTGAAGCCTCGACCGATGAGTTGATCGATATGCTGCACGCGACCAAACCGCTCGACCCCGAACACCCGGTCATGGTAGCGGGCGAGCCAGAAAATATCGTACGCGCCGAGCGTAAATCTACCGGCATACCGATACCACCAGGGCTGCGTAGCCAAATTCAGGAAATCGCACGGCAATCTAACGCCGCGTTTGTATTGGTGTAAGGGGTAGAATGATGACGGATGATATCAAGCATTACCCCGCTGAGATTATTGAAAAACAAACGGCTGCGTTTTTGATTGCGTTTGGCATGCCGGATGATTACGTGGCGATTACCGCGGCCATCATGACGGACGCGGACATGCGCGGGATCGACACGCACGGCATCGCCTGTATTCCAAACTACCATGAACGGCAGACCAATAATTGGGTCACGCTGGACGGTGCTATCACGGTCGTGCGCGATAACCCGGCGACGGCGCTATTGGATGCGGGCGGATGTTTAGGCTACCCGGCGGCACATCGGGCTATGCAAATGGCGATTGAAAAGGCGAAGAAAGTTGGTTTGGGATCTGTCGCGGTGCGTAATTCCGCCCATTACGGCGCGGCTGGGTATTACAGCCGCATGGCAGCGCGCGAAGGATTGGTGGGGTTTGCGACAACGGGGACGTCCGCGCCTCGCGTGGTGCCGGCTTTGGCGGCGGAAGGCGCGTTAGGAACGAATCCGATTGCGTTCACCGCGCCGACCAAGCGCAACAAGCCATTTAATCTGGACATGGCGACTTCGACCGTCGCAAGCGGTAAAATCCGCAATAAGGCTGTTGAAGGTCAGGAGTTGCCGTTGGGCTGGGCATTGGACCGGGACGGTCAGGCGGTAACAGATTCTGCCGAATACCGGAACGGGCTGAACATGACTTCGCTGGGCGGCACGCGGGAACTGGGCAACCACAAAGGCTATGGATTGGGCGCGATGGTGGAGATCATGTCGTGTTGTTTTACCGGCGCCAGTTTCGTGATGTCGCCGAACCATGGCAAACGCACGCCAGGAACGATGGAGCTTGGGCACTTTTTTATTGCCATAAACCCGGTTTTCTTTCGGGAAGCGGGACAATTCGAGGAAACAACGGATCAATTGATCGATGATCTGCACGCCACCACGCCGATTGATCCGAGCCAGCCGGTGTTGGTAGCAGGCGAACCGGAGGATATGATCGAAGAAGAACGAGCGAAAACAGGTATCCCCATGCCGCCGGGGCTGCGCGCCGCGTTGGCGAAACTGGCAGGTGAATGTGGGGCCGAATTTTACTTGAGTTAGAGGGAATTTCAGTGTGTCAATAACTCGCACGCAAGTTGGCGTTATAGGCGGCGGCCCTGCGGGCCTTCTGTTGTCACAACTCCTTCATTTAAAGGGCATTTCAAGCGTCGTGCTTGAACGTCAGAGCCGTGATTATGTGCTGGCCCGTATACGCGCGGGGGTGCTGGAACAAGGGACGGTTGGCCTGTTGCATGAAGCGGGTGTTGGCGCCCGGTTGGACAGAGAATCCCAAACCCACGAAGGGTTCGATATTGCGTTTTCGGGCCGACGCCATCGCATTGATATGGCAGGACTCACCGGTGGCGGCGTGGTGACGGTATATGGCCAAACAGAAGTGACCCGCGATTTATATGAGGCGCGCGACGCGATGAGCGGTGTGGTCATCGAAGAAGCAGACAATGTGACGCCGCATAATGTCGAGTCCGATGCGCCGTATCTAACCTATGAAAAAAACGATGGAATTCACCGGGTCGATTGTGATTTTATCGTCGGATGTGATGGATTCCATGGCGTCAGCCGGTCCGCAATTCCAGAGTTGGTTCTGAAGACCTTTGAGCGTGTTTATCCAATTGGCTGGTTGGGTATCCTTTCGAAAACGCCGCCCATATCCCATGAAAATTTGTATGTCCGCCATGACCGGGGATTTGCGTTGTGTTCCCAGCGTTCGTCAATCCTGAGCCGATACTATGTGCAATGCGCCGTGGATGAAGACCCGGATGAATGGCCGGATGAAAGGTTTTGGGAAGAACTCAAGGCGCGCCTTCCGGAAGACGCCGCAGCGTCTATCATCACGGGACCATTGGTAGAAAAGAGCGTTGCGCCGTTGCGTAGTTTCGTTGTGGAGCCTATGCGATATGGACGGCTTTTCCTGGCCGGGGACGCCGCGCATATTGTCCCGCCAACAGGCGCCAAGGGGCTTAATTTAGCGGCCTCGGATATTCATTATTTGTCGCAAGGGTTGATTCATTTTTATGATCGAGGCGATGAGCAGGGATTAACTAATTATTCGAAAATAGCGTTGCGGCGGGTATGGAAGGCCGAACGGTTTTCCTGGTGGATGACGCAGCTTCTGCATCGTCTCCCCGAACACGGTGCCTTCGACCGGCGCATTCAAGAATCCGAATTGGAGTATTTGTTTTCGTCCAAGGCCGCGATGACAGCGCTGGCGGAAAATTATATCGGGCTGCCTTACGAGTAAGGTCAACTCAAAGTGACAGCGCAAACGGCTGCAGGGCTTCGTAATAAGGCCGGGCGGAATCGGCAAGACGCAGGGCGTCATCGGTTAAGTTGGGCCATTCAGTGTGCGGCGGCGCGAAACCCGTGCTTGCAATCACCGCATTATACCAATGGGGCCCCCAAGCGCCGTCGCTATCCCGCCGCCCTTCCGGCCAGTTCAGCATTGCGTCGTCGAAAGGCAAGTCGATGGCGCCGCACAGCCTGGTTAACATCGCTTTAGGGTTGGATTGTATGTCGGTGGCGTCGACGACGACCGGGGCCATGCCTAAGCGGTCGCTAACCTGGTCGAATAATTCCTTTTGCTCCACGAAGCCAATGTCGTTCAACGTCGCGCTTTCACGTTTCTTCGCGTAGCTGGCAACGACGAATTCCGGCGCGCGAATGAGAAAGACATTGATGACGTCTTTGATCCAATCCCGTTTGAACGTCGGGAGCATGTGATGGGTCATATGTTTTTGATAGAAGACAGGTGCGTTATTGGGGGCTAGTCCCAAACATTGTTCTATGACGACATCCGGGTCTCGAATGCCTTTGGTGACTACCACATCCCGCATCGGATGGTTGATGCCGGTTTCTAATAGAAAGGGGATGTAGAATGGTTCGTCCCATACGGAACAGTCAGTGCGATTTTCGAAGCTGCGCATCATGGCCGTGGAAAGATTGCGCGGCCCAGACCACATGGCGATATTTTTCGGCAAAGTTACGACACGAGTGTCTTATAGAGTTGCTGCAGACGTTGCGTTACGGGACCTGCCCCGCCATCACCGATTGGGCGTCCATCTATTTCGCATACCGGCGTTTGCGCACCGAAGGTTCCGGTGATGAAGGCTTCGTCCGCGCCATAAGTATCGACGAGCGAGAAATTCCGTTCGGTGACAGAAATGTCATTGGCGCGGCATAATTCAATTGTCTTCCGGCGTGTGATGCCGTTCATGCAATAATCCCCGTTCGAGGTCCAAACCTCTTCTTTTCTGACAATGAAAAAATTACAGGAATTTGTCGTGTTGACGAATCCCTGCGGGTCCAACATTAGCGCCTCATCGGCTCCCGCCTTTTGTGCATGAATACCGGCCAGAATGCAGTTAAGTTTGGAATGAGAATTTAGCTTCGGGTCTTGGGTCAAAGGCAGGCCGCGATGGAAGGGCGTCGTATGCAGTCGTAGGGCGCGCCCCGTAACAGGTGAACTGAATTCCATAATTATGACGATAGTGGGACCGGATTTGGACAGGCGTGGGTCCTGAAACGGTTTCGATTTTACGCCCCGGGTGACCATTAATCGAGCGTGAACGCCATCGGCCATGTCATTGGCGGCAGCGGTTTCGTTTAGCGCGACGATAAGTTCGGTGCGTGTCTTGCCGATGTCTAAGTCTATAGCTTTGGCGGCTTCGAATAGGCGCTCCATATGTTCATTGAGGAACGTCCATTTTCCATTGTAGAGGCGGAGGCCTTCCCATACGCCGTCTCCAAGCAGAAATCCAGAATCGTATACCGACACTTTGGCATCGTCCCGATGTACAATTTCGCCATTCACATAAAGATTCAAATCCGCATTGCGCGAGTCGTCTTCGGCGTCATGGGTGCTTATGTCTTCAGTCATGTCGCGACCTTAAGGGCGCATGATGGCGCTGTCACCCCTCTCGAAACACGGACTTAAACAAACAAGGCGTCGATGCCGTCATGACTTAGGCCCTGACCTTCCATCGCAGGCCATTCAACGAGCCATCTTCTTCGGGCGTCACCCCCGGTTCGGCGGGCATCGTGAGGTCCTGGAATGGTTCGAGGCTGTCCCAGAAATCTATCATCGACAATATTTTACTTTCGATGAAGCGTAGCGTTTTAATCAATTCGGGAATGCGCTAACCAGTAATGTATTGAAAGCTACAATTTGCAACTATCGTGATAAGTTCACCATCGACTTCTTTTAAAGGTTTAGGGTTGCGGGTTAAGTGACCTATAATGCTGGGATATTTCCCCGGCAGTCGCTTGCCAAACCTCGTCGTACGCACAGATGTCTTCAAGCGCTTGGGCTAAAAATTTGATACGGTGTGGTTGCCCTATTACCCAAGGGTGAAGTGATAATCCAAATAAACGACCTGATTCTTTTCCTTCTGCGTGGAGGGTGCGAAACGCGTTTCCAACCAGGGATGGATAGCGCGAATTCGGAACATGTCGCACCCATAGATTCTGGACGTCGTCCCATTCCATTTGATTGGGAACGGACACTAAATTTGGCCTTGTCGTCATCAAATAAGGTTGATCGTCATTCGGCCAATCCATCAAATAGTCATAGCCTGCATCAGCAAGGTATTGTGGAGTATTAGGGGATTCACCGGAATCTGGACCCAGCCAACCGGTGGGACGCGTTCCTGTCGCGGCTTCGACGGTTGTGGTCGTGACATCGATGGTGCGGCGCTCTTCCGCTTCGCTCATATTGCTGGTGATCATGCGGCTTTGATATTCGCCGTGGGCGGCAAATTCATACCCGCGCTGGGCGCATTCTTCGATCAAATTGGGATAGCGATCACAGGCGCTTGCATTGACCGCGACTGTGGCTTTTAACCCATGCTTGTCGAGAAGGTCGAGAATGCGAAAAATACCAATCCGGTTTCCATATTCGCGCTGCGTGAAATATCGGTATTCCGGAAAATAATCGCCGCGCGATCCTTGGAATCTGGTATCGCGATGGGTGCCTTCGGGCGGTTCCAATTCCCAATATTCCAAATGCAGCAATACCCAGGACGCGACGCGGGCACCGCTGGGCCATTTCAGAACGGGGCGTTCAGGCAGGGGTGAGTAGCGATACAAGTCATGGTCCATACCAGGTGCTGGAATCGTCATATTAAGCGCTCCCGTCCAATTGTGCGGCATCCAAATGTGCAGTGAGATGATCACCGCAATGTTCAAGATACCAGTCGGCGATATCTTCGCCCGTGGTGTTCCAAACGCCGTCATGGGACAGGACGTACTTCAAGGCCTCGTCCAAATGACCGATGCGATGGGGCTGTCCCATGAGATAAGGGTGCAGGGCGATACACAGGACCCGACCACTGCCATCGGCTTCCGCTTCGGCGTAAAGGGTGTCAAAGGTGTCGCGGATCATTTCCAGGAAATCGAGACTTTCATGCTGTTTCAGATACAGCGCGGAATCGTTAAGGTCCATGGAGTAGGGAACCGTGACCAAACTTCCAGACCGCACTTTCATCGGCAAGGGTTGATCGTCGTGATACCAGTCGGTGTAATATTTTATACCTGCTTCGGCCACGAGGTCCGGCGTTCTTAGCGTGTTGGACACGGCGGGCGAAAACCAACCCTGCAACATACGTCCGGTTAATTCACGATACAGATCGACGCATTCCTTTATCGCCTTGCGTTCTTCGTCCTCGCTGTAATTCCAATGGTAGCGCGTATTGTACAGCCCGTGGCATAGGATGCTCCAATTACGTTCTTCGCTGGCGCGCATGATTTCGGGATAGTGCACAAAATTCGCCATGTTCAGCGAAACAGTGCCGCGAACGTCGTACTTATCCATGGTCTCGATCATACGCCATACGCCGACACGGTTACCGTAATCCTTGCTGCCATAGCCGATGACGTCGGGATGCGGAGTGCGTGGCCATGGGTTTCGCGTGCGCTGAGACGACGGCAGGTATTCGTAATGTTCGATATTTGGCACGACCCACAGTGCGACCTTGGCGTTGTCGGGCCAAATGATTTTGGGGCGCGTAACGATCGGCGAATAAGGCGCGCGATCTGCGTTGATAAATGTCATGCGTTATATCCTACTTTCATACGTCAATTCGGCGTTTGGTTAGCTCGTCTTCAATGAAATCAATGCCCAGGCCTGGTCTGTCGGACAGATGAAATTTGCCATCCTTTGGCAGGGGTGGTTCATCGAAGATCGCGTGCATACGATCGGTAGGATCGTTCCATTCGCAGGGCTTGGTGAGGTGCAGTTGGGCTGCGCAGACATGCAGGTTCGCCAAATGTCCGATCATGGGCTGGGTTTGGTGGGAGACGAGTTCCACCCCGTGCGCCTGCGCCAACGCCGCGCACCTCAGCAACCCGGTGATGCCGCCCATTTTGATGATGTCCGGTTGGATCATGCGAACCCCAGCATTGATCAATTCGACAAGTCCGCCGGTCGTGTAGGTCTGTTCACCTGCGGATACGGTTATGGATAGCCGTTGCGCGATTTCTCCTGTCGCCTTGATGTGGAAATGCTGGACCGGTTCTTCGAACCACCAATAACCCAGCTCCTCCAAAACTCGCCCGACTTGCATGGCGCCGCCGCTTGAATACCCGTTGTTTGAATCGAAGGCGAGGGGGAAGTCGTCGCCGACCAATTTGCGTACCGCGCGCGCTTTCGCCAGATGATCGGAAATGTCAGCGTCTAGATTGACGCGGGGGTTGTCGAACCGAATTTTTATGGCGGAAGGTTTGTCCTCCAATCGTCTTTCTATGTGGCGTAAAACATCATCCAGGCTGCGTTCGGCGCCATTGCCGCCAATGGAAGCGTAAAACGGTAAATCGGTTCGCCAGGCGCCGCCTAACAGTTTGTAGATAGGGAGATTGAAGAGCTTGCCCTTCAAATCCCAGAGCGCGATATCGATGGCGGCCAAAGCGCCCGTAAGCGCGCCGTCGGGGCCGAGCTTCACAAGGTGGCCATGCATCAGCCGGTCTTGTATCACCGCGTGATCCAAAGGGTCGGCACCAATCAGTGTGGGTGCAATATCGTTGATGATGACGCCAAGCGAAGCCAGCCCGCCCATCATGGGGGACGCTTCGCCAATACCGTGGTGGCCGTCATCGGTCCAGATACGAACAAAGGCGCTGCGCTGGGCGGGCGTGTCGGCAGGCGACCATTGCACTTGGAAAGCTTCGATCCTTTCGATTTTCACTGTTTCTTACCTGCAAATTGAGCATCGATTTCCCGTTGCGACTCGGGCTTCATAAGGCAATGTTAGGAAATTCCTAAATCGAATACACGAGGAAACTCATGAAACATATTGTTGCAGTGCTGACCGAGCCGACCGAAGGAAATGAAGACGAATTTAACAACTACTACGAAAACCTCCATATTGATGAAGTTCTAAAGTCCACCGGGTGGATGTCGGGTCAACGCTTTGAGCTTTCCGATGAAGTAGGTTTGAAATGCCCACACAAATTTTTGGCTTTGTACGAAGTGGAAGCCGATGCGCCGGGCGACGTCATACTAAAACTTAATGAGACAAGGTCGCGACGACAGCAAAGCGCGGCGCTGAATAAAAAAACAGCCGCCTTATGGGTGTTTTCTGAGATCGGTCCCCGGCATAGTTAGGTCAATTTTCGAGAGGATAGAACTAATGACCGAACCGTTTCTGGCGGAAAAAATCGCCGGATTTGTTGACGATATATCAATTTCACGCTTGCCTGTATCCACGATTGCGATGGTTAAACGTTTAGTGCTGGACACGCTGGGTTGTGCCTTGGGTGGGGTTGAGGCGAAGCCGGTCGCGCTGTTGCGCAATCTTGCGCCGGATGTAGTGCCTGGCGCGCTGGGTGCGACATGTCTAGGCGATGGACGGCGCGTCACCACCGAAGGGGCGGTAATCGTCAATGGCGCGATGGTCCGGTATCTAGACTTCATGGATGTATATTGGTCGCGGGATATTTGCCATCCGGCGGAAAATATCACCGTCGCGCTGGCTTGCGTGGAAGAGGTGAATGGGAATGGAAAAAGGTTGATCGAGGCGATTGTCGCGGGGTACGAGATGCAAATTCGTTTGTGCGATGCCTTTAGCTTCCGGGATATCGGGGGGCATCACGCCAGCGCGGCAGGATTTGTGGCACCCTTGGTCGCGGGCAAGGCGTGGGGGCAATCCAGGGTGGTCATGGCGCAGGGTGGTGCGCTCGGAGGATTCCGCCATTTAACGCTTAGTGTATTGGCCAGTGGCGAACTAAGCATGGCCAAAGCGGCGGCGTATCCCTTGAGCGCGTCCGAAGGTGTGTCCGCAGCACGTCTGGCAGCGGCGGGGTTCACGGGACCCTTGGCGGTCTATGAAGGGCTGTTTGAGCAATCTGGCGCCAACATAGACGATTACGCCTTGGATCAAAATTTTTATCGGATCGAAGGCGTAAGTTTAAAGCAGTTTCCAGCACAATTCGCCCTTCAGGCGCCGATAGCAGCAGCGGTTCGGTTGCATGAAGGTGCCAAGCATCGGTTGGATGAAATCCAGCAGATCCGCGCTCGGGTAAAACAAGACGCCTTAGGCCGCATTGCCGATCCTAATAAATTCCAGCCAATGAACAGGGAAACGGCTGACCACAGTTTACCGTCTTGTGTCGCGATGGCGTTATGCGATGGCGAGCTAACCGATGCACAGTTTTCTGAAAACCGGTTTCTGGACGAAGACGTTATGCGATTAACGATGTTGGTGGACGCTATCGGCGAACCATCTTTCGAAGGACAGTTTCCGTCAGGGCGTCCCGGTGCCATTGAAGTTAAATTCACCAACGGAGATGTAATTGACGCTGTCGAGGAAATTCCGTTAGGAGATGTCGATCGACCGATGGACGAAGCGACGGTGTGCGACAAGTTCCTGGGGCAGGCCATTCCCGTCGTCGGCGAGACGACCGCGCGCGCCATCATTGAATTTATAGAGGATCTGGAGAACCAGTCGAGCGTCAAGCCGTTGCTACAATTGTGTCGAAAAATTTAGGATTTAATCGAAGGGAAAAATCTATGCGAGCCATCGTTTGTGAAAAATTGGGCCTGCCGAGTGATTTAGTGATGCGCGAATTGCCGGACTCACTCGAACCGGGTCCCGGGGAAATCAAGGTCGCGTTGTCGGCGCGGGGCGCGCAATTTGTCGACGTACTGATGGCCGCCGGGGAATACCAGACCAAGCCGGCGTTGCCCTTTATTCCGGGGGGGGAAGCGGCGGGCGAGATTGTCGCCGTTGGGTCCGAGGTGGATAGGTTCAAGGTCGGCGACAAAGTGATGACCCGCCATTCGACTGGGGCGTTTGCGGAACAGGCGACGATTCCGGCTGATCACGCTTTGCCCGTACCCGCCAACATGGAATTGATTCAAGCAGCGGGGTTTCGGTCCGCCTACAGCACGGCTTATCACTCACTAGTTCAGCGCGGTCGGTTGCAATCCGGCGAGACCCTGTTGGTGCATGGGGCGGCGGGCGGAATCGGGCTTGCTGCTGTACAAATTGGCAAAATATTGGGCGCAACGGTCATCGCAACGGCGAGTTCGGATAACAAGCTTGCGGTGGTGGAGGCCAACGGCGCGGACCACATTATTAACTATACCGACGGGTTCCGCGACAAGGTCAAAGAGTTGACCGATGGGCGCGGCGCTGATGTGATTTACGACCCGGTCGGAGCGGGGGTGTTCGACGAATCCATGCGATGTTTGAATTGGGGAGCGCGAATTCTTATCCTTGGCTTTGTGGGTGGCGGTCCGTCCTTGGCGAAGACCAATCACTTGTTGATCAAGGGCGCGTCGGCGGTAGGCGTTCGGATGGGTGGGTTCAACGAATTCGAACCGGAAACCGCAGCGGCGAATTTAAAGGTCTTAATGGAATGGGCGAAAGCCGGAAAATTAAAACCGCATGTCTCGCACACATACCCATTGGATCAAGTGGCCAAAGCGCTTCAGGTCATCATTGACCGTAAGGTCATCGGCAAATGCGTACTAACGAATTGAGAGGCTAAATCGCGCCATCATCCTTCAATGCCTCTATCTCGCTAATAGATAGACCGAGGAGCTTGCTGAACACCGAGTCGTTATGCTGACCCGGTTCCGGTGGTGCGGAACCTGGTTTGCCGGGTGTTCCGGAAAGTTTGAACGGCAGACCCAACAGATCGACCGTCGTGCCGTCGGGACGTTTTGCCGGAACGACCATGTCGTTGGCCAACACCTGCTCGTCCTGCAACACCTGATCGATTGTGTTCATCGGCGCGGTCGCCACACCTGCGGCTTCGAACTGGGGCAGCCAGGTGTGGACGTCTTGGGCGACGAGCTTCGCTTCCATGTCGATGCGTAAATCGGCATCATGTCGACAGCGACTTTCGTTTGATGCGTAGCGCTCATCGGTTGCTAATTCTGGTGCCTCCAGCACATCGCACACTAAAAGCCATTTATTTTGGGCCGGTGCTCCGATCAAAATTTCACCATCCCTAGCGCGGTAAACGCCATAGGGCGAGATCGTGGAAAATCCGGCACCTTCCCGTTCAACCAGAACATTCCCGGCGGTCCAAGCGACGCCTTGATAACCCAGCAACGTGACGCCCGATTCTAATAATGACGCGTCGACTCGTTGACCGCCCGCGCCATGCTCGCGCGCGAGTAACGCGCTGACAACGCCGCTATAGGCCAACATGCCGGTGGACATGTCGATCGCCGCGACGCCGAGTCGAACCGGGGGGCGATCGGATTCCCCCGTCATTGCGAATAGGCCGGTATAGGCGGAGACCAAAGTGTCGTAACCAGGCTTGTTGCGGAGTGGTCCTTTTGCGCCATACCCGGAAATCGAACAATAAATGAGGTTTGGGTTGATGGCGTGCAGCCGTTCATAGCCAACGCCCAGCTTCTCCGCCGTGTCTGGAAGAAAGCTTTGGATCACCACATCCATCTTGGCGACCAGCGCGTCGAGAAGATCGCGCGCCTTGGGTGATTTTAAATTGAGCGTGATGTCTTTTTTTCCGCGATTGACGCTAAGCCAGTTGGATGTTTGGCCATCGCCGACAGCGTAAGGGAAAGTTCGATTGAGATCACCGCCGGGTGCTTCAACCTTGATAACTTCTGCACCGTTGTCGGCCAGCATCTGCCCGCAAAACGGGCCCGCCAGGACACGACTGAGATCGAGAACTTTTATACCATCTAGCGCGCCCATAAAGCCGACCTCAACTCTCGACCGTTGGCAGCGTCAGCGGAGTGATCTCTTCATGCGAACGCCCGGCGAAATCACGTTGCCGCGCGCCTGATTCCATTCGCGCCTGGCCTTCGCGTAAACGCCCTGCCGCTTCAATCCGGTTCAAGGTCAACACCTCGTGGTTTTTGACGACCTGCTTTCCATCGATATAAACGTCCTTGATCGCGCGCTCCGCCGCTGAATGGATGAGCGCCGCCAAGGGGTCGCGTCCGGGCTTCATCAAAGGATGGTCCAGGTCCAAGACCACAATGTCGGCTTTTGCGCCCACCGAAAGGCGTCCGATATCATCGCGCATAAGCGCCTTCGCCCCGCCTGCCGTCCCGGCGTAAAACACATCCGCTGTGGAACCAATATTGCCGTCACGTCCTGCGATTCGCGCCATGATCGCCGCGTAACGAAGGTCTTCAATGTAGTTGTGGGGCAGGGTGTCGGTGCCAATGCCCAGTCGTACGCCCGCGTCCTGGTAGCGGTTTAAATTTTCCAGAATGGTGCCATAGCGCATGAACGGCGTCGGGCAATGCGCGACGGCCGTGTGACTGTCTCCCAACAATTTTAAATCTAATTTCGTATGCCAGCGAATCCAGGAGTGATCGTCGATCAACATGGAATGTCCGAGAATGGCGCCTTCCCCTAGCACCCCTAGCTTGTCGAGATATTGGATGGGCGTTATGCCGTGGCGTTCGACCATGATGTTGAATTCGACGACGGATTGGGACGCATGCGTCGTCCATAACAAACCCCGTTCGCGTGCAGCGTCACGGCTAGCGACCAAAATGTCGCTGGTGTTGTTGTCGATCTGCACCGGCGAGACGATGCCGTTCAGCAGGCCTGACGGATGCGCGCGCAATTCATCGATCAATGACAAGGCGGTTTCAAAATCACGCCAACCCTTGGCCTCGTTTTCGTCGTATTTAAGCTGATGATGATTGTCGCGATACCAGGTCGCCGTGTTGAACCCAGGCGCGGCATACATGCGCAGTCCGCTGCGGGCCATAACGTCCGTCCAACCCGGGTAAGGAAAGGTGATATCGACCAGGGTGGTGACGCCGCTCAACATTAAATCGGCGTAAGACACTTCAGCGCCATGGTGTTTGTCGTCTTGATCGATAGCGTAGACGCAGGAGCGTTCGTAGAGCCCAGTCATATAATGTTCTGGAACACTATGGTCTTCGCGCAGGCCGCGAAAATACACTTCGCTGGCGGGATGAGCGTGAATGTCGACGAATCCTGGTATCAGGCAAAGATCTTTTCCGTCCACCACGACGTCGCTGTCTCCGTTATAGGAGGGGCCGATAAAGGAAATTTCATTGTCTTTAAAAACCAGATCAGCGCCGTTTAAATAGGCGTGGGAGTCTGTGGAACTGTCCCACGCGACGATCCAGTCGACATTTTTGAAATGTGTGGTAGTCATGAACGTTACCTTCCCATGAAGCTGCGTTAGTCTATGTTATCGGACGTTATTTGTAAAAGACCCTGCGTGCGCGATTGCAGTGCCTTAACGGGGCTCGCGCGGTGTGTTGGCTTTGAGAGGCGGGAAAGATGCGGAATTTTGATATCAACGCCTATATTCGCGATGATCCTAAATCCAATACGTTCGAAATGCATCGAGATGTATTTCGCGATCCGGGTTTGTTCGAAATGGAAATGCGCTCAATTTTCGAAGGTGGGTGGGTTTTCGTTTGTTTAGAGTCTCAGCTACCGGAACCCTTTGATTTCCACTGCACGCGAATTGGCCGACGCCCCGTCATGGTGACGCGCGACGGCGAGGGCGGATTGCATTGTTTCCACAACACCTGTCGACATCGTGGCGCGACACTGCGTCAAAGCGAGTGTGGTAATTCGCAGTTTCATGTCTGTGATTATCACGGCTGGGCGTATGATTCCAAAGGCCAAAATATCGACATAAAGGACCAAGAAGCAGCGCATTATCCCGAGTCATTTAAATCAAAGGATCATGATTTGCTACCGGTTGCGCGGTTTGCAGCGTATCGCGACTTGCTGTTCGCCAGCCTTTCGCCCGATGTCTTGCCATTGGAGGAATATTTAGGCGACGCCCGGGTGTTTATTGATTTGGTACTCGACCAGGGTAGCGAAGGGATGGAATTGGTGCCAGGCCGTTCCCGGTATACCTATGATGCCAATTGGAAATTCCAATTGGATAACGGTGTTGACGCCTATCATCTAACCTCTACGCACAGAAGCTTCGCCAAGGTCGTGCAACGACGCACCGCTGGAGAGAGTGAGAACAAACAAGTCAAATCGCCAGATTTTAAAAGTCGATTCGCCATGGATGCAGGCATGTTCACGTTAGAAAATGGCCATGCCCTTCTATGGGCCGACCATCCAACGCCAGAAGATCAACCGGTGTATGGCGCAATTGACGCGCTGCGCCGGAAGGTGGGGCCGGTTCGCGCAAAATGGATGTTGCGGCAACGCAATTTGACGATCTTTCCCAATCTGCAATTGGCCGACACGTCGTCCTTAATCCTGCGCACCTTCACACCGCTTGCTGTCGACCGAACCGAAATGAATTTATTTTGCCTGGCACCGGTAGGGGAAGCCGATGCCCCCCGGTCCAAGCGTATTCGCCAGCATGAAGATTTTTTTAATGTGTCTGGTTTGGCGACGCCAGATGACACCGCGTGTTATGAAAATTGCCAAGCCGGGCTGGACAGCGGGGTTGATGATTGGCTGCAATGTTTCGAACGCGGCATGATGTTGATTCGTGATGGTGGCAATCCGGCAGCCGATGAATTGAAGATTAATCCTCGAAACAGCCTGTACAGCACGTACGGTGTGCAAAACGAAGTATGCTACCACGCCGCTTACCGTGAATGGGCGCGGCGTTTGTCGGGTGTTGCAAAATGAGCGTGGATTCTGATTTGTTATTGGGTGACGGTGTTGATCTGCTTAACCGCGAAAGCCGGTTCCTCGATGAACGGCTGTGGGATGAATGGCTAGGGTTGTATTGCGAGGACTGTCAGTTCTGGGCTCCTGCATGGCGCAACGACGACGAGCTCACTAGCAATTTTCAGCGAGAAATTTCGATCTTTTTTTTCAAATCTCGCGCTGGACTGGCGGACCGGGTCTGGCGGATTAGATCAGGGCAGGCGCCATCGTTAACACCATTGCCGCGCACCACGCATGTCATCTCGAATGCAGTGCTTGGTGATAATTCGACACCAAATTCCATGATCTTGCATTCCGCATGGACCTGTCATGTCTATTCTCCGCGCACGCGAACACAGCATGTGTTTTTTGGTCGGTACGAACATGAACTTGTTTTAGATGGCGGAGGGGGGCGAATTAAACGTAAAAAAATAACCCTGATGAATGATTATGTGCCTAGTATGATTGATATATTTTGTGTTTGAATAACTTTTAAATTGTTTGTTAATTAATCGTTATCTTAAAATATTATAATTTAGTGGGGCACCACGGTTAGTGCCGCTTTGGCTTGGGGGCGGAAAAGTTGCAAGCATTTTGCGTGGCCCATTGCTCATCTTTACAAAATAGATCAAACCAATCTGCGAATTTTAACGTCCACCTACTTATGGAGGGTTGAGGACACAGGCGCGTATCAGGTGTTTAGGCGAGTGACCGACCGGGTCTCGATGCGGTATGGCGTCGAATTGCCGGGCTTTGTTCTGGAACGTCGAACGAGTGTCTGGCGCATGAGCTGGCTGAAAGCAGTTTAACTTTCATCCGATTTTCTGAGGCGCTGAGTTGTGGATTGCATGCAGGCGTCGCGGGGCAGGTTCGATGCAGTTATTGAAAGGCCAGATTAAGTCGCGTCGTTGCTTTCGCTTAGAGTGCGCGCTACGTCATCTGGTATGTCGTCGAAAGATGCATAGTTCATCCGGTACAGGCGGCTATAGAGACCCTCGCTCGCCATTAAATGTGCGTGGTCCCCGGTTTCGATGATTTCACCATCCTGCAGGACCATAATACGGTCGGCCCCGCGAATGGTCGCCAACCTGTGCGCGATGACCATGGCGGTTCGGTTTTCCAGCAAGCGCGCTAAGGCGCGTTGAATATTAAGTTCGGTATAACTGTCGATGCTGGCAGTCGCTTCGTCGAGAATGAGTATCTTGGCATCGGCGACGAGAGCGCGCGCGAAACTCAGCAATTGGCGCTGTCCTAGGGATAAATTGCCGCCGCCCTGGTCAAGTTCCGTCTCGTAACCCGCGCCTAGGCGCATGATGAAATCATGTGCGCCAACCGCTTTCGCTGCGTCAATGATTGCGTCCCGAGAGGCCTCCAGCTTCGCATAACGAATATTTTCCAGGATCGTACCGGAAAACAGATAGGGCTCTTGAAGCACCATGGCGATGTGGCGGCCCAGGGAAGCTTGCGTAAGGTCCCGCACGTCATGGCCGCCAACCCGAATGCTCCCATCCCAGACGTCATAGAAACGATGGGTTAAAGACATGGTGCTGGTTTTTCCAGATCCGGTCGGACCGACTAGGGCAACGGTCTCGCCTGGAGCCACGCGAAACGAAATGTTTTTCAGAACGGGCTGATCGGCGACATACCCGAACGTAACATTCTCGAATTCAATGGACCCGTCTATTTCCTTAGGGTCCTGCGCGTCCGATTTATTCGAAACTTCGACTTCGACATCAAGTACTTCGAAGATGCGTTGGCCGGCCGCCATGGCCCGTTGCATGATGGAGTATTGAATAGTCAGGGATCGGATTGGATCGAAAAAGCGTTGTACGTAAAACAAGAAAGCGACCATCACCCCGATGTCGAGGGCCTGGTCCAACACCAGGCCACCGCCGACGATCACGATGATCGCCATTGCAGCGCCGGTGAGCCCGTCCACGATGGGGATCAGCACATTGGTGTATTTCGAACCGCTGATATGAGAATTGAGGTTATCGGTCGCCTTTTCGTCAAACAGGTCGAAATTGACATCTTCGCGGGTTAATTCCTGAACAACCCTGACCCCGTGAATGCTTTCGGCCAATGCTGCGTTGGTGGCGCTGCTGGTTTCACGGGCGCGTAAAAAGGCACGACGGGCCAGCGGCAGCCAGATGATACGGACCAAAAATAATATAGGGACCACTGACAAAGTCATGGCGCCCAAACGCGCATCCAGGCTTAACAAAACCGCAATAATGCCAAACAACAGAACGAAATCGCCAATTGCAAATATGGAAGATTCAAGAAATTCCTGCAGCGCGTTGACGTCGCCTTGCAGCCGGGACATCAACCGGCCCACTTCGGTTTTGTCCATGAAGGACAGCGATACGACTTGTAAATGCGCATACATCGCGCGGCGTAAGTCGAACAGTAGATGTCCTGCGATTTTACCGACGATGGTTTCTTGCACGTGGTTGGCAATGTAATTGAACACGACGACGCCAATGAACACAGCGACTAAGATGTTTAAAAGAGCGCCACCTTCGGCAATCTCGCCACCCGACGCCACGGCGTCATCAATAGCGGCGCGTATAATCAGTGGAATTGCCAATTGGGTGAGCGTGAAGGCGAGCACGGCGCCAATGGCGATGATGATGCGGGCGCGGTAGGGACGAAGATACTCACCCAGACGTCCCACCACCCAACGGTCAAATATTCGCCCGAAAAGATCTTCATCTTGTGATACCAGAGAGCCTACAACGGCCAACGGCGGTCGGTTTGATTTTGGACTGGGAGTCGCTTTCGCCACGGCTCAGTTCTCCCCGTCCGTGTCGGACAGGCGCGTTTGCAAACTGTATAGTTCTGCATAACGCCCGGATCGCGCCAGCAATTGATCGTGGTCGCCACGTTCAACGATACGTCCTTCTTCAAGGAACAAAATTTCATCTGCATGCATCAGCGAACTCAAACGATGCGCGATAATAATGACGGCGCGTTCTTTAACAATATCCTTCAGGGCGGATTTGATACGCTGCTCGGTTGCCGCGTCAATCGACGCGGTTGAATCGTCGAACACCAGCACCGCACCGTCCAATAGAACGCCGCGCGCAATGGACATTCGCTGGCGCTGACCACCTGACAGTGAAACGCCGCGTTCACCAACTAGGGTGGCGTATCCTGATGGTAGGTTGGATATGTAGTTATGTAACTGCGCGGTCGCTGCGGATTGTTCGATATCGCTTCGTCCGGCCCAGGGGTCGCCATAGGCGACGTTATGATTGACGCTGGAGGTGAAGAGGAACGGCTCCTGTTGGACAATGCGAACGTTGGCGCGCAGCGATTCAAGGCTAACGTTGCGAATGTCTTGTCCATCGATGGTGACGCTGCCGCCCGTCACATCGTAATAGCGGCCAATGAGTTGCGCGATGGTGCTTTTACCGCTGCCAGGCGGACCGACTATGCCGATGGTCTTGCCGGGTCGGGCCTCAAGACTTATGCCGCTCAGGGTGCGTTGGTCGCCGTCGCCGGCGGGGTATCGAAAATCTACATTTTCGAATTTGAGGACGCCATCGGTGATGCGCAATGGCGTCGCGTCTGGCTTATCGGCGATAGAGGGTTCGAGGTCGAGAATATTGAACAAACGGCCACCGCAAGTCGACGCGCGGGCGATTGAATTGATCATCCAGCCAATTTGACGGACCGGCATTTGCAGGATGCTCATAAACGCCAAAAATTGAGTCAGTTCGCCCAGCGTGATTTCGCCGTCGATGACCTTGTGCCCGCCGACCCATAACACCAGACCCATGGACAAAAAATAAACGAAGGTCATTTGCGTGGTGTACCGCACAAATAAACCGATTCGTTCATGGGTGACGGCAAGCGCTATCCTCGAGCTTTTGTCGAAGCGGTTGAGTTCATGATCTTGAGCGGCGAAGGCGCGCACCACGCGGATGCCACTCAGGTTCTCTTCCATGATTTGCGTCAACTTGGCCATCTGGTCCTGCAGCCTCATCCAGGTGTCGCGTAGTTTTAACCGCGCGACGGACACGCGAAACCCGACGATGGGGACGAAGGCGAGGGCGACGACGCCCAACTCTATATCGATACGGAATAAAATGATGGCGCCGCCGCCAATCAAAATTGTCAGGAGAAAGAAACGCAAGACGCCCGTGGTGACCCACATCCGGACGCCTTCGATGTCAAGGATGCCGCGCGCCATGAGGTCGCCAGAATGGACTTTGTCGTGCCAGGAGAAGCTGAGCCTTTGTAACTGCCTATAATATGACAGGCGCAGATTGTAACCGATTAAATGCCCGACCGCTTCGCCTTGATAGTTTTGGCACATGGTGAACAGTCCACGCAGAAGGCTGGCGCTGATCAACAGCAATGCTGTGGTCATTAAGGCGTCTTCCGTTGTGGCGCGATCTGATGTGAGGGTAAGCAACCCATGTGCCTGGTCAACGGCGCGGCCCAGAAATTGGGGTACAAAGAGTTGAAAGGTCGCAGCCAAAATTGTGGAAACAATGCCAATCGCCATACGCAGGCGATGTCGAAATGCCATTTTGGTAATGCGCCAGAGAACATTTGTATCAAGTTTGGAAACCGCAATTCGATATGTCGACTCCGAATTGATGTCCAATTGGGACTTGCCGTGTGAGGTCTTTTTGCTTTTCATTTCGGGTATTTTAATTTACGCGGGCGGGAACGGCAATCGAGCTGAGCTTTATTTAAGCCGCGTCCCCAATCGCATGTACCGTGACTTTTGCCTCGGATGTTTCTGCAAGATCGATAATTACATAGGTGGCGCCACGCCCGACACCATCGGTGGGAGATCCACTATAGGCGGCTGTAGCCTTGTCGGTGACCAGTTCAAGGGCGGCATGATGATGCCCCAACGCCAAGTAATCGCACGTACTAGCTTCGATATCGCTCATATGTATTGGTGAGGACCGTCCCGTTTCCGCGCCATGGGGGACATGAATGCCGTGTCCCATGCCCAGGAACCAATCACAATCGTCGGGTCGCTCCGGGCAACCGCCGAGCGGATCAAATTCCGGGGAGTGATCGACCATGCCTTTGCCCCATACCGCGGCACCCAGGTTTTTCACATAAGCGATTTCACCAGCTTCGGCCGTCAAATTATCAACATTAGGTATTTGATTGAAATCGTAACGTCGGTAGATCGCGTCTCCGCCCATGCAATCATGGTTGCCGGGGATCATGAGGATGGGGAACGGTTGCTTCTCAAGGATCGACATCGACCATTCAATGGTATCCGCCGATGCGCTGTTGGCGTCGAATAAATCACCTGCTAGCAACATAAGGTCTGGTTTATGTGTCTGCATTGTCGCCAACGCATGGGCAAAGGCGTCCCGGTATGCCGAATGGGCGTCGCCACTTAGGCTATGGTGGTAACCGTCACCATCCAGGTGGATGTCGGAACAATGAGCGATGCGAAGCGTCTTGGTCATGGATATAGATTGGTCCGTGTCGGCGGGGGCAAAACAATATTGCCATACTTATATGGAAGGTTATAGGTGTGAAACAAGCCATACTTCTTAAATAGGTTTGTCGCCTATCGTGTTGACGCGCCATAAAGTGCGAGGTTTATCTGCCGGTAAGTGGTCTGTGGTGGCGTGATGCATGGTGCATCGATTGTCCCACAACAGAATGTCTCCGGGGCCGCGCCATTTGTAGCGGTAGTGAAACTTCGGATCCTGGCAATGGGCAAAAATAGCATCCAAAAGCGTGCGGCTCTCGTCGTCGGGGATGCCTAAAATCCGCTGAACACCGGACGTTAAGCCGGAAAACACATAAAGTGATTTTGCGCCGGTTTCCGGATGGGTGCGCACGACCGGATGGGTGACTTCCGGTGTTTCCCGTCGCTCATCTTCGGATAACAGACGCCACCGCGATTCCGGGTGATTCTGGTTTGAACACCAACGGTATTGCAGTAGATGCTGTAGGCCGTCTAGCCGAATTTTCGTCGCTTCTGGTAGTGTTTCCCAGGCCGCTTGCATGTCGCAGAGAATAGTGTCGCCGCCTTCAGCGGGCGTTTCAAGCGCGTACAGAATGGTCACGTTCGCCGGGATTTCCCGATAAGAATAATCGGAATGCCAATGGGAACCGGCGTCGCGAATGCCTTTGGGACGGCCCATTTCGACGCGGTTCGATAGGATCGTGACGCCTTCGATGTCCTCGTGCCGGTATTTGCGGACAGTGTGCGGTGAAATCCCGCCGAACATTTCGCCGAACCGGGACAAGGACGGCGCGTCCAAACCCTGGCCGTGAAAAATCAAAGCCTTGTGGTCAAGGTAAGCGCGATGCAGCGTCGACCAGTTTGCGTTGCTCAGCGGGGTTGATAAATCCAGTCCGTCGATTTCCGCTACAAAACTTTCGCCTTTTCGTTCGATAGTGATCCCCAATTAATCCACTCCAGTGGTTGTGCGACCGGGGCTGGCTTGACCTTCGGGTCTGCGATCGTTCTATATAACATTATTCTCAGAAATCGCACGGCAATTGGATTAATAGATGTATTTGAACGCTTTTGCGCATGATGGTGCCCCTTTGGATATGACCGGACTTGAGGAATTCAAGAGTCTGTTGTCGAGCGCGGCCGATTTGTCCATTCCGCACTCACCGAATATTGCCTATCAGTCCCACAATATAGTGTTGAGGCGTCAACGGTTTCATTTCCTGGAGTGGGGCGCGCCGGACGCGCCGCCGATTGTGTTGTTGCATGGAGGACATCAATCCGCGCATTCCTGGGATTTGGTGAGTTTGCACCTTGCCAGAAAATATAGGGTATTTGCGTTGGACCAACGAGGCCATGGCGATAGCGAATGGAGTCGGGACGCGAATTATTCCAACAACGAAATGTCTCTGGACGCCGAAGCGCTCATGGATGCGTTAGAATTGGAACGGCCGATCCTTATGGGACATTCGATGGGGGGCCGAAACTCATTACTGTTGACCCGTCGCGATCCGTCCCGATTAGGGGGCTTGGTGGTTGTGGACATCGGCCCAGAAATTTCAGAGGAAGGCCGGAAGTTGATATCCGCCTTTGTACGCAATAACGAAGAATTTGATAATTTGGAGCATTTCGCTGAGAACGTCCGAAAATATGATCCGTATCGCAGCATGGAGCACATAGAACGGACGGTGAAATACAACATGTTGTGCCGCGCTGACGGAAAATATATCAGCAAATGTGATTCTACGCCGCGTCGTGTCGGTATTCAAACCGGTAGCTCGGAGGACGCTGTGTCCTTGGACGATGCGCGGGCGTTTGATATACCCACATTGATCGTTCGTGGGGAAACATCAAAAATTCTGACGCCGGAATCCGCTGTTCGGTTCAAGGATGCCTTGCCACAAGGCGAATTGGTCACCGTTCCTGAATGTGGACACAACGTTCATTCGCAAAATACACATGGGTTTATTGAAGCGATTGGGCCATTTTTAGCGAAACTAACTTAATTCCGAATCGTCACCGAACGTTCGTGGGACCAACAACGCTAAGACCACACCGCAGGGCTTCGGTTTCCCAAATATCCTGGGGCATGATGTTAGCCATATTTACGTCCGGGCCGAATTCGGTAATGAAGAACTTTTTGAGCTGGTAGATTTCGGTGTTAGTGGTGCCGGGAATCCAGTGGCCGCTTAATTCGAACATGACCTTGGACAAATCCAACCCGGCTTTGAGTTCGCGCAAAAGGTCGGCTTTTGGCTCGCCGTTTTCGATTAATTCGGCACCTTCGACTAGGACCACATCCGCGCCGGCTTCATAACAGGCGTTGGCTTGGGCGATGAGCGTTGACGCGCTGGTGTCATCGCTTTTGGACCCCACTTCGCCGTGGACTTCCAAACCGCAATCAATGGCGCTGCGGATAAGGCGTTTGCGGTCGTTTTCGGATAACGGTACGCAATTATCTGATACCTCAATGGCTTTGAAGCCCAACCGGTGCGCTTCTTCGCAGTAGGGTTGCACGCCGTCAAAGCCTTGGGTTGCATATACATATTCCAGGAACTGTCCGCCGATAAATGGATAAACTCGGTGCGCGTGGTAAATTTCCAGTTTCCGCTGCAAATACTCTTCGTCGTAGAGCCGCGCCGTGCCGACCACGAATTTTGCGAAATCCACGTAAGGCGCAATCATGCCCAGCCTGTCCTCTAATTCGCCTACGGGCAGGCCCCAATCCATCATCATGGATAGACCTTTCTCGCGCGGTTTTTCCATGCTGCGGTTGGTGGGTAGAGGGACCATTGAAAAAGGGCGTTTGGACATTTGAGGCTCCTGTTGCGCTACATCATAAATATAAAGAATGGCTGTGAGGTTCAGGCTGTGTCAATGGAGCCGCCGTAAGTCCATTGTCAAAAAGGCTTGTCTCCCGCTTTCTCGCGTCGTCCAATGCGCACAAGGTTAGTCAATTGGATATACAGGGAGGGTGTTCTATGAGCCCGAAAATTGTTTTCGTTACAGATATGCCGGTGGCGGCGGATTTTGGCAAAGAAATGGCACCGGCGGGTTTTGAGTTACTGGTAACGCCTGCACGTAGCGCAGAATATAAGGCTGCAATGGCGGAGGCGGAATATCTGGTTGGCTTCGTCGATATGCTGGTTGATGATCAATTATTCGTTGACGGTCCGAACCTAAAGCTCATCCAGTTATTAAGCGCGGGCTACAACCGCGCGGACATCGAAGCTGCGCGCAAGGCCGGTGTGCCGATTTGCAATAATGGTGGCGCGAATTCAGTCGCGGTGTCGGAACATGCGATGTTACTGATGTTGGCGGCGTCCCGGCAATTGGTCCGGCAACACGCGAATGTCGCCGCCGGGCGTTGGCGCGGCAACGATGTGCCTGCCTTGCACGAATTAAGAAACAAAACGTTAGGCGTCATCGGTCTTGGCAGCATCGGCACGAAGACGGCGCGGCTGGGAATGGCGTTTGGAATGAACGTTATTTATTACGATATTGCGCGCTTGACGGAATCCGAGGAAGACAGCCTGGGCGTTCGCTTCCGGTTGTTCAGTGAAGTCATTCAGGAATCCGATATTATCAGCCCGCATGTGCCGCTGAACGACAAGACCCGCCACATGATTGGTAAAACGGAATTTGAAGCGATGAAAGACTCCGCTATTCTGGTTAACACCAGCCGGGGTCCGGTCGTCGATGAAAAAGCGTTGTACGAAGCCTTAACCACGAACCAAATTGCGTCGGCTGGTTTGGACGTGTTTGATGAAGAACCGACGCCGCCTGATAATCCTTTGTTGCAGCTTGATAACATTACGATGACCGCACATATGGCGGGGCCGACGTTTGAAAGCCACAAGGCGCGGGTTCGTAACGCGTTCGATAATGTCCAACGGGTGAACCGGGGCAAGGCACCGTTGTGGATCATCCCGGAATTGGTGGATTAGGTGTAACATGGGAAAAACACTCTTCGAGAAAATTTGGGACAAGCACGTCATCACCCAACGCGACGATGGGGACGTTCTGTTGTACATCGACCGTCACCTAACCCACGATTTGCATTTTCGATCGTTTGGAAAACTCAAGGAGAAGGGGCTGAAAATTCGGTGTCCCGAGCAGTTGTACGGCACGCCGGACCATAGTGTTCCCACGACAGCCAAGGTGTTGTCGGATATTCCCGAAGGTGAAATGCGCGAAACCGTCGAGGTGTTGGCGCAGGCCGCGGACGAACACGGCTTCCATCACTTTCCGATGACGGATGAACGTCACGGCATCGTGCATGTCGTTGGCCCCGAACAAGGCATCACCTTGCCGGGTCTGACGTTGGTTTGTGGCGATTCCCACACCTCGACCCATGGTGCGCTGGGATGTTTGGCATTTGGTATTGGGTCGACGGAAGTCCAGCACGTGCTGGCGACCCAAACTTTGTGGCAGCGCAAACCAAAGTCAATGCGTATCAACGTAACCGGGACGCTGGGGACGGGGGTGAGTGGCAAGGACGTGATCCTTGCGGTTATCCGGAAGATTTCGGCGGCTGGCGGCACGGGATACGCGATTGAATATGCAGGTTCCGCGATCGACAACATGTCGATGGAAGGTCGCATGACGATTTGTAACATGACTATCGAGGCGGGGGCGCGGTCCGGGCTTGTAGCGCCGGATGACAAAACCATCGACTATTGCAAGGGGCGGCCCTTTGCCCCGGAAGGTGTCAAATGGGACCAAGCCGTGGCGTATTGGAAAACGCTTTGCTCGGATGCGGATGCGGTATTTGACAAGGAGGTAACGTTGGACGCTGAGTCGATTGCACCGATGGTGACGTGGGGCAACTCGCCGCAATACGCGCTAGGTGTGCATGAACTGGTGCCGGATCCGGAGTTGGAACCCGACCCCATCACGCGGGCTGAAATGGTGGCGGCGTTAGATTATATGGATTTAAAACCAGGCATGCGGTTATCCGATATTTCCGTCGATACGGTATTCATTGGCGCGTGCACTAATAGCCGGATCGAAGACATGCGTGCCGCCGCGGCCGTCGCGAAAGGCCGCCACGCAAAGGCTAGAACATTGGTGGTGCCGGGCTCGGGACTGGTCAAGAAACAGGCCGAAGCGGAAGGGTTGGACAAGATATTTATCGAAGCGGGTATGGAATGGCGTGAACCTGGGTGCTCCATGTGCATTGCGATGAACGGCGATATGCTAGCGCCTGGCGAACGCGCGGCGTCGACCAGTAACCGAAATTTTCGCGGACGCCAGGGTCCCGGCAGCCGGACGCATTTAGTTAGCCCCGCGATGGCGGCGGCGGCGGCGGTGTGTGGGCATTTCGCTGATGTGCGCGACTTCGTGGTCTGATGGGAACGCTTAGGTCCCAAGCATTGTGTGAATTAGACTACCAATTTATTGATTTGGTGGCGCAATCGAAGTGTATGGGAACCATTAGTTTCGGTTGCGCCACTAGTGAAGGAGTAGGCTAAATGGAAGCGTTTAAGACCTTCGCGTCGGTCGCGGTGCCGATTGATATTCCCAATTGTGACACCGACCAAATTATTCCCGCGCGGTTTCTGCGCCGCGCGGCGGACGACCCAGATTATCATTCCTTTCTGTTTGCTGATTTACGCTTTGAAAAAGACGGATCGGACACGGAGTTTGTGCTCAATCAAGGACCGTATCGGGCGGGTAAAATTTTTGTTGCCGACATCAACTGGGGCTGCGGGTCATCGCGGGAAAATGCAGTGACGGCATTGACGGCGAACGGAATTAGGTCTGTCATTGCGCCCAGCTTTGGCGATATTCATTACAGTAACTGTATCAAAAACGGCGTCTTGCCAGTCCCGTTATCGGTGGAAGATTGTGCGACGTTGCGCGCCCAGATTCGCGAAAGTCCAGGTGCCGAAATCGCTATTGATCTTGAAACGCAAAGCCTGACCGGCCCGGATCAAACGACCTATGTTTTTGAAATCAATGCGTTCGATAAGCATCGTTTGTTGAATGGGTTAGACGATGTTGAATTGACGTTGGAATTCGACACGCAAATCGACTCATTCGAATTGATTTACAAGACGGAAAACGATTGGGCGTATTAGTTAGAGTTCATCCACACGGGAGGGACGCGTTCATGAAGATTATTCAAGATGACAAAATTACCGCGGAGACCAGCACGCCGCATCGTGGAGATACACGACGGCAGTGTTTTCGGAATTTGGAGACACGGAGCGGTTGACGACGTAAACGGTGGTTCTAAATTTAGGCTTACCTAACCTCGATCACCTTAAGCATGAAACCCATATGGGTTTGGCGGCAGTCGAATAATAGGTGGCAAATAATCCGCGTTAAATAATCAGCATGATAGCAACGCACATCGCCATAAAGCTGATTCCAAATATGATGGAGCCGATGATATAATTTCGGCCGACTCGCTGTGTGTGCAGGCGTTGCGCCTCTTGAATGGCTTCGGGATCATATCGATAAGGTTCCATTATCGCCTCATGGTGCTTGTTCGCGGTCAACAAAAACGCCTAATGCAGTTTCTAACCCTTTTTTATCAATATTTCGAGTAATGAATACAATTCGGGTCGTCTGGTCATGACTTGGCCATGCCGGCAATTCGACCGGTGGATGAAAAATGTGTTGGACGCCATGAACCAAGACCGGCCCTGCGCGTCCTTCGACGTTGATAATCCCCTTCATTCGCAGCAAATCGGCACCGCGTAGCGACGCAACTGATTCCAGCCAAGCTTGGACTGCGGCCCATGGTAGTGGCGAGTCGCGGGTAATGGCAAAGGATATAATGCCGTACCCGTGGGTGTGGTCATGGAGATAATGACCATGCGTTGGGGGCATCGAAATTCGCGACGGGTCCGCGACGGGGCCATTCCCAAACAGCGAGTCCGGGTCGGCGCAGCCTTGGTCAATTGTCGAGATGGGCGCGCCGGGGTTGAGCGCCCGCAGCCGTTTGGTAAGATCGTCGATCGCCGCGTCTCCAGCCAGGTCGCCTTTGGTGATAAATAGATGGTCGGCGATGGCGGCCTGCTTGACCGATTCCGAAAACTCATCCAATTGGCCGGCGCCGTTCACCGCATCCACGGTTGCAACAATGCCGTCCAACATATAATGCGGTCGCAGCCGTTTGTCGGTCATCAAGGTTTGCAACACCGGCGCGGGGTCCGCCAATCCGGTGGTTTCCACGATCGCGCGGGCGAAGGCGGGTATTTCACCGCGCGCCACCTGGGCACGGAGTGATTCCAACGTATCCACCAAGTCGCCGCGAATAGAGCAACAGACGCACCCGTTTTGCAGCAACACCGTATCTTCTAAGGCCTGTTCGATCAGTAAGTGGTCGATGCCGATTTCACCGAATTCGTTCACAATCACTGCGGTGTCGGCCATGCCCGGCTGTTGCACCAGATGGTTGAGCAGCGTGGTTTTACCGCTGCCCAGGAAGCCGGTGATGATCGACACGGGAATGCGGGAGTGTGGCACCACGAATCCTTCCCCTCCTAAAATTTGCGCTCATTATCGGGAAAGCGTAGCGTCGTGAGTCTTTAAAAGCTAGAGGGGGACTGGATTTGGACGAAGCATTTAATATGCGCCTTATTGCGCAGGATGATTTGGGCGGGTTCGGTAATGGCGGGGAGGGGATGTCGCTTCAGGTGGCGGCGGGTGGCCGCAGAGTAATGTGGATCGCCCATGAATCCGCACCGATAAATTTTACCGGCGTCGACGTCACCGACCCACGCAAGCCCAAGGTCATTTGCCAGACCCGTTTGCCGCATAACCGGGTGCGTTCGAACTCGCTGGAGGTGACCGGCGACATTATGGCGGTGGCGTATCAAACCGTGACCCATGGAGAAACACCCGCCGGAGTCGAGCTGTTTGACATTGCTGATCCGGAAAACCCTAAATCGATTTCATTCTTTGATAGGTCGGGCCCAAGTTCGCGTGGCGTGCATCAGGTGTGGTTTGTTGATGGTGAATTCGTGCATTGCGCCAGTGGGGCGTCGGATTTCAATCCGCGCTATCCAAAGGATGACCAGATTTATACAATTATCGATGTGCGCGATCCATCCAAACCGGTGGAGGCTGGACGTTGGTGGTTTCCCGGCACGAAGGATGATGATGATGAACCCCCGCCGCCGCGCCACCCAAATTTTGATTCAGGCTTTCGGATGCATAACACCAATGTCTATCCTGACCGCCCGGACCGAGCGTATCTGGGGTGTTTGGATGGTGGTGTGGCGATCCTGAATATCGCAGATAAAAGCAATCCAAAGCTAATTTCTAATTGGAACCCGCACCCGCCCTTTCCGGGGTTTTGCCATACTGCGTTGCCATTGTTCGAACGGGGTTTGCTGATCGTCTCCGATGAATGCGTGCGCGATAATGGCGGTGACTGGCCAAAGCTGACATGGGTCGTGGATGCGCGAGATGAAACTAATCTGGTGCCAATCAGCACCTTTCCCATGCCTCCAGTGGAGGATTTTGGCAGCCGCGGCGGTCGGTACGGATCGCACAATCTGCATGAAAACCGACCGGGCCCGGCCTTCCGTTCAGACACCATCATTTTCGCGACATTCTTTAATGGTGGCGTTCGAGCTTACGACACATCAAACCCATTCCAACCGAAGGAAATTGCCCATTTCGTGCCGGAAGGACCTGAAGGCGCGCGCGCGGGGACGATTCAAATCAACGATGTCTATGTAGATGAAAATGCGATTGTCTACATTATCGACCGGGAATCAGGTGGTTTGTATATCCTTGAGGTCGACCTTTAAAGACGGACGATCTCGCCCAGCGTCGCGCCTTTGAACGGGCTGGACGGCATGACCTCGCCGTCCCAGAACTGGCTAAAATTGGCAGATAAAGCGTCGTCAAGGTACGCAGCGCCGTTGTGTTGGAGGATTTGAACGGAGATATCGACAATATAGATATTTGCGCTTTTCAGTGAGTCACGGCGGGCCTTATCGGCCCTGGTAGGGGTTCCTGTGCCAGCGAGTAAGATGGCGATGCGCTTGCCGGTGAACCAGAAGCCGAAATCCACTGGGGTGTAGGCCGTGTCGCTCGTGGGTGTGTGCATCAAGGCGCGTGGCAGGGGGCGGGGCGCCGACAATGTCCAATCGCGATAATTGTACAGTCCGACGAATTTTTCCAAGCTTTTGGAGAGAACGGTTTCGGCGGCGCTGACCCGAGCTGCAATGAATTTGAAATATTGATCGAGAAACAATTTTTGAGGCTTGCGCCATATATCGCAGTAACCAGTCAAATGGTTGCGCAAAAAGTCGAGTTGAATGTCTGCGCTGGTCATAGCGCGCAAGTCTGGCGTTTCAGGGAAAACATAGTGTGGGTCGTTCAAACGCAAAGAGGTCTGGCGTGTGGGTTGGAGATGCACGAACGGTGTCGGACACCGAACATTAACGATACCGTTGGGATCGCGTTTAACAATGATCTGGTCCGCGTCCACCTGGGCCGCGCCAAAAGGGATAACTAGATCGTCTTGGGAGTCTAGAACGGGGTGTCGCCTTGGATCATGATTTTGTGGATAATGCGTTGGTGTCCTTGATAATCATTGACCGCAAAATGTTGGGTGCAACGATTATCCCAAAAAGTTAGCATGCCTTTGGTCCAACGGACCCGGCAAGTGAATTCGGGGCGATGAGTGAATTCCTTCAAGTAATTCAACAAGGGCTCACTTTCCGCATGGCTCCAACCCTCAATGCTTTCGGTGTGTGAGCCGACATACAACGCCTTTCGACCGGTTTCGGGGTGCGTGCGGACCAGTGGATGGGCTGAGACAATCTGCGCGTCGCCCGGATCGACTTGGGGAATGGTGCCCAAACCGGATTTGGCACGCTCCATTCGCGTCAGGCCGCTGGGATGATTGCGACTGTCTCCGTTATGAACGCCTTTCAATCCGCCAAGCGTCTTTTTTAGGCCTTCCGAAACCATATCATAAGCAAGATATTGGTTGGAGAACATTGTGTCGCCGCCGACAGGGGGCAATTCGCGGCTATACAACATTGTGCCCTTGGCGGGTTTTGGTGTGTACATCTGGTCGGAATGCCAGCGTCCGCCATTGTTCAATTTTTGAGTCGGCGTTTTCCTGACTTCGACAATTTCAGGAAAATTCTCTAAACCTTTATTCAATAAATGGGGATGAATATCTCCGATCCGGCGGGCGAAGGCGACGTGTTGCGCGGGTGTTAAGTTTTGATCCCGGAAGTAAACGATATTATTTTCGAGCCACGCGCGATGGATTTCATCAAAGGTCTTGTCGTCAACGCCACTGGCGATATCAACGCCTTCGATTTCCGCGCCAAGCGCGCCTGCAATCGGAACGACCTTTATGTATTTGTAGCTGATTTGTTGGGCTGACGTTCCCGCGAGCTCTGCCATGCGTTTTCTCCTGCTGCTTTGATTGAGGGAGGATACGCCGAAAAGGTGATGATTTCAATTTGTCTGGACACGTTCGCCTAGATGACCTTGTCATTCCCGGGTAAAATAGCGACAATATTACAACTACAACATTAACGACCGGGCGGTGCACGGGGGGAATTTACCATGGGTAAACGAATTGCAATGGTCGGCTCTGGTGCTGTCGGAGGTTATGTCGGCGGCTACTTGGCGCATCATGGGGCCGATGTCACGTTCATCGACACATGGCCGGAACATGTGGAGACGATGAACCGCGATGGTTTGAAGCTGCGCGGTGTTACTGAAGCCGAAAATATTGATGTCAAAGTTCGCGCCGTGCACGTCACCGAAGTTCAAGATTTACAAAAAGAAGGGCCGTTCGATATCGCTTTCGTATCCGTAAAGTCCTACGAGACCCAATTCGCCGCCGCCTTGATCAAGGGATATTTGGCCGAACAAGGGTTCATCGTATCGCTGCAAAACGCGATTAACGAAGAACGTATCGCCGAAGTGGTTGGTTGGAATCGAACCACGGGCTGCATCGCCAGCACGATCAGTTGCGCGCTGGAAGGCCCAGGACTAGTGCGCCGGCATGTGCCGCTTCGTGGCGACAGCTACACGGTGTTTCGTGCAGGCGAACCGCATGGACGGGTGACGGATCGCATTCAGGAAGTCGCCGATATGCTCAGCGTCATCGACAGTGCCAAGGTCACGCAAAACTTGTGGGGCGAACGGTGGTCCAAACTGGTGATCAACTCCAGCGGCAACGGTATATCAGCGGCCACGGGCTTAGGTGGCAACGGCATGGCGAAGAACGACCAGACGCGCTCTGTGTCGATTCGTATGGCGGCGGAGACCACGCAGGTTGCTCTGGCGTTAGGCTTCACCATTGAAAAACGTATGGGATTTACGGGGGCAGAATGGGTCGCTGCGGCAAACGGTGACAATAAGATATTCCAGAACATCGAGGCCAAGGCTCTAGAGGCTACGAAGAATCGTAAAGATGGTGCCGTGCCGTCCACGGGCCAGGACATGGTCAAGGGTCGCAAGACGGAGATCGACGCCATCAATGGATTCGTTGTTGAAAAGGGCCGTGAAATGGGCATTCCAACGCCGTTGAACGAAAAAATTGTCGATATGGTGCATAAATGTGAACGCGGCGAGGTGAAGCCGGACCCGAGCAATGTGGCCGGGTGGTAGAAGCAGCGTAGAAATTTAAATCCGCGTGGCCCAATGGTGCTGACGGTAATGGATTTTGTAGGAGAGAAAAGATGGGTAAGCGAATTGTAATAGTAGGTGCGGGCGCAGTTGGCGGCGAAGTCGGTGGGCATATGGTGAAATATGGCGAGGACGTCACCTTCATCGATGGCTGGCCCGAACATGTCGACAAAATGAACAAAGATGGTCTGCGCGTGACGGGTGTGACGGCGGAAGAAGAATTCACCGTTCCAGTCAAAGCGCTACACCTCAGCGGTACTCAGGAATTAAACAAAGGTGCGCCGGTTGACATTGCTTTCGTCTGTGTAAAATCCTACGACACGGAATGGGCGACGCATTTGATCAAGCCGTATCTGGCACCCGATGGCTTTGTCGTGTCCTTGCAGAACTGCATGAATGAAGAAACGATCGCCCGTATCGTTGGCTGGGGCAAGATCGTTGGCTGCATCGCGGCCAAGATTTCTTGCGAACTCAAAGGTCCGGCTTATGTTCAGCGCAACATTCCCATCCATGGCAACAAACATACGGTGTTCAGGGCCGGTGAAATTCATGGGGAAGAAACCGAACGCGCCAAGGAAGTTGCACGTTTGTGTGGATTTACCGATAGCTCGATGGTAACTGACAACATCTGGGGCGAACGCTGGTCTAAACTGGTCGCCAACGCCAGCAGCAATGGTGTTTCCGCCAGCACGGGATTGGGTAAAGCCGCCATCGCTGACGACCCACATATCCGCATGGTCAAGATCAAGCTGGCGGCGGAAACAATCAAAGTGGGCAAGGCCGCCGGATTCAAGCTTAAATTGATGCAGGGCCTCACGCCGGAAATTTACGAGGCGGCGGTGAGCGGTGACGCTGCGTCCCTAAAGATATTAGAGGACGGCATTATCGAAGAAGGACACAAGGGCAACGAAGACGCCCGGCCGTCTATGGGACAGGACATGCAGAAGGGACGGCGCACAGAAATCGACTTTATGAACGGCCTGGTTGTGGAAAAGGGCCGCGAACACGGCATCCCCACCCCAGCCAATGAAGGGTTGATTGAAGCAGTCAAAAAGGTCGAACGCGGCGAGGCTCCGGCCAGCGCGTCCATCTTGGCAAATATCTGACGCTTCGAGAGGGGTGCCCTGGATTAGGAAGTAACGGATTCCAGTAGGCGCTGCTTTAACCTATAGATGTCATAGGTTTGACTTGCGCTCGCTAACGGATCTATTTTCTCTAGTAGGCGTTCCAAAAGTTCCTCTCCAGCGTCAACTGGCTAATCTTCACGGGAGGCGGTTTGACATTGATCTCAGGCTCTCTGGAGGCCTTCGGTCGCTATCAATGACACCTTGCAAGGCAGCAAGAACCTAGCCCTTCCCCTGTTGGGTTTGTTGGGATGTTCATCAAAATACTGAGCAAGCTCCTACATCGTTCTGGTGCCCTTGAGGTCCGCTAACGCCACCTTCGTCTTGAATGCCGCTCTGTGATTGCCTCGGGGTCGTCTGGTCATGCTATTCTCCTCATTCTCGGCAATTTTGCCAATAAAGAGCAGAAAATTCATTTATCGCAACTTTTTAGTTTTCCCAAACTACTTCTCTTTGCCACATTGCTCTTACACACGTCACGCCCCAAAGTTTCGATGAATTGACTGTTAAAGCCGATCCAAACTTCAGCTTACGACAGTACCAACGCTTTTGCGATCACGCTGGCGTCGTCTAGATTGTCCATGCCGAGAATTGCGTCGCGCAGGGCTGCAGTTTGGCGTTCACCGAGTGTAGGAGTCGCCAACTTTTCAAACTTCTCCACGACTTGCGCCTCGCTTGCGAAGCTGTGTTCGCTGCCGCGGGGGGCTTCCACGGTTTCTTCCAGCACAGTACCGTCCTTTAAATGCACTTCGGCACGAATCATATGGCGGAAATTGGAACCACGTCCGGTGATGTCGGCGTCATGATGCACTTCGACCTTGTCCGCATAGGCGATGCGGGCGGCGTCGGTAAAGCTGGTTTCTGGGAATTGTTCGACGAATACGTCGCCTTCCAGCATCAGGGTGGCAATGCAGAACGGCAGGTTGAGCTGGGCGGAGGTGAGGCCTTCCGGGCGGTATTTCCAGCCCACATGGTCCATCGTCACCTGGGAGCCGTGGACGACAAATTTCTCCACGTCGTCTTTGCCAAACGGATGGCGCGCCTGCATGTTGCGGATGGCGTCGAGCGTGGTGTGGTTCGAACCGACGCAGGAATAGAATTTGAGGGAAATTCGCATGGTTTCGAAGTTTTCGCCTAGCCCCGACGTGAGTTGGGAAAGATCGAACCTATCATTGGAGCGTGAAAACGTCGTGCAGAACCCACCGTATGGGGACTCCAACACGTTCACGATGCCGGTGAAACCATTTTCGGCCAACAACGCGCCGTACAGCCCGCTTTGTGACGATCGCCCTGCATGCATACGTTTGACCATGGCGCCGTATTGCGCGGCCATGAGCCCCGAAGATTGCGTGCCCGCGACGCCAAGTGCGTGAACGGTTTGTTCCGCCGTCAACGCCAGCCCCCGCGCCGCGCCGGCGGCAGCGGAAAACACGCCCACGGTCGCCCCTGAATGCCATCCCTGGCCAATATGCTCCTGGCCCATGCACATGCCAACGCGCGGACCAATCTCGTACCCTGCAACGGCGGCAGTCAGAAACTCCTTGCCGGTCATCGCGCGCCGGGATTCCAATACTGAAATCAGGGCGGGTAGGGTGACCGCACCCACATGGAGCACGCCCTGGCGATGGACATCGTCTAATTCAAAGCCTTGCACCAAGGTGCCGTTCACGAGCGCCGCATTGGCGGGGGACAGGCGTTGCTTCGTCCCCCAGACCCCGACCGTGTCGGAGGTGTCTCCCGCGGACAAGGTTTTCATGAGAATTTCGCTCCACGGCAAATCAGCGCCGTACAACCCGCATCCCAAGGAATCGAGGATCAGTAATTTGATCCGCGTGCGAACCTCGTTCGGAATATTTTCGTATTGAAGCCCAGAAACGAAATCGGCGATTTTACGGGTGTAGAGATTGTCGAGATCAGCTTCGCTCATGGGTCTTCATCCAAATTATTCATGTTGTTTGTAGGCGGCAGCATCGAAGAAACCGATGGCGGACACAAGAAATTGTTGCCGGTCAGATTGAGACAATAGGCCACAGCGCACGTCGAAATCGGCGATCTCGTTTCAGATGCCATTCCCGGCTCATCGCCAGCCCACGTTTCGAACATCGCTCGGCGTAGAGCAATTCCCATTGCCGGCCTCGGGTGGAACGGGCTCCCGTTCCCGCGTTGTGCTCGGCCAATCGGCGATAAAGATCTGTCGTCCAACCGACATAGGTGCGGTAGCCTCCGGGACCATCACTGCCCAGGACATAGGTGAAGCTTATATCCGTCACAGTCCAAAATTATCCGTCGGCACCGTCCAGCCATGTAGCGGAACGTCCGCGGTCGATAGGGATCGCCGCGCCCGTGATATCCATTGAAGATTCCTGGCACAAGAACGCAATAAGGTCGGCGATTTGCGCAGGTTCGATATAGCCGGTCTTCTGGCCTCGTCGCAGCAAATATTGCGCCTTGGCCTCTTCGAAATCCAACCCGTCGGCTTTCGCTAACTCGCTAATTTTAATTTCCGTGTTGGGCGTCAGCACGGAACCGGGGCAAATGGCGTTGCAGGTGATATGCGGCTCCATCTTGGTTTCCGCCGCAACGGCGCGAGTCAGGCCGATGATCGCGGTTTTTGACGTGACGTAATCCGCACGTCCCCCCCGAGCACCGAGCCCTAAAACGGACGCCATATTTATGATGCGCCCCCAACCAAGTGTGCGCATACCGGGCAAAACCCGTTGCATCAGGAAAAACGGCGCCGTCAGATTGACCGATAATGCGTGGCGCCAATTATCGCGGTCGAAGTCGTCCACGGTATGGAAATAACGGATCACTGCGTTATTTACGAGAATGTCGATTCTGCCAAAGGCCGCCTCGGTGCTATCGACTAAATCGTCGAGTTGTTTTTCGTCCGATAAATCAGCGTCGTGATAGCGCACGGTTGATCCGCTATCCGCTTCGATCTGCGACCGCTTGGCTTCTATGTCATCGGCGTCGCCAAATCCGTTCATCATGACGTTGCAACCTTGCGCGGCTAACGTGCGCGCTGCCGCCTCGCCAATACCTCTTGTAGATCCCGTCACCAGCGCGGTTCTACCCTTCAACATGCCTCATCCTCCCGGAATAGCGTTTCGTCATCCTACATCGTGGTGACCGGCTGGGCAAAACATGCGCCTTAAACTAAGTTGACATCAAATCTACAAATTCTAACTCAAAGGTTACCAAAATGTTTCAACCACTTTCCGGACTTCGCGTTGTCGATCTGACTCAAATTCTCGCCGGTCCGTATTCGACCTATCAGTTGGCGCTTATGGGCGCCGAGGTCATCAAGGTCGAAATGCCCGATGAAGGGGATGCGACCCGCACCGGCATGGGAGACCCGGCGTTGGGGGGCGATAAAATGGGTTTATCCTATGTCACTCAAGGGTCCAACAAACGATCGATCACAATTGATTTAAAAAAACCGGAAGGGCTCACGCTGATAAAGCGGTTGATCGCGACGGCGGATATCTTTGTTCAAAACATTCGTCCTGGCGCGGCGGGTCGTCTGGGTCTCTCCTTTAGTGACGTTAAAGCGATTAAGCCGGGGATCATTTATTGCTCGATTTCGGCCTACGGCCAGGATGGCCCCATTGGCGATCGATCTGCGTATGATCATGTGGTGCAAGGCATGTCAGGCATCACGATGACGACAGGAACGCCGGACACCGTGCCAAATAAGGTTGGCGCGCCCTATGTGGATTATGCGACGGGGTTAAACGCGGCCTTCGCGATTGTATCTGCGCTTCATGAAGCGCGTCGGACAGGCGAAGCGGTTGAGCTTGATGTTGCGATGTTGGACACGTCCATGTTGCTAATGTCGTCGATGATGACGTCGTATCTGACAACAGGGAATGCGCCAGGGCCGTCAGGAAACGAGGCGCAAAGCCGTAGCCCATCTTCGGGCGCCTTTGAAACGACCTCGGGCGTGCTGATGATCGCCGCCAACAATGAACGCCAGCATCAACAGCTCTGTAACGCCATTGGGCGTCCGGAATTGTTAAGTGACGACCGTTGGGCCGATATCGCGATACGTCGTGAAAATGTAGAGTCCCTGCGTGAGGAAATTTCCAATACCATTAAAGGTAAAAGCGCTGATGAATGGGAAGTCATCTTGAATGAAGCGAAGGTTCCGGCCGCGCGCGTACGTGAATTCGCCGAAGTCATGAACGAAGGTCAGCTCAAGGCCCGTGGGATCACCGCGCCGATAGAATTGCCCGGGCTCGAGGTTACCGCCCATGTGCCGACCTTGGGTTTTAAGGTGAACGGCGATGTCGTGGCACCCGTCGCGCCACCGCCTGAATTAGGCCAGGATACGGACGTAATTCTAAAGGAATTGGGTTGTTCGGCGGAAGAGGTGGCGAAACTGCGTGAGGCTGGCGCTATCTAAGTTACCGTGAATCGCTTCACGGCTTCGTCGTTCAACTTCAAACCGTGGCCGGGACCATCGGGAACACTCAAAACACCTTTCACAGGAATTGGCATGTTTTGCAGAATTTCCGTGGAGCGTGGCATATATTCTACTTTGTGCCCATGCGAGACGGACGCCAACAGATGTACGTGAACTTCGGGCATGACGTGACCGCAGACCGGCATTTTATAGGCTTCGACCAAACTGGCGATTTTGCGCCATGGGGTGATGCCGCCAACCCGCGCCAGGTCCAAAATTGCGATGTCGAGCGCCTTGGCTTCCATGCTGTTGCGGAATTCGGCCAAGGTGTAAAGGTTTTCCGCCCCGGTTACGGGAATGTCCAACGCTGCGGTGAGGCTGGCCAACCCGTTCAGGTCATCGTGATGAACAGGGTCTTCCAGCCACGTGACGCCGGCGTCCTGTAAGGCGCGGCCTACCATCCGGGCGTAGGGCAAATCCCAGCTTTCTGTGCCATCGACCATGATCTCGACACCGGGGCCAGCGCCTTCGGCTGCGACCGTCACGCGCTCGACTTGTTCCGCAACGGTAAAGTCTCGACCTAGGCGCAGTTTTAACCCGGTAAAGCCGTTGGCGGCGTGGTCCTGAGCGGAACGGCCCAGCTCATCCAGGGAAAGGCTGTACCATAGCTTGTCGCTGCCGTAGGCGGTGATGTGATCGCGGAACCCGCCCAACATGCGATACAGCGGTTGGCCCAATGCTTTGCCCGCGGCATCCCACATGGCGATATCCAACGGTGCCATGGCCCAGTGCAGGAGCCCGCCGGGCCCGATCCATTTGGCTTTTTTCGCCATAGACTGCCACGCGGCTTCGACATCCATCACGTTCATGCCGATAAGTTCAGCGCCCAGTTCCCGCGTCGCTTGCGCTACGGCTTGGATCAATTGTGGGCGTTGCTTGACGATATAGCCGAACCCTTCGACGCCGCTTTTCGTGAGAATGCGGGCTAGAACATGGCAGTTTGACGACACCGCCTGACCACCTGCGACATAGCCGCTGTCCAACGGGACCTCGACGACTTCGACTGTGACGCTTTCAATAATCATATGGTTATCTCCTAGCTTTGCATTTAGCCGTCGAAGTTGTCTTTCATGTTTCCTTCGGCGGCTCGTACATATCTCAGTTCTATCTTTACGCCATCGGGATTATGGAAGCAGACTTAAATGACGATGCCACCGCCCGCTAGCCTTTTCGCGTATTCAACGCCATCATTTTCAAACGTCGTAAGTTGTTCCGCGAGACCTGACCTCCACACGGCGAAGTGGTCCAACTCCGTACCCATGCCGTCCCGGTCGGTGCGATTGGGGTTCTTTTTTTCATAAGAGGAAGTGTGAATAATGGCACCTTGGCGGTGTACATCCAATAACTTTTAGACGGAAATAGCGGGTGGATTCCTTCTTATAATGCCAGAACATCGTGGTAAAAATCACGCGGTTCATCAAGGTCGTGCGCACAAGTATTTATGGGATTCAAATGATAGTTGGCCATGGTGTCTTTTGAAATTAAATCGTAAAAATATTATGGGATAGCGCGCATTTTAAAACGTGGGTTTATTTTTAGAGCAGATCGACTTTTATAAGAAACGTTTCGCACGTCCTAATTAAGTTGTGGATCTGCTCTATCTTGATGATTTTAGAAAAAATCTGATATTTATCGGTTCACTTTTAGTGTTTCCGATTAATCACGATTGTTTCTATTGAAAGCTGCACCGTCGAAACGTTCCATTGTTACGAAGGATTCAACAGAATTTCGGTGGAGCTTGGTCAATTGCTTGATGGGTTTACCCAACGGTACGATAGCGCATACCGCATGATCATGGGGTACGCCCAGAAGCGCTTGGATTTTGTCTTCTTGCGAGATAGCCAGTGTCGTAATCGTGCCGCCGAACCCCGCCTGACGCGCCGCCAATAACGTGTTCCAGACCATGGGGTAGATAGAACCGCCGCTCACTGTGCCAACCCGGTCTAGGTATTGATCCATCGACGCGACAACCTTGAGGTCGACGGTAAACACCAACACGACATCGGCGTTGACGAAGGTTTCAGTTAACAGGGCCGGCGGCGGCGTTGCGTCAATTTCCGCCTCGCTGACAGTGGTCGGGATGGCGGCATTCCAGGGGCTTTCCCCCGCCTTAACTTGAGCTGCATACCGTTTGGCGGCGGGCGCAGCGAGGTCCGCCAACGCTTGTTTTGCAGTTTGGTCGCGTACCACCGTAATGTGACCGCCTTGACGGTTGCCGCCACTGGGCGCGAACCGAGCGTTGTCGAGAATTTCGTAAAGGACGTCATCGGGCAGCGGGTCACCGGTATAATCCCGCGCGGAAAAAGTAGTGCGCATCGCGTCAAAAAGTTCCATCACGATCTCCTAAATTTGTAATTTGCAATTTTGAACGGTTCGCGGGAAAGGGGCAAGTGGCGCTTTTCTTTTCGGGCTGAATAGGGAAAGGTTAGGGCCAAATACAAATGGGAGGAACTAGAGTTATGGCGGAGTTGGAAGGAAAAGTTGCGGTCATCACGGGCGGTGCCAGTGGTATTGGGGAGGCGACGGTTAAACTTTTTGTGGAAGAGGGCTGCCGGGTCGTGATCGCCGATATGCAACGCGACCGTGGGGAAGCGTTGGCGGAATCTCTCGGTGGAAATGCAGTGTTTCAGGAAGTCGAAGTCCGGCAGGAAGCGCAGGTAAAGGGGGCCGTCGACCGGGCAGTGGACGAATGGGGCCAACTGGACTGCATGTTCAACAATGCGGGCTTCGGTGGCGTCCTGGGACCTATTGATGAAATACCCGTTGAAGAATTCGACATGACCATGGAGGTGCTGGTGCGCGGCGTGTTCCTGGGCGTGAAGCATGCCGCTCGAGTCATGAAGCCGCAGCAATCGGGCAGCATCATCAACACCGGTAGCATCGCTGGTCTTATTGCCGGGCGTGGACCGCATATTTACGCAACGGCCAAGGCCGGTGTCATTCATCTTAGTGAAGTTGTTGCGATGGAGTTGGGCGAGTACAATATTCGCGTTAACGCGATCTGCCCTGGGTTTATCGCGACGCCCCTGTCGGCGAATACTGTCGGGCGCCCTGATTCATTGATAGATGAACGGCTTGACGCCTATACCAACCGGCAACCCATTCCCCGTCCCGGCATTCCCAAAGACATTGCAGAAATGGCGATGTTCCTGGCCAGCGATCGATCCTCCTTCGTCAGTGGACAGGCCATTACCGTGGATGGCGCGGCGGCGAACGGGGTGAAGTGGTCCGACCAGAACCCCGTTTACAAGACCTACCGGCCTATCAAGGTATATCGTCCGGAATAGAGTCCCTTAGCCTAAGGCCACGGCGCCGTCATCGCGCCGGGCGCGGGGGGTGTTGTGGCGTCCGTTGCGGAGATCATCCGCCGTCCAGCCGATCTTGCCGTGTGTGCCAATTCCGTAGCGGATAATGGACTCGTCGGCGTAATCGCGAAACGCTGGTACGTTTAGCCAGATGCGCTGTAATACCCGCTTTTCTGCTTCATCCGGTTGGCTTTCATGTGCGGCGCGGCCATGCAATGTTGTATAATTGTTAGCGAATTGGATGTCGCCCGCATGGAAGGGAAATTCTAGCCGGGTTTCGACTGCTATGTCGTCGATCAGGTCGAGCAGAGCTGAATCAGACTCCGACATGGGAGAATTCCGGCGAATATTCGCCTTGTTGATCCAGCTTCGATTATAGCGGCATGAAATGACGCCGTTGGCGTTGCTGAAAAATGGCACTTTATACCCCGATGTTGCGGTTTCATCGTCGCCGTGTTCGTCCATACGATCCCATTCGAACCCTTCATAGAGACGGGGCAATGCGTCCGGTTGACGTCGCAGAATCTCGTTGTAGATCGTGGTGGAGCTGGCGACCCAACTGGGCGGATCATCATTGGCCTGCCGGACGCAGAGCAACGTCACGATGTCCATCAAATCCACATGCAAACGCGATTCCTTTGGGAATCCGACGCCGCGTTTGCCCTGCTGGGGGCGCAGCTTGCCATCTGTGACGTAATGGATGAACCCGGCCCCGCTGTTCTGGGTGATCCCGATTCCAATATGGCTGCAGAGGCCCCAATACATCAGCTCTAAATCCTCGACCTCATGGTTTTCGACGGGAAACCCGTGCAGCAGCGCAAACCCGTGTCCGTCGCGGAGTCCTTCGCCAACTGAGCCCAGCAGAGATGCCATGGCGGGCAGCGGAAAGTCATCGCGGGTAATGTCCAGTAGGGTCAAGCCACGCGCCTTGACGGCGGCAAGCGCACTTTCTAAATCCGCAACCTGTGCACGGCCGATTTCGAATTCCCACGCGCGGTCGGTCTTCAATCCGGTGCCGGTCCAGACGCTCCCATCAGATATGGGGGTGGTTCGAAGGTCACTCATAGTGCGCTTCCTTTTCTGGAATGGTTCACCCTTTCATCGTCCTGTGAATTCAAGATAATGACAAGGCAGTATTATATGCGGAAAAATTTAAGGGGATATTTGATGGCGACTTCTACACGATTGAACGGGATCATTAGGGCGCTAGACGCTGGCAAGCCGGCCTTTGCGTCCTTTTCAGCTCCTGACACGGCGTCGGCGCAGTCCTTCGCCACGTCCAAATACGACGCCGTGGTGTTTGAAATGGAACACAACCCTTGGAACGCGGAAACCCTGCGTGACTGCTTGCAATATATGCTCAATCGAGGACAGATTGCCGCTCTTGGATCGGTTGCGCCATCGGTTGCGCCCCTGGTCCGCGTGCCGCCGAATGGCGGTGAGATCGCTCAATGGCAAGCCAAGCAAGCGCTCGACATGGGCGTCTACGGGATCATCTGGCCCCATGTCGCCACGATGGAGGAAGCCTATAACGCGGTGGGCGCTTGCCGGTATCCGCGCCTGACGGACGCGCCGCTCTATGAACCCGCAGGCATTCGCGGTGACGGTCCCGGCACAGCCATGCGCTATTGGGGGTTGGGGCAGCAGGAATACTACAAAAAGGCTGATGTCTGGCCGCTCAATCCGGACGGCGAGATATTCGCTATACTGATGATCGAAGACACCAAAGGCATCAATAATCTCGACGACATTTTGAAGAACGTGCCGGGCATCGGCGCGATCCTCATCGGCGAGGGTGATTTAAGCCAGGAGCTAGGTTATCCAAGGCAATACGACCACCCGGTGGTGCGCGACGCGATGGCCCAGATTGTCAATACATGCAAAGAAAACGACGTCGCCGTCGGCCACCCACATGTAGACGCCGACAATGTCGAACGCATTCTGGAGGAAGGTTACACGTTTCTCTTGTCCGGCCCGGTTCGCACTACGCCTGGCCTCGACAAGGGTTTGGAACTAACGGGCCGGGTGTAACTACTTCTCCAAGCGTACAAAGGCGCAGATTCCGCCTTTGACGACGCGGGAGGAATGGCCGCGACCAGTGGTGTCTTCAGCCAGCAACACGTCGCCGGGCTCCATGATCAGGGAGCTCCCGTCACCCAGGCCAATTTCGACGCTGCATTGCAGATACAGCACGTATTGACGGCGCGGTGCGTTGTGGAAGTCGGAGAAATAACCGTCCGGGCGTAGGGCGAACACGACGCCGGTCGCGTCTTCGACGGTAGTGCGGGTGTTGTCGCGTTCAACGAAATCGAATTGGGATTCGCTTTGAACTTCCAGATGGGATTCGCCATCGGATCCCGAATAGGCGCGCACAAGTTTCATGGATCTCTCCTGTTAAACATGGCTGATGTGATATCTGTGGGCCTGTTGAAAATGGCGCAACATCCATTTTTTATCGTCATGACCGTGAGGGAATAAGGATGATTCCATAATAATAGACACCGTAGATTAAGTTCAACAAACCTTCAAACGGTGACTCTCACCACTTAGCATGTCACGCTAAACGTTAGCGTCGCTATGTTTTTGTCAAAACCCTGGCGTGTCGAGATTAGAAATGGCTTTGGTTCCCTCAAAAGCGAAGTTTGCTTGGACACGCTTTGTAACGTCCGCCGCATGTCCTAATGTGAGAGTCGTACGTTTGTCTAGGCGTTCGTCAGCGATACTAGTGGATAGGCTGGAATCACAGAGTCCAATCAAGGATTCCTTATAAGATTATTATGTGTGGATCTGGAGGATGCGCACAGGAATACCTTTTATAGTTTTGTCCTCGGGTCATGAGCGGCTTAAAGCGATTATTAGGGGTCCGAAAGACGCACAGAATCATGTCAGGAGCGCCCGTATCATTTTACTGACGGCAAGCGGCGTTGGGACCAGCGCTATTATGGCGACGACAGGTAAGTCGAAGACCACGACCTGACGTTAGGCAGGCGCGCTTTATGGCGGAAGGCGTCGATGGGCTTTTATATGACAAGACCCGGTCACCGGGCATTGGACGACAGGACCAAGGTAGTGCGCTCTTTCCTATAGAACAGAATGCACTTGTTTCAATTTAATTAAGAATTGCTGCCGTTACCAGATTAACCTGATTGCGGGCGCTGGTTTCGACCTTTAGGCTGCGCGTCCAGAAACTCATGCATTCTTAGGAGATTATTGATTATGGAAAAACGGCAATTGGGATCCTCTTCACTGACCGTTGCGCCGATTACGTTTGGCGGCAATGTGTTTGGTTGGACGGCGAATGAGGCGGAGTCTTTCAAGATTTTGGACGCGTTCGTTGATTCCGGGTTCGACTTCATCGACACAGCAGACGTGTATTCGCGTTGGCATAATGACAATGAAGGCGGTGAATCGGAAATCATTATCGGCAACTGGCTGTCGCAACGCAGAGGGCGTGACAAGGTCATTATCGCGACAAAATTTGGTATGGAAATGGGGCCTGGCAAAGTAGGGCTATCGCCGAAGTACATGGTCGAGGCGGTGGAGGCGTCGTTGCGGCGGCTGAAGACCGATTACATCGACTTGTATCAATCTCACAAGGATGATCCGGACACGCCGGTAGAAGCTACGTTGGAGGCCTATGCGAAGTTGATCGAGCAGGGCAAGGTGCGGGAGATTGGTGCGTCCAATTTTACCGCCGACCGGCTTAAGGAAGCGCTCGATTTAAGTGAAAAGGGATTCCCGCGCTATCAAAGCCTGCAGCCGATTTATAGTCTTGTGGAACGGGACACCTTTGAAGGGGCGCTAGAGGATTTGTGTCTTGCTGAGAATATAGGCGTCATTGGATTCTATTCGTTGGCGAGTGGGTTTTTAACAGGGAAATACCGATCCAAAGCGGATATGGAAGGGCGAATTCGCGGGCCTCGGGTTGAAAAATATCTCAACGATAAAGGCTTCGCTATCATTTCGGCGCTGGACGAGGTGGCGGAAAAACATAATGCTAAGCCTGGACAGGTGGCGATGGCGTGGCTTATCGCGCGGCCCAGTGTCTGTGCGCCCATTGCTAGCGCAACCAATCTGGAACAACTGGAGGAACTGGTAAAGTCGGTGGACATTTCGCTTGAGGCGGAGGACATCGCAAAGATTGACGCCGCCAGCGCTTGATTAGTGTTGATTTAGGTCGTCAACGGGCCGATAATCTGTACAGATATTGGAGTAGAAACGATGCAAGCAGAAGATCCCAACGACCCAATGCCGGATAATATGAATATCTGGACGACGCTCGGCGGTTACGGCCTGGCCGCGGTGATTGTATTTATCATGTTCCAATGGTCTCTACCGGCGACGCAACTGAACTAAATTGGTTTCGAGACCCTAACATTAAAACACCCCCGCATCGAAGGATTTGGGGGTGTTTTTTGTTATGATTCCTTGGGCCTTAGCCGCTCATCAGGTTCGGAAGGAACATGACAATTTCGGGGAAGATGATCACCAAGGTCAGCCCGATCAACTGCAATCCAATAAATGGCAGCACCGCCAGGAAAATATCCTGCAACGTGATTTCCGGTGGCGCCACGCTTTTAAGCCAGAAACAGGCGGGACCAAAGGGTGGGGACAGGAAATATATCTGGATGTTCATCACAAACAGGATGCCGAACCAGATCGGATCAAATCCCAATTTGACGACCACTGGGGCGAAGATAGGCACAGTTATGTAGGCGATGGCAATCCATTCCATGAACGTGCCCAGCACCACCAGGATGCCCATGATCACGAAGATGACGCCGAGCGGCGGTAAGTCGAGACCTTCCAACAGGCCTTGTACGAACTCATTCCCACCAATGACGTTGTAGATACCAACGAAACTGACCGCGCCCAGCACCAGCCAGATGATCGTACCAACGGTGACCATGGTTCGGCGCAGGGCATCCTGCAACATGTCCCAGGTCATTTTGCCACGAACGGTAGAGGCGAGGATCGCACCAAACACGCCTACGGCAGCGGCTTCAGTGACGGTGGCTATGCCGCCATAAATACTGCCGAGCACCCATAAAACCAGCAGCATGGGAAGGATGAGGCCCTTTAATTTGGCGGCGCGTTCCGCGCTGCTCATTTTGTTGAAGCCTTCCTCAGGGATCGGCGCTAGATGTGGCTGAATTTGGCATCGAATCATGATGTAACTGATGTAGAGACTGGCCAATAAGAACCCAGGCAGGAAGCCGCCGAGGAACAGATCCGAAATCGACACGTTCGCCGTCAGGCCGTAGATGATCATGATCACCGACGGGGGAATCAGGGTCGCCAGCGAGCCACCGGCGCAGATTGTACCCATGGCCAGCTTTTTATCATAACCAAGACGCAGCATTTGTGGCAGCGCGATAAGGCCTAGCATGACAATTTCGCCGCCCATGATGCCGGTCATCGCGGCCATTAAAACAGCCACGAGGGTTGTTTGCACGGCAACGCCGCCGCGCAATCGCCCGGCGATAATGGACATGGCGTCGAATAAATCTTCCGCGACGCCGGATTTTTCCAAAATGTTAGCCATCAGAACGAACAGCGGCACCGCTACCAACGGATAGGCTTCCAGCAAGCCTTGGGCGTTACTGGAGACCAGGAATAGTCCGGGGAGGCCAAAATACGCAATTGCAGTGGCTATCGACACCGTTAGCGTCACAATGCCCAGCGGAATGCCGACCATCATTAAGAATATCATCGACCCAACAATGAGGAAGGTCGTCGTTTGAATATCGTACATTTATTCAGCCCCCTGGAAGCTCGGACGATTTGTCCACGCCGTGTCCGGTCACATGTTTGAGCAGATTGACGATGAGTTGTATGCCATACAGAAGCGCGCCAACGAAGAGGAGCGTCTTGAGGATCAAGGGTTCAGGTGAATTAAAGGATGTCCCACTGCGTTCCAGGCTACTGACCGCATGAACCATGGGGTCATAGAGCGCATAAACGAAAGTGAACATGGCCGCGATGCTGACGAGCAGAATGATAAAATCAAGCCAAAATTTTGCGCGCCCTTGCACATGTTCGTACACTACGGTGATTGCGATGTGCGAGCGGCGCATTGTTATGTAAGAGCCGGATAGAGCCCAGGCGGAAGCGCACACAACCATCACCACTTCAAACGCCCATTGCGTGGGCGAGTTGAAAAAGTAACGCATTGCGACTTCGTAAACCGTGACGGTCGCGCAAATCATGTAAAGGTGGCAGACAGACAGGCCAACAAACTGGTTGACCCTGTCGACAGCGTGAAGCAGTGCGTTCATGGCGTGAGCTCCGGAAGAAAAATACGGTGCAGACAAAATACGCCTGCCCCGAAAAAGAAGCGCCGTGGCGGGGGATAACCCACCACGGCTAGATCTTGTTCGTTATTAATATTGCGCGCCTGTCTATTCAAGCAGCCCCATCATTTTCATGAACTTGATGTGTGCATCAACAGCTTCTTGAGCAAGTTTTCCTTGCTTGCCTATGTCCGCCCAAGCGCCTTGCGCGATTGTGCGCAATTTGTCGCGCTCTTCCTGCGACCAGTCTATGATCGTGATGCCCGGCGTGCCGGTGCCAGCCCGGTCGGCGGCGACAAGTTTACGGTCCTGAATGTCGGTGGCGCGGGTCATGTCCGTCCACGCGGCGTAGTACCAGGTCTCCAACGCGGCTTGACCGTTCGGGCCGATTTTGTCCCAGACGGCTTGGTTGATGACGAATTGAAGGACCGCCATGGAGTGAATGCCCGGATAAATCGGGTATTTGGCAATCTTGTTGAAGCCGAGCGCCGTGTTGTTTGTATAGGAACTGGCATCAGCCGCATCCACTACACCTTTTTCAAGCGCGGTATACAATTCGGGGAATGGAATAGACGTGGGCGCAGCGCCAATACGGCGGAACACTTCAGCGGCCATGCCCTCGGGGGAGCGCAATTTCACGCCTTTGAAGTCAGCGACAGTCCGAATTGGCGTCGAGGCAACAAATGCTTCCTTCGCGAAGGGGCCCGCGCCAACAACATGCATCTTGCCAGGATAATGTTTTTCCCAGGCTTTTTGCAGAATTTCAACACCGCCGCCAAAGCGGAAGAACATTTGTTTCTGCGCTGGCGTATCGTAACCGGCTATCAAGTCACCCATGATGCCGAAGACAGGGTCGCGACCCGCGAAATACGCAACCGCGTTCAAATCGCCTTGCAGAATGCCGGCGGCCACAGCTTGCGGCGTTTCCCGGTGAGGAACAATTGACTTGCTGGGGCGAATGTCGATTTTGATGTTGCCATAGGTCATGGCTTCAAGTTTCGGCACCCAGTGCTCGTTAAGGTAACTCAGTGAAAAGCTGCCCGCTGCGTTTGCGGTTTGAATTTTGATAACTGTTGCTGAATGCGCCGCACCTGCAACGGATATTGCCGCCACCGCTATTGCGCCAACTAGAAAACGTTTCATGATGACCTCCCGTTAATATGTAGGGGGCGTTAAACCACCCCCATTCCACACGTAATTAGACAGTTCCGAGGATCCGAAGTCAACTAAAAGGAGTTGTAACAAATGGTGCTCGGTTCAAGGCTAAAATTTAATTCAAGGACAGACAAAATTGTTGATGGGCTGATCATTTTTTCGGCGTTTTTCGACCCTCAAAATTGCCTTTGGGGATTTCGGCGGGCTTCATTTATTTTTGAAATAGCGGCAAGGCTATTGCGCCCTTATGCCGCTGCCAGTGAATACCACATATAAGCTTTAACCTAATTTTTCTGAACGCCGGTTCCATTTGTATAAATCCAACCGCGCCTGAATTGCGGGAGGGGGGGGTGTATCCACGTATGGTGGCTAATATAAAATACCGGAGTGCTTCGAACGCATCTTGCGAGACCCTAACGGCGGCGCCTCTACGTTGAGAAGCGTATTAATATAATTCCCTTCGCGTTGCGTCTTTAACCGCTACTTTGCGGCGCTCTCGAATGAGAGGTCTTATCCCGACAATCACTTTGTTTGTGACACCCTTGAGACTTGGGTCGTCGAGATGGGATCTGAGAATACCCAGAATTTTATCATGTTAGGATTGAAAATGTCCCATAACACCATGTTGCCGGGTTGGTGTTTTTGCATAAATCTTTTGAATTCGGAGTAAAATCCTCCTCCATCATTGTTTGGAATGCGATCGTATCAAGCGATCTTTTGTCGGGACCTAAATCCTGGTTCGCAATTCCCTCATACAAGTAGGCTTCGCATTCCGCGTTCATGTCGCGGAAGTTTGTTCAGCGGGCGCGTTGGTGTTGTACCCCTTGATCCACAAGTGCGTGCGCTTGAATGGAGGCCAATTCGTTGGTGCACCATTTGACGCTGTGCCGTCCCACAACCCCGACAAAATGTCGGCGCAAGCGGGGTCTGCCGTTTTTTTTCAAAAGTTGGGAAGGAATAGGGCGACGGCTTCGCTACCGGTCGCGCCGTCACATAAATAATTTGGAGGTTAAATCAGTAATATCCGGCCGCCTAATTTAGCAATTTAAGTTTTACGCAATCGCTGGAGTTTTTTCCACAGGGGCGCTGATCGCTTTGGCTATATTATGGATACCCTGGTCGGCGGGTATTTCGCTCGTGTAAAATTTGTATAAGGATTTATCGATGGGTGACATTTCACCAAACGCCAGGACTGAAAGCATGATTTCGGTTGTCTCTGGCTAGGCCAGTATGGCAAAACCTAAAGACGAGATCACACCTCAAGGAATACCGTTATGCCCGATACAACTCCGACGTCGAACACCATCGAAAACGCTCCGGAAACGCTTGTCGATTCTCGATTGGTGGGCGAGGGGTGGCCTGCAGTGCAGCCAGGGGCAGATCCGGTTTTGTATGGACATGTGGATATGAACCCCAGGGGCGCGTTTGAAGTGCGCAGTCTGCAGACTTTCACACTAACCTATACGGTAGGACGATTTGGTTTGGATGACACCGGCTCTATCCGGGTCGTGTTTCGCGCCATGGGTGACTCGGGTGCGCTACAAACCGCCAATCCCAAAGCAGAAAATTATGTCACCGCAGTTGCCAGTAATGGAGCCACTTTGACGGTGAGCTACAGTCGTCGCGGCGTCAGCGCTCGACCACGCTGGAAGGCGCTTAGTATCAGCGTTTCTGGCGGGTATCTCAGTGAGGGCGACACCATTACCATAGTGTTTGGCGACACCAGCGGCGGTTCGCCCGGCATGCGAATGCAGACGTTTGTTGAAGCCGGGTTCGAATTCAAGGTGTTGGCAGATGTGTGTGCGGTTGGTCAGTTTACGCCGATTCCTAATACGCCTAGCATTTCAATTGTACCCGGCGAACCGGATGTGTGGCGCGCAGTTCTTTCCAGCCTGCGGCGGCCCGGTGAAACGTTCCAGTTCGGTTTAAAGGCGGAAGATTCATGGGGCAATCCCACCCAACACGCGTCAGGAAAGTTCATATTTGAAACCACAATTCCTGTTAAAAATCTGCCGGATCGCTATGAGTATCCACTGGGTGAACGCGCGGTTACGTTCGAAGGCTTGACCGTCAACCAAACAGGCGAACTTCGTATTACGGTTCGCGACGAAGGCAGTGGCGTAGTTGTTGCCACATCTCACCCAATGATGATTCGTGATGGCGAATACAGCGGGTATTGGGGGGACTTACACGGGCAAAGCGGTGAGTCGATAGGTATTGGCACGTCGAAGTCGTATTTCGATTTTGCCCGGAACAAAGCGTTCCTCGATCTCACTAGTCATCAGGCAAACGATTTTCAGGTTAATAACGCGTTCTGGTCGTTCCTTAATGAATTGACGGCGTATCATCAGCAGGATGGCCGGTTCGTGACTTTTCCAGGCTATGAGTGGTCGGGTAACACTGCTGTCGGCGGTGACCGTAATGTGTTTTTCCGCACCGAGGGACGGCAAATTCATCGTTCGTCTCACGCTTTGCTGCCGGAACGCCATGACTTGGACACCGACGCGCCTAACGCCAATCTACTGTTCGACGCGTTGAAAGATGAGGATTGCGTCATCTTCGCTCATGTAGGCGGGCGTTATGCGGATATTAAATACGCCCATGATCTAAAACTTGAAAGCGCGATGGAGATCCACTCCGCCTGGGGAACATTCGAGTGGCTGTTGACTGATGGCTTTCCGCTTGGTCATCGGAGCGGCGTGGTGTGTAACAGCGACGGACACAAGGGCCGCCCAGGTGCCAGTTACCCTGGCGTTTCAATGTTTGGCGCCTATGGCGGACTAACGTGCTTCTACGCAAAAGAACTTACACGAGATGGTATTTTTGACTGCCTACGCAAGCGTCACCATTATGGCACTACCGGCACGCGGTTGCATTTGGATGTGCGTGCAACGTTGCCGTCGGGTGGGCAATTGTTTGACCGCGACCCTAACGCCTTTGACGACGCATCGTCACAGGCAGTAAACGAGGTTATGATGGGTGACATCGTCCAAACTGACGGGAAGACCCTGACACTGAACGTTGAAATTGCGGCGCAGGCACCCATCGAACGTGTTGAAATTCGTAACGGTTCAGAAGTATTAAAAACTGTGCGCGGTTATGAGGCTCAAGATTTGGGTGAACGGATCCGCGTTATCTGGAGTGGCGCCGAATATCGCGGACGCGGACGTGAAACTAGTTGGGTCGGTCGCGCTAAATTTGGGAATGCGGTCGTCCATAGGATGTCAAAAATCAACGCTTGGAACCACGAACGCCAGCTAGAAGTGCAGGGGGCTGACACGGTTATCTTCGACGCCATCACTACCGGTAATTTTGGCGGCTTTGACGCCTGGATCACTCCCCGGGCACCCGGAGACTTAGACATAGCGACAAACCATGGGACGTTACGCGTACCCTTGGCGGATATTGCGGTTGAGGACCATATTTTGGAAGCGGGTGGATTGGAACGGCAAATTCGTGCGTTCCGTTTGCCGGAAGAGATCTCAAAACTATCCTTATCAACGACTTTGGAAATTCCGTTGAAGGCCAGTGGTGATAATCCAATCTGGGTGTGCGTCACGACCGAAGACGGCTTTCAGGCTTGGAGCAGTCCAATTTACGCGTTTAGGTGAAATTAGCTGAAATTGGCATATGAGGCCCGAACAACGGTGTAATCTCGCCCCATTAATCCATACGAGGAGTTAGCTTGATGATCGAAAGTGTCGCCAAGATTCCAAATGTTACAGACCTGCCGGTTCCACGAGATGACGCGTCAGTGTGGTATGGCAAGGAAATGACGTCGCGGGATGAATGGCTGTATGAGCTTACGCCCGATGAAGTGGTGGAGATTGAAGACGCCATGAGGCCCTTGGCGGAAGCGAAAACAGATATCGCGAAAATGACACAGGCGGACTTTCCTCTGCCAAATCTGAGTTCCAAGTTGAACCGTATGAGCGCCGATATTCTCAATGGGCGGGGTTTCACCTTGTTACGTGGATTACCGGTCGAGCGCTGGTCGATACGCGAGTCGGCAACCGCCTATTTCGGCATTGGGTGTCACCTTGGCAATGCGCGTTCACAAAACGGCAAAGGCCATGTGTTGGGGCATGTGAGAGATTTGGGCCGTGACGCAGAAAACGACCCCACTGCACGAATTTATCAAACCCGGGAACGCCAAACGTATCATACAGATTCTTGTGATATAGTCGCTTTGCTTTGTCTGAAAACTGCTCAATCAGGCGGATTGTCAGCCCTTGTAAGTTCAATGACTATTTATAAAGAAATGCATGAACGGCGCCCTGACTTGCTGCCTTATTTGTTCGAGTCCATGGGCACCGACCGACGAGGAGAAATTCCAGAAGGCGAAAAACCGTGGCATGAAATTCCCGTTTACAATTGGCACGAAGGCTACTTATCAGCGATCTATGCGCGACGTTATATCGAATCCGCACGCCGGTTTTCCGCATTGCCAGCCTTAAGCCCGATTCAAATTGAAGCGTTAGATTTGTTTGATTTCCTGGCGGAAGACTCGAATATAAACATGCAAATGGAATTCCAGCCCGGCGACATACAGTGGGTCCACAATCATACCATGTTACATGATAGGACCTCCTATGTGGATTGGCCCGAAGTCGACCGCAAGCGACATCTGTTGCGCCTCTGGCTTGCAGCTCCAAAGGCTCGGCCGCTTCCGCAAGTTTACACGCAGCGCTACGGTAAGGTGGACATTGGCGATCGTGGCGGCATCATCGTCCCGGGCGAGATCCTAAACGCGCCTTTGGAACCAGTATAATTGTAATAGCAGGGGTAATTTGTTTGCTGAAAGATAAATTGTACGATTTAAACGGCATCAATCTGTAAACTGTTCTCCCTTAAATTCACTTTCCCCATGGGCCCAAGTCGGTGGATTCCACAATATTTGGGAGGTGATTTCATCAACGCTGTTGAGACCAGTTTGCGCCATTACCCGGTCCATTTCAGTTTGAAAAATTTCCAACGCGCGATAGGATCCGGCTTCACCAGCGACGGCAGATCCGAAGAGGGTGGGTCGTCCTGACATAACCATATCCGCACCTAGAGCCATCGCTTTTACAATGTCGGAGCCGCGTCGGGCACCGCTGTCAATAATAATTTTAAGACGATCACCCACGGCAGCGCGAACTTCAGGGATAAGTTGCAGGGGTGCTGGCGCCGTATCCAGATAACGACCGCCATGATTGGAGAGTACCACGCCCTGCAAGCCATTATCGGCTGCAATGACCGTGTCTTCAGAACTCTGAAGTCCTTTGACCACAAGATTGCCTGGCCAGATGTCGCGGATGCGTTTGATGTCGTCCCAATTTTGGCTGTCAGGTTTAGTATATTCGTGCTCAATTTCGGCTTGTGTTAGCTTGTTCGCCAGTTCGGTTGGATAGTTTACTTTACGAAAGGCACCACGTTTCAGGAATTGCGGGGCCAATACGCGCGCGCACCAACCCGGGTTGGCCAGGACCTGGGCGATCAGTCGTGGCGAGTATTTCAATGGCATGGAAAAGCCATTGCGATAGTTGTGCTCTCGATTGGCACCCACGGATCCGTCAACCGTGATTAGCATGGTTTTAAAACCCGCGGCCTTGATGCGTTCCACAAATGCTTTTGTCAGATCTTTGTCGGTCCACATGTAAAGTTGGAACCAAATATTGCCTTCACCCGCGTTGTAAATTTCCTCCATCGGCGTGAGAGAGCTAGTAGCGGCGGTACAAATTACGCCCATTCGCGCCGCCGCCTTGGCCAAACCAACTTCGCCGCCCTCGCAGACCAATCCCGCTGACGCGGTGGGAGATATTCCGTAGGGCATAGTAATCTTGTGGCCGAATATTTCAGTGGCAGTGGAGCGTTTGGAAACGTCTATCAAGACACGGTTCTTTATCTTCAGTGAGCGGTAAACCTCACGATTATTCCGAAGCGCAATTTCGTCTTCCGCGCCCCGGTCTATATATTCGAAGATACCTCTCGGCAGGCGCTTTCTTGCCATTTGGCGAAGGTCTTCGATATTATAAGCGCCAAGATCTCCGCTCTTCATAGTTACTTGGCTGCAGAGACAATAATCTCCACCATGGTTTGGGGGCTGCCAAGCTCAGCGACCACGCAAGCGCGCGTCGGGTGGTTGCCGGCGACAATCCAGTCGCTCCAGGCTTCGTTCATTTCGGATTTTTTGGACATATCAGAAATGAAGATCAAGGCGGTTAGTAATTTTGATTTATCGGTGCCCGCTTTCGCCAGAAATCCATCGATTTTCACTAGCACTTGTGCGGTCTGTTCCTTCATGCCCACCGAATTGTCATCCGCGGTGTTTCCCGCGACATGAACAACGCCGTTATGTTCCACCACCTTGCTCATGATGTCGTTCTGGTCGTGTCGTACTATACTCATTGTAAGTTTCCTTTGGTTTTTGTGTTCGGGTCGTCGGTCTAAATCGAGCGCTTTTTTAAGACGTCCCGATGCTGAGTAAATTATCCACCGGACGGTAGGGTTCTTCCAGATACGCGATGTCTTCTGCTTCCAGTTTGATCTCTGTCGCCGCCACCAATTGATCAAGCTGACTGATCTTGGACACGCCGACCACTGGCGCCGTTACTTCTGGCTTGCTCAACAGCCAGGCGACCGCGATTTGTGCGGGCGCGTGACCGAGCTTTTCGGCCACTTCTACGACCCGGTCGGCGATCACGAAATCCATTTCACCGCGATAAAGACCTTCCGTACGTTTTCGGTCCTGCCCTTGCGAGCGCGCCGTACTACCGCCGTCGAAACCACCTTTGTAGGATCCTGTTAGGATGCCCCGGGCTAGCGGCGACCAAGGCGTCAACGCCACACCGGTTGAAGCGCAATACGGGTTCATCTCACGTTCTTCTTCTCGGTAGATAAGGTTATAGTGATTTTGCATGGAGATAAATTTGGTCCAACCGTTTTGCTCGGCGGTCATTTGCATCTGGGTGAATTGCCAGGCAAACATCGATGACCCACCCAGATATAGCACCTTTCCGGCTTTCACTACGTCATGCAGCGCTTCCATCGATTCTTCAATCGAGGGCGCGGCAAAGCCGGGACGACCATGGGGATGGCGGTGAATGATCAATTGATCAATATAATCCAGGCCCAAACGTTGCAGGCAGGCATCGACGCCCTCCATAACATGCTTCCGCGACAGACCGACTTGATTGGGATTATCCCCCATCTTACCGGAAATTTTGGTCGACAGCACGTATTCGTCGCGGGGCGCCAATTCTCGCAATAGCTCGCCAACGACTTCTTCACATGCGCCCAGGCCATAGACATCGGCGCAATCGAAATAGAATAGGCCGTGCTCGAGGGCGGCCTTGAAGATCGGGCGGGCTTCATCAATGGTCAGGGTCCAGTCTCCCTGATGACCGCGCCCCGGCTTGCCGAAATTCATCGTGCCCAGGCACAGTTGGGAGACGCTTAGCCCGCTCTTGCCGAGTTGCTGTGTCGCTAACATTTTTTATCCTCTCTGAAAAACGGAACGCCATGAAAATGAATTTAGCACCTAGTCCATCCAGCTTGGCGTTGGCAGATTTTTTTCCCGCAGGAAATTAGGGTTGTAAAGTTTTGTTGTGTAACGCGTGCCCGAATCACAGAGAATGGTGACTATAGTTTTTCCGGGGCCAAGGTCCCTGGCCATGCGGATAGCGCCGGCTACATTTACACCGCTGGAGGCACCCAAGCAGAGGCCTTCATCCTTCAGCAAGTCAAAACAAATTTGCACCGATTCTTCGTCTTCAATTCGGTAGGCATCGTCAATGGCAGCATTTTCCAGGTTGCCAGTAATTCGACCCTGACCAATTCCTTCGGTAATCGAACTGCCATCGGACTTTAATTTGCCGTATTTGAAATATTCGTACATAGAAGCGCCCGGTGGATCAGATACGGCAGTTACAATACCTTTGTTTTTCCCCTTCAGATACGTTGCTATTCCCGCCAACGTACCGCCGGTGCCGATAGCGCAGGTGAAGCCGTCGATTTTGCCGTTGGTGTCGGTCCAAATTTCAGGTCCGGTGGTGCGGATATGTGCATTCCGGTTGGAATGATTGTCCCACTGGTTGGCGTAGAACGCGCCGTTGGGTTCACTCGCAGCCATTTTGGCACCCAGTCGTTCGGCAATGTGTACATAGTTGTTCGGGTCTTTGAAGGGCAGGGCTGGTACTTGCTTTAACGTCGCACCGCACAAGAGAAGCATGTCCTTCTTTTCCTGGGACTGGGTTTCGGGAATGACGATGAGTGTCTTGTATCCACGCGCATTGCCCGCCAAAGCCAACCCAATGCCCGTGTTGCCCGCGGTACCTTCAACGATGGTTCCGCCGGGTTTTAAATCGCCGCGTTCTTCTGCATCTAAAATCATATGCAGTGCTGCGCGATCTTTCACAGACCCTCCAGGGTTTAGGAATTCGGCTTTGCCAAGTATGGTGCAACCGGTAATTTCCGATGCCTTACGTAATTTTATTAGCGGTGTGTTTCCCACCGCATCTACGAACCCGTCTCGAATTTGCATTAATTTCGCTTTCTAGAATTAGAGGCCTTCATGGCCGTTTGGCGCTATTCTCTACCTCGGTGCCATTTGGTCAAGGCCGACCGTTAAGTGAACCGGCACCGAAGCTTTTGTCGGTTCAAGGCCAACCACTGCACACCGATGATGCCTATAGAACTGTTGATCTCGCCCGTCGTAATTTTTCGCAGAGCCTCATCGGTGGTTTCGGTAAAGACGCGGATATCTTCGCCTTCTTCCGCGACGCCATGAAAACCACCAACGTCGATTGTAGAGACCTGGCCCCAATACAATGCGACGTATTCGGAACATCCGCCAGGGCTGGGATAAAAATCGAGAATTTTTTCAACATCCGTCATGACGCAACCGGATTCCTCTTTGGCTTCGCGAA
>JAPKDL010000116.1 GCA_028822585.1 Alphaproteobacteria bacterium | reverse complement strand
AGGGCTGCCGGACTCGTAAACCTGCTTTACACCCAGAAATGCGCCAACCCGTCCCAGGCGATCAACTTTAACGCCAGCGCTACTAGAACGATGCGGAAGGCGATCAGGAAATAACGTTCGTCCATATTGCTCAAAACAGCTTTCCCGACTCTCGTGCCGATGACCGCCGCTGGAACCATACACAACATGGTCAGGCCGTATTCCGCAAAGCTGAACCCGATCAAGGTGAACCCGGCGATCTTGAGCAAATTGCCGATAAAGCCAAAGAACCCGAGTGACCCGACGACCTGTTCCTTGGACAGATCATCGCGGATCATCAACACGCCCAGCACTGGCGCAATGACGCCGACAATCATGTTGAGGATTCCCGTGACAAACCCGATGGGCACATACGCCCACAAGGGCACGTCTTTGTTGCGGAGAGCGCCGAGTTGTTTTGTGCCCAGCGAAATCAGCACGAAACAGCCGATCAGAATCTGGATGACTTCGGTCGGTAACCCTTGAAACAGCTCGATTCCCAGCCAGACACCAAACGGCATCAACGCGATGAAGCGAAAGATGATCGGCCACGCCATGTGTTTCCAGAACAACCACACCCGCGTCGTGTTGGAGGCCAGCTGGACGACGCCATGCACGGGAATTGCGGCGGCGGGCGCCATAAGCTGCAGCATGATCGCGATTAACGCCGTGCCACCCCCGGCACCGACAACCGCGGTCAAAGCCGAAGTGCAAAACGCCGCGCCGGAAAGCAGCGCAATTTCAATGGGGGACATCAATCTTGATCCGATACTGTAGAAATGAGGTTTTAGATTAGACCCGTGGAATTGTTAGTCCATGATGGAATTTCCGTTACTGGTTATTATCTCCGTTGTGCCGTGGCATTCGATCAATCACAAATTGTCTATTTTGGAAAAAGAGTACGGAGCGGAGGCTCGCAGAGATTTTGGTGGCCATTGTCTCGGCCATTATGTTGTCGGCGTATCGAAGGTCGAAGGGTCCATCGCGCACAATCCCAACGACGCCTATGTGCATTATATCTTAAGTTCGGTCTTGTGTTAGACGGGACCGGCCGAGGAGGTGTTTGATTTGGCGCGGGCCTTCGAGTCTTCGCCCAAACCCGCGATACCTGACGTTCGCCCATCTAATGGTAGTGTCTAATATCTGGAGCAAAAGGAAGAAGTGCAAGTGGCGCTTAAAGACCTTTTGGCGCATTTGCGGAGTGTGCCATGTAAAAATTTCAAGGTTACCCGATGTTCGGGATCCTTGAAGTCTTGGCGACGTTTATTGACGCCTTGTATGAGGTCGGGCTGCCGGACTAACGGCGTTTACGGCCACCCTGCGCCGGGCACATCCACGCTAATGGTTTCAATCCTTCCGGATCGCTGGGCGGCGACGTCGGGGCCAGACGCTTTACAGGTGCAGATGAACAAAGTGCGCCGATCGTCTCCGCCCAACATGCAGGCGAAGGAGCCCCGGTCGCCGGTGGAGATTCTGTTCGTTACCTCGCCGCCTTCGCGCACGCGGATAGTTTCCTTGTTACGGGGATCGGCGACCCAGATGGCGCCTTCGGAATCTAGGCAAATTCCATCAGGAAAGTTCCCTCCTAAATCGGCCCACACGCGGCGATTGGACAGTGTACCGTCGGTGGCCTTGTCCCAGGCACTTAACCGTTGGGCGCGCGTTTCACCGACAATCAATGTCTTGCCGTCGGGTGTGACGACCGACCCGTTGGGGAAGGCGAGCCCGCTGGCGGCCAAATGAACCGATCCGTCGGGGTCAACACGGATGAGGTTGGCGTCGCGCTGTTCTTCGCCGCCATGGCTGTTGAAGCCAAAATTTCCGACATAGGCGCGGCCATCGCCATCGACGACCATATCGTTGCAGTGAAAGGCTGCGAATTCAGACATGTCGGCGACCGACGTTAAGGCACCGTTCTCCAGCTTCATTAAGGTCCGGTCGGTCATGGATACGATCAGCAAGGTTCCGTCAGGTGTCCAGCCTAATCCGGAAGGTTGGTTTGGGACCGTGACGATGGACTCCCGCTTTCCGTCCATGTCCACTGCGACGACCTCGTGTGCGTAGAAATCGGAAAACCACAAACGGCCGTCGCGCCATCGTGGGCCTTCGGGAAAGGTGAGGTTGTCCAATAGAACCGCTGGGCTGGACATGCGCGTCTCCTAATTTGAAAGGGGTGGTTTAGAGCGGATAAACAATGAGGATATCGATGCGTCGAGAGTCCAGCACCACGCGCCGGTCTTGAAGTTTTGGCGCGTTTCCATCACACGCGATGATGTCGATGTATTTGCCAGTGGCGATAATATCCTGACCGCCGTTTTGCATGGTTCGTACCACCTGGAAATTCGTGCGGGCGTGATATCGCCCCGGTTTTTCCTCCCGCAGGCGCGAACGACCGAGCAGATGGCAATAGACGTGGGGTTCAAAGACATTGGCTTCAAATATCGCCTTGACCCTGTCCTTCATCATGCCTTGGGTTTTGCACTGCATAATGCCGATGGGGCGTCCTGCTTGGTAATTGTCCCGGTTGGTGATCTGGTAGAATCCGTCCGGCGTGAAATAATCCGGCCATTCCTCGACGCGGCCATCGTCAATCATGTGGGCGTAATCGACGAGAAAATCTTCGATCAATGCACGCAGGGACGGGTCGGCAACTTCAGACATGACGTCTTTTGTGCTTTCAGTACTTTCGACAGCGCTCATGTCTATACGCCCATCAATTCGCGATAGCCTTTCCAGAACCCGCGAATGGCGGTTTCGGTGGCGCGCGATCCTTCACTGTTGGCGACGTCGCGGCCGCCCATCTCCAAAAACGATTCCTTGTCGAGGCTGCCGGTTGTGCCGCGCTGGACAAATTCGTTGATGCAGCCGTCTTCAAGCGAAACAAAACCCGCCGACCCGGTCAAATTACTTTGCATCGTGCGCATCTGGGTTTCTTCCTCGGTGTCATCTTCGCCGCCGAGGTAGAACCAGAACAATTCCGTCTTATCGACGCCACGGGGCACGAAGAACCGCACCGCCAGAGAGTTCAAGGTCAACTGAACGCACAAGGTTGGAAAAATGGTCTGGATGGCGTGAGTGATGCCATCGTCGATTTCAGGAAACATGTCCATGAATTCTGGCGCGTTCAAGTGGGAATCGTATTGTGCGGAATGAACGCCGGAAGCGGCGTATTCGCCGTCTTCCTTCAAAGTGTCGCGTTTGGCGTAGCTGATGTGATGCATGCCGTCATCGGACATTAAAATGCCGCCATCCATATCCAACCGATTGATCTTGAAGGTCGTGTAGAAGGTGTGCAGCAGCGTCGCATGATAGGAATCTCGCAGGTTTTCTGCATAAAGTTTCCAGTTGTGGTGCATGATTTGGCTATGCATGCCCAGATGTTTAACCGGTCGGCCCATTGAGCGCTTGACGAACCCCGACATTCGTGGACCCAGATAAGTTTCAAACGGCGGCGTCTTTTCACTGAAGGTGCCGAACACCATGCCGCAGAAAATTTCGACCCGGATCGGCTCCAGCCGATGTTCTTCAGGATTGAAATCTTCCGGCATGCCGCCCTTGCCGCGTGATCCGTTGCGAAACGCCACGCCTCGTAACTTGCCTTGCATATCGTAGGTCCAGGAATGGTAGATGCAGGTCAGCATCTTATCGTTGCCATGTTCCTTCAAACAGACCAGGGCACCTTTATGCGCACAGCGGTTCACCATCGCATAAACGGCACCGTCTTCATCGCGGGTGACGATAACCGGGATTTCACCGATGAAGGTGGTTTTGTAATCGCCGTGATTGGGAATATCAATTTCCAGGCACAGGAAATTCCAAATTGGTCCACGAAAAATTTTTTCGTGTTCCAGCGCGTATATGTCTTCATCGAAGAATACGCGGTAAGGCACGCGCGCCACGCCTTCTTTCGGCCAAATTAGAGGGTCGCTGAGCTCTTCTGCCGCCGATACCGCCATAATACGCCACCTTATTGAAATAACTGTGGATTGTATTCCAATTAAAGTGGGTGCGAGTGTCAAGGCTGGTGTCAGGTCTGCGGCAGGAACGCGAGGTTATTAGCGTAAAACATTGATGCCAATCGTCCGCCGGCGAATTTTGAGTGATCAAAAGTGAACGGGAAGTCCACGGAGGACATTGTTCGACTGGAGTTGTGCGCCCAGGGGACAGAGGCTTTCATTTTGTTTAGAGTCCTGACCAACATAGAATTAGCCAATCGCAAGCACCAGGCGTTGGGCTATATTGTGGGTCTCCAATGACGGGATGAATTGCGGGCTTCCTTGCGCATTTGGCAGCGATTGCTGTTGCGCGTGAATCAAGCCTTTGCGAAGTTCCAACGCGGCGCTGTCCTTCAATATAGCTTCCAATTAGGTGACCCGGACGTCCTTGGTTTCGATTGTAAATTCACTGTGCGACACCTGAAACCTGACGTTTGTGGAGATGGGCATACCGAGTTCGGCCGGCACTTGGCGCAACTGGGTTTCGGTCTGACGCAATTGCAGAACAGGATCGGGGTGTGGGGAAACGCTGGTGGGCGGGCCGGTGTTTTTCGCGGCGCGGTGGGCTTCGGGCGACAGGGTAAATTCGACCGCAGGTGTTTGCGCCCACGCTCGTTCCCGGATGGTGCTCGTGCTGCTGCTGCCGCTGCTGTTGTCCCCGTTATTATTTTGTGGACGCGCGGTTTTCGCCCCTGCGCGATACGAGTTGAGCGTTAGGTTGAAGGCTGGGTTCAATGGAATATTGGCCATGGCGCGGACTCTCGGCATCGATGTGGCGCGAAATTCGTTAAGACAAACGCAAGCGCCGGGAAAATTATTTCATTCATAATATTAATTAGTTAATGGATAACTCTACCGTATACCTGCATCATTCTCCCCCTACTTGAAAATTAACTCGGAAAATTGGACTGTGATGCTTTGACCGGAACGGCGAGGCGGATACACTGTGCCTGAGCGCCGTTCCGGCGCATAAAATTTTATTGGGAGGATCAAGCTATGGGCGCAAGTGGAGAATGGGTTGATTTGGGCAGTGGATTACGCGGTTATTACGCGGCACCAGAGGGCGCGGGGCCCCATCCATCTGTCATAATTTACATCGAAGCGTTCGGCGTTAATGATCATTTCACAAAATTAACCGAACGGTTTGCCGATGCGGGATTCGCCTCGATCACGCCGGACATCTACGACGGTGCGATTTACGAATATAGCGATCTGGACAACGCCATCGGCCATCTGAAGCGCATGGATGACGATACGGTCCTGTCGCAAACTGGGAAATGCCTCGATTTTTTGGACGCGCGTCCTGAAGCCGATGGGGACAAGGTCGCGGTGACTGGGTTCTGCATGGGCGGTCGTTATGCGTTCCTGGCGAACGCGGCGCTGGCGTCCCGGTTCAAAGCGGCGGCTGGTTTCTATGGCGGCGGCATCGGCCCGGTGGAAGATTTTGCGGGTCGAAAGACATTGCTGGACCGGGTTGGTGAAATGCAGGCACCGGTTCAGTTATGGTACGGGTCAGAGGACGGGTCGATCACATCGCTGGAACATGGCCGCATCGCCGAAGCAATGAGCAGCGCCGCCAAGCAATTCACCATGACGGTGTTTCCCGGCGTTGGGCATGGGTTTTTCTGTGAAGATCGGGAAAGCTTCGACAAGTCCGCCGCCGAACGGTCCTGGCGCGACACCATCGCCTTCTTCCACGAATATCTCGGCGCGTGAGCGATCGCTGTCTTGAGTGACCCTAGATGATCAGAAAAACTGTCTTCGGATTTGGCGTGGCGATGACGGCGCTCCTTATAGGAACGGTTTTGTGGTTCTGGGCGCATGATATGTTGGGCGATCATTCGCAATCAGTGGCACTGCAAAAGGTGGTGCAACCGTACATGACCCCGCGCCGCGCGTCCTTTAGCCTGGTCGACCACACAGGACAGGTGGTGACGGAGAAAACCTATAAAGGGCGGATGTTGTTGGTATATTTTGGTTATACCGAGTGCACTGATGTATGCCCGTATGATCTGGCGGCGGTGTCCGGCGCGCTGGATCAATTGAGTGAGGCGATGGCGACGAAGATGCAACCCATCTTCGTCACTATTGATCCCGACATAGACACACCGGAATTGTTGGGGCGTTATCGGAAGTTATTTCATCCCAGCCTTGCTGCGCTTACTGGGACCAAGGCGCAAGTCACCGCCGCCGCCCGCGCCTTTGGCGCCTCGACGGAAAAAGAACCGCCCACCCCCTTTAGCCCTCACGACCATGCGGCTAACCTATTTCTGGTGAATCCCACCGGCGATTTCCTCCGCGTCATCCGAACTCCGACAACGTCCGATGAGGTTGCAACGATTTTACGCCTGTATATGTAAAAGGGCGAGACTACGCCTGGAATGCCGCGAATTTGAAAGGAGCGGACAATTAGACGAGAAACCTGACCCCAGCGATGATCGACGATGTTATGCGGGCGGTGAATGGCGGTGGGCGATACGCCGTTTCACAAGATCACGATGGAAAACGTCCTGCTGTCATCGAGGGCGGAATTCGTGAACGACATGCATGACGGTCTGGAAAACAGATTTGCCTTCACGGTGCGGGCTGGGTGGCCGGTGGGTGATTTCGACTACCGGAATAACGTAGCGGCGTATTGTGCCCTCGATGACAGCAGGGCGTTTCCCATGATTGCCGCCACCGCGAAACTTGGCGTGGGCGACCCATTTCCGATGACGCCTTTGCCGTATGGCTACTTCCGGGGTAAACGCGCCGAAGCCGATTACGGCGGCCGCCCGTCAACTTGGCAAATAGGTATCGAGTAAGCCGGGGTCGAGACGGAGTAAGGGGCTACTTTCGACCGACCAAAAATCGACATCCGTCGGGTCCGGTAGTTTCCACATGCGGCGTGTCGGCGGCTAGCTCGAACACGTCGCCCTGATTAAAGGTCTGTTCGCCGCCGCAGCAGCCCAGCACGAACCCGCCCGACAGGATCAACCCCCGCGCGGTGAAGTCATGGGTGTGGTCGGGGTTCACTGCGTTGGGCTCCCACGTCACCATGCCGGGTTTGGCAAAGCCATCCTGGCCAAGTTGTTGTCTGAAACTCGCTTCATCCATGACCCTCTCCTTGTTGTCTCGATAATTTTGATATTGTACCGTAAGCGATAATCGGTTGTTAGTCCTTCTTAATTCTCGCGTTGCTTCCAGTCCTTCACATAGGCCGTGGTCAGCGCTTCAAACTCGGCGATGGCCCCGTCGCGATCTTTTATATTGCCAGAGATAATAAGCTGGAGACATTCCATTAAGGCGAAGACTGCAATGTTCGGACTGACGCCTTTCTCTTTTGCTTCGTTCAAGTGCGGGAAAAGATAGTGGGCGGCGAAATCTTTTACTTGCCCAGAAAATTTTTCGGTCTCGGATTTTTCAACATCGGTCATTAATAGCATCCTGCATAAAAAAGGGATTTTTTTAGTTATTTTCCAGACTGATCTTTATGGCACCATTTTGCAGTATAATCGACGATATACTGTGTTGGCAGATGCTTAATCTTCACCAAGGTAAATCACGGGAAATACCGAAACCGCAATCACTGGCAATTATGCGAAGCCGCGCCCGGCGAACGGATACTGTCTAAACTTCAAGCGTATGGTGTCGACGTTGACAATTTGCCCAGCTCATTCATCACTGTTACGAACACCGTAAAAGGGCGTTGGCATGAATAGCGTGCGCGGACGCCACATATCGCCGCAGTAGCTCAGTTGATAGGTGTTTCTTGTTAAATGCTGTTAAAATCTAAAAATGCCAATAATTGTATTTTGCCATGTCCCGTTTGGGTAAAGTCTAAAAATCCAAAATAAATTCTATTATAAAAGTATCATGTGACGCACCGTCCGTAGACGCAAACACATCACTCGCTCTCAATTTAATATGCATGAAACCCTAAATGAACTTGGCGTGATTATTAGAGACGCGCGTGTAGGACGAGGCTTTTCTCCGGTCCCTATATGAGGGGCTGGGGCGTACGGGTTTGCGATAATATCGCCTGATCCAGTTTAGCCGGAGGCACCGTGCGGCGAATAGGCGAGCAAAGTCGTTCTATCCTTAAAGACATCCTAACGTTACGGCGCGGCACCGTGGATTTGGATGAAGCTGCGCACACGGTTGATCGTGCGTTCCTTTAGGCCGGATGGAGACTTCCATGGAAAGACGGTGATCTCGGCGTTCGGCGCCAGCGAGGCAACGTCGACCGATGTCTGGTGCGGGTGTGACGGAACGTCGTCCGGTAGCACGAGAATAGGCGTCTGACAGTTGCGGATAACGTCGCGCGACACGCTGTAGAGAAAGTCGGGGTTCGCCCGATACAGGTTGTGCAGGTATGTCTCAATCGAGTCTTGGTTCAGGTCGGGGCGTTGGGCGAGCAACTCGGGGGCCCACAAATCCCGACCAGACCTGTACATGACATCGGGGTCTTCTGGCCAGTGCCCCACAGTCTGGCAGAATACCGCGGCGGCGACACGCTCGGGAGCTCGGTCAAGAAGTGTTCCAGCGAAGCAGCCGCCGATACAGTACCCCATGTAAGCGAATTCGTGGATGCCCAGGTGATCCATCAGCCCGAGCTGGTCGTCGGCGAAGCCGCCCCAAGGGTCGTCGATGGCTATTGGTCCCGTACTCTCGCCACCAATGGCGTTGCGTTGATCCATAGTGATGCAGCGGAAGTCGTTCTTGAAGACGTCCATTGCGTTAAAGACCGCAGTCGGCCAATTGTCTACGCGGGAGTTGAGGCCGCCGCCCGGAGTGACCAGCAGCGGAAATCCATGACCGACCTCCTCGTAACGGATGTGGACGTCGCCCTTCTCGTAGACTGGCATGATTGTCTCCTCCTTGCATTTCTGGCGTTACACGAACACGGTCCGGATGCGTAATGCTTCGAGAGCGCCGTTTGATTCTACTGCTTGTTCACCCCCAAGTGTCAATACACTCGGCCTGTGAAGCGCCAACCATCATTCGCAACCTCCACCCACGGCCGTCGTTATCGGATTCCACCACCACTGTTTTCCTGGACGTGGAACGCCGTCTTTCTCGAAAGAACTTGGAAGGCTACTCACCGTTGCATGTATCAACATTAAATGATGATCTGACGATAAGTATGCTTGCTGAGGAATCGACCTTACAGATCAAACCGGTCAAGAAGCATACAGGCGCAGATATTACCGGCGTGGATTTGACCAAGCCCATCGATGAAATTACCCGCCAAAACTCTACGAGGCCGTGGTCGATAATGTTGTGGTGGTGATCCGCGATCATAAATTTAATATGTTGCAATGCGCCGCCGCCCGCTGGTTTGGTGAGCTCATGAAAGATCAGAACCGGTGATATCTTGCGCCCGGCACGGACTTGGTCACCACGTTGTCGTACAGTAACCTGGACGGCAATGGTAAACAGGCGAAGGTCGCCAAAAGCGTAACCTGGCATACCGATCACACCAATCAGGAGTTTCCGCCAAAATTCACCAT
>JAPKDL010000115.1 GCA_028822585.1 Alphaproteobacteria bacterium | reverse complement strand
GCAGGACGAAACCGCGCTTCATGAAAGGATTGTTCATAGATAAGTTTGGTCGCGGGATGGGTGACGTCCAACCCGGTCAAATCCATTAGCTGAAACGGCCCCATGCGGAACCCACCAGCGTCGCGCATGATGCGGTCAATCGATGTTGTGTCGGCAATGCCTTCCTGCACCATGTGAGCGGCTTCAATGTTAAACCCACGGCCCACCTGATTGACCAGAAACCCCGGCGCGTCGTTCACCCGCACGGGTTCACGCGTCATGCGCCGCCCAATTTCCATCAACGCATTCGTCACCCAATCATCAGTCAAGACGCCCGCGATCACTTCGACCAACGGCATCAGCGGCACAGGATTGAAAAAGTGAAATCCGGCGACACGGTTCGGATGTGCGCAGGACGACGCAATCGTCGTGACCGACAGGGAGGATGTGTTACTGGCCAGGATCGTATCTTCGGCGACAATTGCCTCCAGTTCCGCGAAAACCACACGTTTGACGTCCAGATTTTCAACCACCGCTTCAACGACGGCGTCGCAATCGGCGAAATCGTTCAGGCTGTCCACAGGATGTACGCGCGCGGTCGCGGCGACGGCTTCTTCTTCGGTCATGCGTCCGCGTTCGGCGGCGCGTTTAAACATATTGCCAATAAATGCGACAGCGTCATCCATGGATTCGCGGCGCGCATCAAATACTTTTACATTCATACCACCGGCAGCGGCGACCTGGACAATACCACGCCCCATCGCGCCCGCGCCCAAAACGCCAATACTATAATCGCTGCTCTTTGGATCCGCTGGCATTATTCATCGTTCCTTTGTTCAATTTTATTCATCTGTATTCGGCAACTTTCCGGCACAATGACGCCAAAATATATATCCTGCTCAGTGGCGGCGGGACCATAGGTCACGCTGCACCCGCGCGCAACATTCTTGGCGGTTTGGATACTTGGCGGTTTGTTCGTTCCAGCGTCTATTTTGCGACAGATTTTACAGTTGGGGTTTTCTTGGAAACCATACTGCGTAAAGTACGTAGGTCTGGCAGACCGGTTGCCGCCAAACCCTTGGGTCCTTGATATGACAACAACGCCTCGTCAGATTTTTTTGATGAAGTGATCAGATATTGCCTAACATGACCCGAATCAATCCAGCGAGGACCGAAACCGTTTGGCGCATTTTTTTGGAATGTCATTTCATTAATAACGATGCAAAAATAACGATATAAACCGTCGCATCGGTCGCGGTGGCATTCGCCGTCCGGAGAGATTTACCTACAAGCGCCATTGCATCAAATATTCCGCCTTAGTCAATCGTTGCGTAGACGACCTGCTCGCCTTCAATTTCCCACAAGATCTCCACGGAACTGCTTTGCACCGCATAGGCGAGCATGCCGCCGTTACCTTCACGAAAGATGCTCAAACCTTCTTCGACTACGACTCGACCCAAAACTCTGAAGGCCTCATCACCCTGAAACATTGCTGTCGACTCTGAGAAATCACCTCCAGACGACTAATTTCGGTCTTGATAACAAGTATTCTTACGTATCCAGCACCACGACGGCTTGGCCTTCCGCCACGGGGTCTTCTTCCTCAACCAGAAATTCGGCGATGACCCCATCTTCAGTTGCAAGAACAGGAATTTCCATTTTCATCGATTCCAAGATCATGAGGACATCACCCTCAGAAACTTTGTCGCCAACCTTCGTTTCGATCTTCCACACCGTGCCGGTGACTTCCGACTCGACTTCTTCCTTCGCCATTTTTGCTTTTCCTTATTCTCAAAATTCTTAATCACGTCACAACAGACCTAAGGCACAATAGGCCCGAGAACGATTAACACTGTTTGCCTACTGAAAATTTGTCAATGACTTTGTCCGGACACGCTTCCGGATGAAAACACGACAGAAATCCGGAACTTGTACGGACATTTTGCCGCAAAGAGGTTGTTTTGCCCGGCGCAGGGTCCCAAAATACGCGCTGAATATATTATGATCAAGCGACATATAGCCAATTTTATGGGGAGCCCCGAAGTCATGGCCAATACATCGGACGTCTTTAATAGTCTTAGACCACTGTTCCGTCCTAAAACCATCGCAGTGCTCGGCGCCTCCGCCGACCCTGGGAAAATCGGCGGACGTCCCGTTCAGTTGCTCAAGGATTTTGGCTACACGGGCAAAATTCTCCCCGTTAATCCGAACTACGACGAAGTTCAGGGCCTCAAAGCCTACGCCAGCATCAAGGACATCAAAGAGCCAGTCGATCAGGCGATCATGGCGGTGCCCGCACGCATGGCCTTGCAAGTTGCCGAAGATTGCGCGGCGCAGGGCGTCAAATCGATTGTCGCGTTCACATCCGGTTTTGCGGAAATGGACGCCGATGGCGAAAAAGCGCAAATCGCGCTTACCGAACTGGCGAACGACACAGGTATGCGTATTCTTGGGCCAAATTGCCTGGGAGTGTTCAGCAGCGAAGACAACGCCTATTCAACGTTCACCGCCTCGATCCTGGATGGCCGCCCCAAGGTTGGCCCCGTCGGTATCGCCAGCCAAAGCGGCGCGTTCGGGTCGCATTGTTTCGTTCTGGCCCGCGAACGGGGCCTTGGCATGCGCTACTGGGTGACAACCGGTAATGAATGCGACATCGGGTTTGCCGAATGTGTCCAGTACCTGGCGGAAGACGAAGACACGAAAGTCATCCTGGGTTACATGGAAGGCTGCCGTGATCCCGAGCGCTTATATGAAGCGCTGTCACTGGCGCATTCGAAAGGCAAACCCGTCATCATCATGAAGGTCGGCGGATCCGATGTCGGCGCACAAGCGGCAGCGTCGCACACGGCGTCGCTCGCTGGTTCTGACGACGCCTTCAACTCCATCTTCGATAAATTCGGCGTGTTCCGGGCGACAACATTGCGCGAAGCGATCGACATTTCCTACGCCTGTTCATTTGGGGTATATCCAAAATCGAACCGTCTTGGCATTGTCACGATTTCCGGCGGTGCCGGCGTCGTGATGGCCGATGCGGCGGAGGAGTATGGTCTTACTCTGGCGCCCATGCCGGCCACGGTTCAAAAGGAACTGAAGGAACTTGTGCCGTTCGCCGGCACACGCAACCCCGTCGACACCACGGCGAATTTCTTCAATGACTGGACGATCCTGACGAAATTCTTCGAGGCGATGCTAGAGAAAGGCAATTACGACGCAATTGCCTCATTCTTTACCTATTTCGCCCAATCCGACGCAATGAGCGAAAAATTGATGGAAGCCATTCGCCCGATTCGGAAAAAATACCCGGAGCGCTTAATGGCACTGTCAATTTACGGGACCCGTGAAAATATCGCCAAGCTTGAAAACGAAGGCATTCTCGCTTTCGAAGACCCGCACGAAGTCGTTCAGGCGGTCGCGGCGCTGTACAAATTCCGCAAGGGCTTCGAAAAGGCGCTCCCCAAGCCCCCCCGTATTCCAGCAACAACTCCGAAGGTACCCAAAAAAGTACTGAACGAATACGACGCCAAACGCTTACTCAAGAAAGCGGGTGTGCCATCCGGCAGGGAAAGTCTCGCCAAAACGCCCGCAGACGCGGCCAAGGCTGCAGCCAAGCTTGGTTTCCCCGTCGTCCTCAAAATTGTTTCGCCTGATATACAACACAAAACCGAAATCGGCGGCGTCCTCTTGGGCCTGGAATCGCAAACAGCGGTGCGAAAAGGTTTTAACGACATTATGGTCAACGCCAAAAAAGCAGCCCCGAACGCCAAGATCGATGGCATTCTGGTATCCAAAATGATGGACGGCGGCGTGGAGACGATTCTCGGCACCTACCGCGATCCGGTGTTCGGGCAAATGGTCATGTTTGGATTAGGCGGCGTTCTGACCGAAGTCCTGGGCGACGTGGCCTTCAAGGTGGCACCGTTCGGTCGCAAGGAAGCCATGGACATGATCAAGTCCATCAAAGGTTACGCAATCCTGGACGGCGCACGCGGCAAAGCAAAGGCGGATGTGGACGCCTTGGCGGCAGCGTTGTCAGATCTGTCGATCTTCGCCGCAGCCAACGCCGACACGCTGGAAAGCGTGGACGTGAACCCATTCATCGTGCGCGATAAAGGCAAAGGCGGTGTGGCGCTGGACGCGTTGATCATCCGCCAGTCCGACTGACAAAAGCGGCGTAGGGAAAACAAAAGGCCGCCCCAGGAAACCCTGGGGCGGCCTTCATTTCATTACTCAGGCCCGATGGTTAAACCGGATCCCAGGTAAAAACGTCACCAGAACGTTCGAGCGGGTAGAAGCTCGATTGCATGGCGGGCGCGGCGTGTTCGGCGATGGTTTCCGGCGTCCAACCTTCGCTGCGATGGACCGAGCGCAACGGCCGTGACTGGCCCATCAGGAACAGTTCATTATTGCGCACGCCGAAGATTTGACCGTTCACATTTGCCGCGGCGTCACTGACGAGGAACACCGCCATCGGCGCGATCTTGTCCGGCGTCATTTCCTTGATCTTGGCGACGCGGGCTTGTTCTTCCGGCGTATCTTGGGGAATGGACCCGATCATCCGGCTCCATGCGAAGGGTGTGATGCAATTGGAGCGCACATTGAAACGCGCCATATCCAACGCAATTGATTTCGACAATCCCGCAATGCCGAGCTTGGCCGCCGAGTAGTTGGCTTGCCCGAAATTGCCTATTAGGCCGGAAGTCGAGGTCATATGCACGAAGGCACCGGATTGCTGCGCGCGGAAATGATCGGCGGCCGCGCGGCTCATGTTAAAACTGCCTTTCAAATGCACCGAAATCACCGAATCCCAATCTTCTTCGGTCATTTTATGAAAGATACGGTCGCGGAGGATTCCCGCATTGTTGACGACAATATCGATCTTGCCAAACGTATCCACCGCTTGCTGAATTATGCCGTGCGCCGCGTCCCAATCGGTGACGCTGTCGGCGTTTTCCACCGCTTCGCCGCCGTCATTGCGAATTTCATTCACGACATCGTAAGCGGGACCGCGATCTTCACCTTCGCCCGACACGGACCCACCAAGATCGTTCACGACAACCTTGGCACCATGTGCCGCCATTAGCTTTGCAAACCCACGGCCAATGCCCCGCCCCGCACCGGTCACCACGGCGACCTTGCCTTCCAGCATTTTTGTATTCGTCATTTGTGTACTCCTGTCTTGTATTTTGGAAACAACCTGTTTCATTGCATACAGTGATCGTCAGAATTTTAAAGGCCCTAAAATGTCCTACAAAACCATTAAATATGAAGTCCGCGACGAGATCGCCATCGTCACCTTCAACCGCCCCGAACAACGCAATGCATTTGATTTAACCATGCGGGAGGAACTGGCAGACATTGTCGCGGAAATCCGCAATGATTTATCTTTGAAGGCCGCCATTATCACTGGCGCGGGCGGTGCCTTTTGCGCAGGTGGCGATTTGAAAAGCCTCAGCAGCGGCAAACCTACCGTTCAGGATGGGCGCAAACGGATCCAAGCGCTGCATGTCTGGCTGCCCGAATTGGTCAATCTGGAAATTCCCGTGATCGCCGCCGTTGATGGCGCAGCCTTCGGCGCGGGCTTCAACCTGGCGCTCGCCGCGGATTTCGTCCTGGCGTCCACCCGGGCTCGGTTTTGTGCGGTATTTGGCCGCATCGGATTGGTGCCGGATGCGGGTGGATTTTTCCTGTTACCGCGCATCGTCGGATTGCAGCGCGCCAAGGATCTCGTTCTGTCAGCGCGGTCCATCGGCGCGGAGGAAGCCAAGGACATGAGCATCGTGTATGAAATTCACGACGCCGATGTTCTTATGGATCGTGCTTTTGAATTCGCCGGACGTTTCCGCAACGCGTCGCGCGAAGCGGTCGGCATGGCGAAGAACATTCTCAACAACGCCTTTTCCCAAGATCAGAAAACACTCGGAGAACTGGAATCCTACGCCCAAGGCGTCGCCTTACAATCCGACTATCACCAACAAGCCGTCACCCGATTCCTGAATAAGGAGCCCCTTCTGTTCAACTGGGATGAGCTCGCCAAGAAGGGGGCTAACGATGCCTAAACACGCCGTCATCAGTGGGGTCCACAACACCAAGGTCGGATCGGTTCCGGACAGCACGGTCATGTCGCTGCATTCCGAAGCGGCCTTCGGCGCACTCGCCGACGCCGGGTTGAAGCTGTCCGACATCGACGGTGTCCTCTGCGCCTACGCCATCACCGAAACCTACCCGATGTTAAGTTCAGCTTTTTGCGAATATGTCGGGGTTGCACCAAATTTCAACGCCGGTTTGCATGGCGGCGGCGCGACAGCGGCTATGATGGCGATGCAAGCCGCCGCGTTAGTGCGCAATGGCGACTGCCGTCACGTTCTGTGCGTTGCGGGCGAAAACCGCCTGACCGGCATGACCCGTGACAAAGCCGTCGCAGCCCTGGCAGAATTTGGCCACCCGCAATTCGAACAACCCTACGGGGTCAACATTCCCGCCGCCTACGCCTTGGTCGCGCAACGTTACCTACATGAAACCGGCGCGACACTGGAGCACCTGGCGGCGTTGGCCGTGTTACATCGCACGCACGCCGCCATGCATCCCGACGCACATATGACCGAGGCAATCACCCTGGACGATGTCGCCAACGCCCGGACCATCAGCGACCCGCTCCGGTTGCTTGATTGCTGTCTCATTTCCGATGGCGGGGCGGCGTTCATTGTCAGCGCCAGTGAAACAGCTGGTGATATGAAAAAATCCAGCCCCGCTATTTTGGGCACCGGGCAAGGCCATACTCATGAACACATTCTGGCGGCGCCATCCTTAACGAGCTTTGGCTGCAAAATGTCGTCGGCGACAGCATTCGGCAAAGCCGGCGTCACAACGTCTGACATTGACGTCGCTGAAATCTATGACTCCTTCACCATCACCTTATTGATCGAATTGGAGTCCATCGGGTTTTACGAAAAGGGCGAAGCGGGCGAAGCCGCCTTGCGAGGCGAATTGACCCATGGCGGAAAAATGCCCTGCAACACCCATGGCGGGTTGTTGTCGTTTGGCCATTCCGGCGCCGCGGGCGGCATGTTTCATATTGTAGAAGCGGTGCGGCAGTTACGCGGCGAAGCGGATATCCGCCAGGTTCCCGACGCTAACCTGGCCTTTGTGCATGGTGATGGCGGCATTCTTTCCGCCCATTGCTCCATGATTTTGGGGAACACATAGCATGACAGATTTAAAACCCGTTCCCGTCCCCAATGCCGACACCCAGGCTTTCTGGGACGCCTGTAACGAAAATCGGTTATTGTTCCAGACGTGTAAGGATTGCGGGCACACGCAATTCTATCCGCGCGCGGTCTGTGTTTCTTGCGAAAGCCGTAATTTGAAATGGCATGATTCCGCTAAACTTGGAACCGTACATTCCTACACAATCGTGCAACGCGCGCCGAGCCCCGCGTTCAAGGCCGATGCGCCCTATCTTCTGGCGCTGATCGATTTGGATGAAGGGTTCCGCATGATGGTAAATATTCTTAATTGCCCCACCGACGCGGCGTCGATTGGCATGAAGGTGCACATCGTCTTCGAGGATCGCGAAGGTCAGAAGGTTCCGCAGGCAGCGCCGCTAAACTAATAGCCTTCGGATGCGTCGAGAATCGAATAGTTCACGGCGCGACCTACCCCACGCCGGAAGCCTTCCAACCGCAGTACCTGACCCGACGCGATATTGGCGAGGTTTACATCGGGACCATAGTCCTTAATCAGGTCTGCGTGTTGCTTGGGAAACTGATAGGGGTCGCCTTCGATCATGATCTTTTCGAACCAGGGCTGTTTGGGCAAGGCGTCCAGTGCCTGCGGTTCAGCCTCCCGCAACATGTCCAGTTCGCTTTGTTCCACGATGACATGGCCAATCCCACATGCCTCCATATCCGCGACAATGCCACCAAGTTGGTCAATGCTCATGGGCGTTTCCGGCTTTTTCCGGCCAAATTCATATATGACTTCGAAGCCGTCCTTCTGGAACCGATCAATAAAGCCGCGCCGTTCATCATCGCCCAACGTGATATAATTTTCGGAAATCTCAAACCCCATAAGGTTCAACTTTTTCAAATGGGCGGCGAAAGAGTCCAGTAAATTTTTCTCATACGCATATTCAAACAGGATGCCGCCGGCGAACGGCGTAACATCATAGTCGCGGTACAGCTTCGCCACCTTCGCCGCGACGCCTTCAGGCAACAGCAACGCATTCAACGCATAGATTTTGCCGTAATCAATATAATCCGCCGTGCATTCCAGCAAGTCTTTCAACCCGCGCACACCGGTCCACCCCATTTCATCAGGGCCAAAGTCGATCATCGCAGTCAACCCACGTTTGCGCGGTTTTCCTTCCCGCGGCGGCAGTGCGAATGGCGTCGTCATTATCCTTGAACTCCCAAGTATTGAGATTTAAGTCAAACGAAAGTTACCGACATGGGTAAACGTTGTACAAAGATAAAACGACCAGATAGGCGAAATTGTCATCCGGTTTCGCCATATCAGGATGTTCCTTGACCATTGCGTTAAAGATATTCCGGATCAGGTCGTCATCAACCTTATGGTCTTTGGGCCAACAGAGGCGAAAAGTTTGGCCGACCCGTGTATAAAACCGCAACGCGTCGCGGACACCCGCCAAATATCCCTTGGTCAACCCTTGCGCGCGAGGATCATTGGCGGCGGCTTGCGTTTCCAAGGTGTTCCATCGCCCAACTGAAAATTCATCCGTTTTGTCTGCAGCGTAGACCTGACCAGCAACGCCGCCTAAGAACACGCATAACATTATTTTCAACAACCATCTCATAGCGCGCTCCCTGCCGGTCCAAATAATTAACATCAAGATATCGGAGATAGCGACATAGAGCGATGGCTTTAAAGACGGTTAACTTAAATTTCAGGCAACAAAAAACGCCTCGACTAAGAAAGCCAGCGAGGCGTTTTTAATTTATGCTCTGCGACGGCTAGCTGCGGGAGCGGCATGTCGGGCAAAGGCGATTTCCCCACCCGGAACTCTTGAACTGTGTTTGACAACACATGCAACTTCTGGACGCCGGACGATCTTCGTCCGATCTGCCTTCGTAATCGGTTTCCGGCTTCTTCATTGTTTCACTCATATTTTCAAGACCCCATAATAATCACTTGTTAGCCCACCAGTCCTCCCTCTTATAAAACTGGCTGCCATCTCCGCAGAATGATCATATCGGATTTTCCAATCCGTGAATATTGCATATTTTGCAATACAGCAATTCCAAAATCGAATAGCACCACTTCGTTGACCCAGCAGGGGGCGTTAATACGATGCACGCACGCCCCAATCAGGGGACAGGCACCAGGAATAATAAATCCCGTGGAATTCCACGCACAATAATACTTATTTACAAGTTCAATATATATATATTGATTATATATCAATGTATTAGATAAATAATTCCAGCGTCACTTTAGTTCGAATAAGGCTATAACAAGGTTTTGCGGAGATTTCGTTCGTCGGCCACGATAGTTATGCCGCTGCCACCGCACCATTACTTTTCCACCCAG
>JAPKDL010000114.1 GCA_028822585.1 Alphaproteobacteria bacterium | reverse complement strand
TAAACAGCGGTAAAACCAGAAACGTGTAATTTTCCAGAACGCCGAATGGAATTTGGGAAGCCAGTGTTGCTGCGGGTATGTAACCCCGTAATATCCAAAGGCCAATGAAGCCGCATAAGGCGGTGGCGAATGCGATTCGCATTCCCGAGAAAAGCAGGGCCGTGAGCGCAAAAAGCGATACGACGCCAAGTGATATCGGATCCATGATTTTAAATTTAACCTATGCCGGAGTTTCGTCGTTCTGCCCTTCGGGGGCCAACAGTTCATCCGCGAGGATAATGTCATGTTCCGGATAATAATCCGGCGCAATGCGGTGAACCATTTGCAGGAGGCACCGCATGGCAAGGAGCGAATATCCAATTGGAATGAAGACTGCAGATTTCCATGTCAGCCAATACGGTGGGGTTTCCGTGACGTTGTCGATTTCCCATTCGCCGTATGTGAACTTGAAACTAAAATACGCTAAAATAGCGCATGTCAGAATCGTTAGAAACAAGGTGAAAATTTCCACTTTGTTCTTCACATCTGCGGGTAGATTGTCGACGATTAATGTCATGCCCACGTGGGCATTTTGCGACTGAGTATAGGATACAGCGGCGAATACAATGACCGGAACGAACAATGACGACAGTTCCAGATGGCCTTGAATGGGCGAATTAAACCAGTGCCGCAAGACAATTTCGAGCGCGACAAAGCACATGGTGAAAAGGATAAGCGCGGTTGACCCGATCGTCAGGGCTTTTTCAACCCACGCCAGAATAGCGCCCGTCCTGACCGCCATGATCGTTAACACGATCCCGACGATCAGGACGACACAAAGCACATAGAAAAGTTCCTGCACTTTTTTATAATCCGTTTTCTTTATCTAAACGGATTATTTGGAATGTTTCGCGACAGACGCTTTCACGAATTCTAGCATCTTCCTCGCGGGGCGGCCCTTGGCTTCGTGTGTTTTGACCCATTCTTCCCAAATAACGCCTGCACCGGCGGCCAATTTGACGCGGACCGACGGGTCAAGAACGTCGACCGTCAGTTTTTCGCGGAAAATCGGGCGCCATTTCTTGTCGGCGGTCAGATAAGCGTCGATCATCGCCGCCGTCGCCTTTTTCTGCGCAGCGGGCAATGCGTCCCGCACTTTTTGGGGCGTCGCGTTCCAGGCGTCTAAGTTAACCGTCTGGAAACACATGAAGCCGCTCATGCCGATGCCTTCAGTAACGTATTTTGATACTTCGTACAGTTTGTAGGCACCGAATGCATAGGAGTATGGGAAGCCGAAGCTGTCAATTGTGCCACGTTGCAAGGCGGTATAGCCTTCAGGGGCTGTCACCATGGTCGGTACGCCGCCAAACGTCATTAATGCTTTGGCGTTCAGGCCGGAAATGCGCATTTTTACGCCTTTCATATCTTCGACCGATCGGATCCGCTTGTTGCCCATGAATTCATAGGCGGGTAGGAAGGCTGGGCCGAAATATCTGGCGTTCCAACGCTTCTTGGTTTCCGCAACGATATCCGCTTGCGCCAGAACATCAGCCTCCACTGCGGCGCGAACATGCAGATCACGCGGCGCTAGGAATGGCAGTTCCATCACTGATAGAAGTGGGTATTTATTTGGGTAGTACCCAACGCACATCATGCCTGCTTCGAATGCGCCCACTTTTACGTTTTCGGGATTTTGCTTACGGGGGCCTAGGGCGTCCGCATAGTGAATCTTGAGCTCGAAGTCACCGCCACCAGCTTTTTCAAGCGAGGGCTTGATGGATTCGATGCCCGCGGTCACAGCGCGTTTGCCGCCCCAGATGCTGAAATTCCAGATCGTTTTTGCGGAAGCATCCGACGCGGCGCCAAGACCAACAGCGACGAGTCCGAGCGCCGTCGCCGAAGCAAGTAGGCGTTTTTGAAGAATATTCATTAAGTTTTGTCCTCCCTGTAGATTGGCCATTTAAAATAAAGGGCGCACACTATTTGCATGCCACCGGTGTTGAGTCAAAAGGATTGATATTTCGGCGAGATAAGACGGTTTGGAGAAAACCGGGAACGGGAGGGCTTGGAAATTTGGTAAGCGTCTATTCGTTGGCGTTGAATGCGACCTTATTCTTATCCATAAGGTATCTCCTCGTTCAATGGGGAAACATTATAGCATGGAAGAACCCAGCGACACACTAGCCCTAATTCGGCATCAGCCTATTAGGAGTGGCTGGCATGAGGCGGCGGCGAAAAGCGGCGTAAGCCTTTCATCAATTGACTACATGGCGTCTCTCGCCCCGCTGTTGGTCGGTCAGCCCGTGAGATCGTCCATCATCTTGCCCAGCTGCGGATAGAAAACATCGCACTTGGCGTAGTCATGCGCCTGCGCGTTCTCACAGTCAGCCACCAGCATCGGCCCAAGGTCAGGCAATAGCGTCGTTGGACCATATTGATCGATCAGCTTGGCGACACTCATGCGGCCTGTCCGACCGCACCGTGAGCAACGGATTTCGAGCATCTCAATACTATTGGCGATGTCTGCGAGTGATCGGCTGATGGTCATAGTCTTCGTTGTCCAAGCGTGGATACACCACACTCATGGCCTGTGTGTGGCGTTTCAGGGGGCGTTTTCTCGACGCTTTTGCCGCCCCATACATCCAAAGGCTTAATCGCGTCCGGGGCGTTCTGGGGCATCGCTTGTTAACGGGAAAACCGCCGAACCATACACCACATCGTCTACGGCCCAACCGCCTTCACACTGGCGTATTAAATTTGCCATCAACATCACGCTTCTGCCATTCCCGCCCCGCAAGCCCGGATCGAATCCTGTCGAAACCATTTGGCAGTTTATACGCGACAGTTGCTTATCAAGCAGGATATTCGGATCCTATGATCAGATTGTCGCGCTCTGTTGCGAGACCAGGAACAAACGCATCGACCAGCCCTGGAAGATCATGTCCATCGGACGTCGAAAATCGGCATATGGTTCTAATTAATGCTCGTTGGTATCAAAAGCGTAAACGAATGAGCTTCTGTCTATAGTGTGACCGAAACACCGCAGCATACCTAATATCCGTAGAGCAAGGACCTGGTTGCGTAAAATTGGGCAATTTTTTGCGACGAGTGAATTATCCGGCAAACGGGTCGCGCACCATGATAGTGTCATCGCGTTCCGGGCTGGTCGATAACAGCGTTACTGGCGCTTCGATCAATTCTTCAACCCGGCGGATATATTTAATCGCTGTCGCTGGCAAATCCGCCCAGGATCGCGCGCCTTCCGTGCTTTCCGTCCAACCTTCCATGGTTTCGTAAACCGGTTCGGCGATGTCCTGTTGCGCCATGGACGCAGGCAAATAATCCACAGTCTTGTCGCCGATACGATAACCAGTGCATATTTTTAGCGTTGCAAGACCATCCAGCACATCGAGTTTCGTAAAGGCGATACCGTCGATGCCGGATACTTTCACCGCTTGGCGCACCATAACCGCGTCGAACCATCCGCATCGGCGTTGACGGTTTGTCACAGTGCCGAACTCACGACCGCGTTCCCCCAGGCGTTGGCCAACTTCGTCGGTCAGTTCGGTTGGAAACGGCCCACTGCCGACGCGCGTCGTGTACGCTTTGGTGATACCCAATACAAAGCCTAGTCCGCCAACAGGGAATCCGGAACCCGACGCGGCCTGTCCCGCCCCGGTGTTGGACGACGTCACATATGGATAGGTCCCGTGGTCGACATCGAGCATTGCGCCCTGGGCACCTTCGAACAGAATTCGTTGACCCTTGGCGCTGGCGTTATCTAAAAATCGCCACGCAGACCCCGCGAACGCCAGGATATCTGGCGCAATTATGGAAAGTTCCCGACGTAACGCCACGCCGTCGATTTCGTTTTCGCCCAATCCCCGCAAAATCGCATTATGGTGCGACAACAAGCGTTCGATTTTATTATCAAGGATCGCTTCATCTTCCAAATCACAGACACGAATGGCGCGACGCCCGATCTTATCTTCATAAGCCGGACCGATGCCGCGCCCTGTTGTGCCAATTTTCGCCTTGCCCGCTTGGGCTTCGCGCGCTCGGTCTAAATTGCCATGCAGAGGCAGAATCAACGAAGCATTTTCTGCAACAATGAGGGAGTCTGGCGTCAGATCTACCTTCATTTCCCGGAGTCGTTTGATTTCATCCATCAGCGCCCAGGGGTCGATAACGACACCATTGCCAATCACCGACACTTTGCCGGAGCGAACGACGCCAGATGGCAGCAGGCTTAATTTATAGGTAACTCCGTCGATGACGAGGGTGTGACCGGCGTTATGGCCACCTTGAAACCGGACGACCACCTCCGCGCGTTCGGAAAGCCAATCTACAATTTTACCCTTGCCTTCATCGCCCCATTGCGACCCGACGACCACAACATTCGTCATTTTTTGTACGTCCCGTTGTTTTCTCGCGGTACCGCGATGATTTCGTCTAAAAGAATATGCGTGCAGCCTTGTTCACGCGCAGATGTCATAGGATCTCGTTCAGCAGTAAGTCCCGCGACCGTCACTCGCCCTTCGGCGCGAAGGAGAGCGGCTTGCGCCACCGCCGCGCCGAAGGGCAAGTACACTCGATCTGGACGGGAGGCTTCCGGCAACGCTCGTATAATACTGTCCAGGAATAAGGTGAACCCGGTTGATTGTTCGCCATCAGCGCCTGCCAAATAACGTCCGCCGCGACCAATTTCCCCGCGCACGCCATTTGCGAACACCGTAAAACTCAAACCTGAATGATATTCAAACCCACGATGTTCAACGGGGTCGACAGTTACCGCTAGATCCGGCGCCGTTTGGCGCAGAAATTTCAGTGTTTCCGCCAAGTGTTGTCGTTCTTTCGCGGGTTTTTTTGGTAAATCCAAGTCTTCCAGGGCTGCGAGCGCTGATTCCGCAGGGCCCGATGCGTCTAACAGGGCCTTCAGCAACCCACCAGCCGCGCCACCGACCGCTTCGACTGCGTTGGAATCTCTTATATCCAAAGCGTCTCGCCATCTGGCCGCGTCCGCGTTGTCCACCGCCAGCGCCGCGCAGATCTCTGGGACCATCGTCGGCAGTGTAATGTCGACGGACAGTCCACCGACACCCAATGCCTCCAATGCAGTGGCCGCCAGCGCAATTATCTCCGCATCTGCTGCGGAAGACGCCACGCCGATCAACTCCACGCCTGCTTGATATACTTCGCGTTCCGGGCGCAATTGGGATCCCTTTACGCGTAACACCGGTCCCGCATACGCCAAGCGCAATGGTCGCGCTTCGTTCCGCAGACGCGTCGTTGCAATTCTGGCGATCTGTAACGTCATGTCCGCGCGCACGCCCATCATGCGCTGGCTGACCGGGTCCATAAGGCGGAAGGTTTCGTTCGCGACGGATTGCGCCGCACCGTCCAGCAACGTGTCCTCAAATTCCACCAAGGGCGGCGTCACGCGTTCATACCCGTAGCGTTCAAACGACGAGACCAATTGCGCCACAACACCGGCTTCATGCGCGGCGTCGGGCGGTAATCCGTCCCGAACGCCATCAGGCAGCAGCGCTTTGTTTGCCAATCTATTCATCTTCTTCCGCTGGGCATCGTCTACGAATTAACGTTCAAAATAATTCCGCCGGTTACCTAACCCGTTTGCGCTGTCCCGGCAAGTAATGCAGCGTCAGTTCTGTGCTCTAGGCCCAAATTATCGCCGAATTAAAATGATTGCGCCACTGTCCAGACCGTACATGATATCCGCGCCACCTTGTCTGTCGATGTCCGTCGCGGCAATCGCCGTCATGATTTCACTGTCATGATGCACGGTTTCGATGATTTTTAACTTACTCGGATCGTCAAAACCCACCGTATACAATGTGTCGCGGTCCAGCGACGGTAAAACGATACCTGGGCGACCATCACTGTGCGCATCAAGTATGACGCTCATACCCAATATACTAGAGTCAATGTAATACGTGGAAAATCCAGGCGCAGCGGCGAACCGCTTCAAACGTTGTCCTTCGCGATTGTAAAAACTTGGGACGCCTTGAAGATGTGGCGCCACCATAGCCGCAACCTCCATGACGCCATCGCCATCAAATTCGGCGGCATCCAAAGGGCTTATCCATCGATGTGTCAGACCGATAGGATAGGCTTCGGCGAAAACTTCAAGGCCCGTTGCGCCGACCGTCAAAACCGATACCGCTGCGCCATCATAAAGGTTGGAACGCACCACAATAATTTCGTCGTCGCCGTCGCCATCGATGTCGTAAAGGCGGGGTGTTAAATCCTCAAATACCGAATCGGCGGGCAGATCGTACCGTAAGACGTCGCCGTTCTGAAGACGGGTTGCAGCCGTCGCAGCTCCAATTTCATCGCCCAGGACACCGTGATTGTAGCGATCCGTCGCCGTCGCCAACCATGCCGCTGCAATGTTTCTTTCACCCTGGGTTACGGCCGCATGTGGAAGTATATTGGGCGGCGCGACAGGTGAGGACGGCGCATCGGCGGGAACGAGATGAGGCTTGCCGTTAACAAACTGAATCGCGTGGGTCGTCTTGTCGGTAAGGATTTTAACCTCTCCGGAATCAACCCCGGAATCGATAACGAAATTTTGAAGTCCGGCGACAACGCTAATCTCTGAATGGGTCCACGCATAGGCGGGCACCGCCATCACACAGGCGTACCCCAGCATACAGGCGAATGAAAACTGGCGCATGGTTGTACTAGAAGGCCAGTGATTTGGTCTGAACGACATTCGGCAACATCGCCACTGCATCCAGTAATGTTGAGGTGACTGGCTGATCGACCTGTATCAAAGCGATTGCATCGCCGCCCACAAAGGCCCGTCCTAAATGAAAGCTTGCAATATTGACGCCCGCGTCGCTCAACGTACGGCCTAAATCGCCAATGACGCCAGGTTGGTCTTTGTTGGTGATGTAAAGCATATGCGGTGCGAATTCGGCTTCGATTTCGATATCCTTAATATTGACGATGCGCGCCTTGCCGCCGCCGAACAAGGTGCCGGTGATGCTCCGCGACTGTTGTTCGGTTTCTACCGTCACCCGAATAAGTGTTTCGTAGTCGCCGGGTTGTTCGTTTTTTGATTCCGTGACGCTGATATTACGTTCCCGTGCAACCGCAGGCGCACTTACCATGTTGACCGAATTCAGCATCGGTGCCAACAGCCCCATCAACGCCGCCGAGACCAAAGGCCGGGTGTTCAATGTGGCGACATGGCCTTCGAAGTCGATAGAGACGGATTGGATGCCGGTCTCCGTCAATTGTCCGGCGAAACTACCAAGGTTTTCCGCTAGCTCCATATAGGGCTGTAACCTGGGCGCGTCTTCCGCCGTGACCGACGCCATGTTGATCGCGTTGGTCACGGCACCAGTCAGGAGAAAGTCTGACATTTGCTGCGCCACCTGAAGCGCGACCTTTTCCTGTGCTTCTGTCGTCGCCGCGCCCAAATGCGGCGTACAGACCACGGCGGGGTGACCAAACAGCACGCTTTCGCGCGCCGGTTCCGTCGTAAATACATCAAACGCCGCGCCCGCAACCTGGCCCGATTCTAGCCCCGACATCACGGCTTCTTCATCCACCAGGCCACCGCGCGCGCAATTCACAATCCGCACGCCTTTACGCATTTTTGCAATGGAGTCGGCATCGATGATGTTTTGGGTCGAAACCGTTAGCGGCGTGTGTAGCGTGATGAAATCCGAACGTGCGAACAGGACGTCGAGTTCAACTTTTTCCACGCCGAGGTCCGCGGCCCGTTCCGGTGACAGGAACGGGTCATGCGCAATGACGCGCATCTTCAAACCTTGCGCGCGGTCGGCCACGATGGAGCCGATGTTTCCGCAACCGATCAACCCCAAGGTCTTGCTGTCTAGTTCGATGCCCATGAAACGGGACTTTTCCCACTTTCCGGCTTGCGTGGAGGCGTCTGCGGCGGGAATTTGCCGGGCGAGGGCGAACATCAGGCCAATAGCGTGTTCCGCCGTCGTCGTTGCATTGCCGTAGGGGGTATTCATCACGACGACGCCTTGCTGCGTCGCCACGTCGATATCGATGTTATCCACCCCAATGCCCGCGCGACCGATGACCTTCATATTCGTCGCTTTCGCTAGTATATCAGCCGTCGCCTTGGTGGCGGAACGAACCGCGAGGCCATCATAGTCGCCAATGCATTGCGCCAGCGCGTCAGGGTCCATCCCGACTTTTACGTCGACATCGATTCCCCGATCTCTGAAAATTTCAGCGGCGCGCGGACTCAGGTTGTCCGAAATCAGGACTCTTGGCATTTTATTAGCCTTTCAGCATTTAATTTATGGGGTCAGTCTGCTGCAGCGGATTTGAATAATTCGCCATAGCTCCATTCCAGCCAGGGTGTTAACGCCACCATGTCACTGGCTTCGATGGTGGACCCGCCCCAAATTCGCAATCCAGCGGGTGCATCCCGATGGGCGGCAATATCATATGCGACGCCCTCGGCTTCCAACAATCCGGCCATCTTTTTTGGTGCCGTTGCTTTATCAGCGTCGCTTAGGGGGCAGTTATCCGACAGGGATAGGCAGATCGACGTGCTGGACAAGGTCGCGGTGTCCTGGGCGAGGAACTCGACCCAGTCGGTTCTGTCGACCCATTCGCGAATAACGTCCAAATTGCTTTGTGATCGGGCGATAAGACCCTGCAATCCGCCGACCGAATCCGCCCAACGCAATGTGTCGATACAATCTTCGGCCGCAAGCATAGACGGGGTGTTGATGGTCTCGCCCCGGAAGACGCCTTCGTTCAATTTGCCGCCCTTGGTCAGTCGAAAAATTTTTGGCAGCGGCCAGCTCGGCGTATAGGTTTCAAGGCGTTCCACCGCGCGTGGGGACAGCGCCAACATGCCGTGCGCTGCTTCGCCGCCCAGTATTTTCTGCCAGGACCAGGTCACGACATCGAGTTTTTTCCACGGCAAATCCATTGCAAACACTGCCGACGTCGCATCACATATAGTCAAACCTTCGCGGTCATCGGCAATCCAGTCGCCATTGGGCACGCGTACGCCGCTGGTGGTGCCATTCCAAGTGAAGACGACATCGCGTGAAAAATTCACGGCGCCAAGATCAGGCAGAAAACCGTATGCGGCCGACAGGACCCGCACATCGTCGAGCTTGAGCTGCTTTTCAACGTCCGTGGCCCATCCCATGCCGAAGGATTCCCACGCCAGTATGTCGAGGCCACGCGCGCCCAACATCGACCAAAGTACCATTTCCACTGCGCCTGTATCAGAGGCGGGAACGATCGCCACGTGGTAATCTTCCGGCACGCCAAGGATCGTCTTGCTGCGGTCGATGATCGAGGCCAGTTTCCCTTTGCCCAACTCAGAACGATGTGACCGGCCCACGGCGGCGTCTTCGAGGCACGCCGGCGTCCATCCCGGTCGTTTGGAACAAGGGCCCGATGAAAAATTGGGGTTCGCCGGTCTGATATTCGGCATTAACATGTTGATATTCCTTGTTCTTGGCGCTTGTTTACGCTGATGCTTTCCCGAATTCCAGCTTGGGCCGCGAGACTTTAGGACTCTGCTAATCCTGTCGTCAACGATGTATATGCTGCA
>JAPKDL010000256.1 GCA_028822585.1 Alphaproteobacteria bacterium | reverse complement strand
CTTGAAAACGCTTCCATGGCTTCGCAGCGTGCGGAAAACGCGGCAAGATTTGGGAACTTATCCGCCACCTCCAACCGAGGCCTCGCCAGGGCTGCGAAGCTGAATGCAACCGATCCACTGATGTCAGCCTGGCTCATGCGATCGCCCCCGGCGAACCAGCCGTCACCCGCCGCCTTGGCCAAGTCATCCAGGTAACCAAGCCCGCCCAACGCCTGTTCCTCATTATGTTCGACCCAGGGCCGATGGATTTTTTCCTTGGGATGAAACCGGCCCTCATACGCCGCCCATACGGTCTTATCCATCGTGCCCACGGCAATAGCGGCCATTTTCATGATTTTGCGCCGTTCCGTCCCACTGGCGGGAATCAAACGTTTGGCGTCGCCTGCTATTTCATCCAGCGCATCAAGAATGGCGTAACTTTCGACCAGTGACTCGCCATCGTCGAGAATCAGTGTCGGCACCCGGATCAACGGGTTGTGCGGGCGGACATCATCCTGATTATCAAACACCGCGACCGGGTCATGTTCATACGCCAAGCCCATAACGTTGAGGCTGGCCGCCGTGCGGCGGACATAGGGTGAACGATAACTGCCCATGAGTTTCATGATTGGGGTTCCCTCTAATATTCGGTTGTGTAAATTCTAGAACGACATGATACCCGCAGGCCCCGCCATGAAAAGCCAAACCTGCTCATTTCCTGTGGAAATAAAGCGCCCGCACAAGATCTGTGAACCACAGAGAATGACGCAGAGGTTTTTGGAGGTTAGGACACCGCTGGCGGCAACCTTACCCCCGCAAGCGCGGCAACACATCGGTAGACAACGCTTTCATGAGCGCATCGGGGCGGTCCCAGGTGCCTTCGTCGCGCCACCATATAGCGTCAATGCCAAGGTCAATCAGGGATTGGGCATGCGCGGCTACATCGGCGGCGGGTCCGACCGGCATCATGGCCACGACCGCATCGTCGGGAACCCACTGAGACACTCGTTTCGCTTCTTCCCAATCCACAGCATGACCAAGATCGGGGTACGGGTCGACGGTCTCCACCGGGCGGATGGGCAGGTCGAGCCCGGCGCGTTTGAACAAATCTACGGCATGTCCATGACGGCACAATCCTGCGACGCAGGGGCGCATCCGGTCGATGGCCCGGTCTCGGTCGTCATCGACGCAGGTCGTCGCCACCATCATACATCGGATGGCGGCGCGGGTGCGTCCGGCGCGCTCCAGTCCGATGTCAACTTGTTCCAAAGCCCAAGCGACGCTGGTCGGCGCGGAACCCACCATGATCAACACGCCGTCCGCGACTTCCCCGGCCAGCTGCAGCGCCAAGGGGCCGCTGGCCGCCAGATAAATCGGCAGGTCCGGACAGGACGGTTTGAGTTCGATTTCATGGCCGCCGAGTTCGGTCGGCGCGCCGCTAAAAATACTGCGCCATAATTCCGCCCCACTTCGCATCGCAGCCCTCGTCGCCGCTTTTTTGCCGACGATATAGGCGGAGCTGTACCCGGTGCCTACAACAAGGTCCGCCCGACCGCCCGACGCTTCATACAGCGTGATGATCGAACCTGCGGTGGCGACGGGGTGGCGGGTAATGGGGTTGGTGACGCCGGGCCCCAGACGCATCGTTTTGGTTTCAAGCGCTGCGCACAACAAATGCTGATATACATCGCGCCACAACCCCGCCAGCAACGGCGTGTCCGGCGTATACATAAAGTCGAACCCGGCGGCCTCAACTTTCGCGGCATAGGCACCAGTGTCCTGGGGCGTTCCCACCATAGGAACGCGGAGACCAAATTTTACG
>JAPKDL010000113.1 GCA_028822585.1 Alphaproteobacteria bacterium | reverse complement strand
GCGGCGAACGACGCGACGCGGGGTGCGGTGGGGTCGTTCATATCTTGCGACGTGATAATGGAAATGCCGGTTGGGACTTCGTTGACGACGATTTCCGAGGCGCCGCTTCGATTGCAAAGCCAGAACGCGTCGCGGCTATCGGCGATGACCAGGTTGAATGTTCGATAGGCGCGAGGGTTAATTTCACCCAGCGCTTGCGCGGCGTCGGCGGCGTCGGCGAAATCCAGGGCGTCCAGAACTAACTCCCCACGACTGCGCGTGTCGGTCGCAGGGCCAAGTGATCCCGTTCTATTTAACGCTGCCGCCGTGACCCCATGGTCATTCATCCCAAGCCAGCTGCCGCCAGCCAATTCGTCGCGTCCAGCTATAATGTCGGGGCGGTCAGGCCAATAGCGGCCAGGCGGCAACCATGTCCGTGATTGCATTTCGTCTCGATTGGCGGCGATGAGAACCGGCCAGTTGGAGTCTGGTCGGCGTAAAAGAACAAGGGTGCACATGGCGAGCTTGATACCATGGTTCCGTCAAAGGATCGAGCGGTCATATAGGCGAATATAAATTTAGCAGGCCCTTATGTGTGCTTTCCCACACCAAACCGGGCGAGAGGTGATTATATAAAGGTCTAACAAAATGTTTCATGCAGCATTCGCACGGTGGACCAGGCTATTGGCGAGCGGATTTAGACAGGTGACGGTGTTGTCCAATAACGCAATTCAATAAATGTGGAAAAGCTTTTGAAAACAAATATTAAGACGGGTCATAACTGGTCTTCAAGGTGCAGGCGCGCCGCAATAAATTGTTGGGTCTATGGCCGTCGATGATGCCAGCGCCGAGACATACGCTGAGGATGTGGTCATATCGGAATTTGACGCACCGGGCGACGACGATGTGCTACAAAAGTCCTGGCTGATTTGACCGACAAGGGTGTGGAATCTTCGGAACATGCTGTCCGGGTTGCGATGGATAAACTGATGGACGTCGTGCGCCGCCAGATTATGGACGGGGGATAAGGCCGCTATTTTTTGAGTCTAATGTGCCGTTTTTTGTTTTTCGTAATGGGTTATCCAATGGCGACGGCGGCCAAGGCTGTGGCGCGGTGATTTTGGCCTTATTTGTTTTCGCCGCGCGAATGGCCATTCCGATCTGACCGGCTTCCGCCGCACCCTCGGCAGATAGCGCGAGGCGCTTGAAATTTCGGTTGTGCGCCGCTGGATCGGTCTTCGCCTTTAATCAAGAGGATACGAGCCGCAGTGTCAAATGCGTCCCGCAATTTTCTGATGGAAATCATCACAGTTACAACGCCAACTGTAATGTTTGGGTAAGAGTCTTGAACGCGATGTATCCACGCGGTGCGCCAGGCAGCCGCGAGCGTGATTTCAGCTTCATGGTCAAGGTCTTGCCGGCCGTGCGTCCGCGCCAGTTGGGTCAACAAACGGATGCGTTCAAGGTTGTCGGAAAAGCCATAAATCAATTCACGCATGCGTTTGTAAAGCGCGTCAGAAGTTGATTGACCGCCAACCTTCATTCGCGCCGCAATCACTTTTTCCAGGGGGGCTCCCGTTACAGGACTGCGCAGACCGCCAGCGCCGCCAAATTGGCGCGGGGGATGGCTTACCTAAAAACGCGCGTAAAGATCGTATCAACATGTTTGGTATGATAGTCGATATCGAACAAAGATTCGATTTCCTCATGTGTCATGAAGTTGGCGATCTCGCTGTCGTCTTTTAAAAAGGCCACAAACGCGCCGTTTCCACGCCACGCATTCATCGCATTATCCTGCACCACCTTGTAGGCGTCCTCGCGGCTCATGCCCTTTTGCGTCAAGGCCAACAGCACCCGTTGCGAATTGTGCAACCCGCCCAGCGAGTCCAAATGGCCCTTCATCGCGTCGGGATACACCACCAGCTTGTCGATCATGCCGGTCAGGCGGACCAGCGCGAAATCCAGCGTCACCGTCGCGTCCGGACCTATCATGCGTTCGACGGAGGAATGCGAAATATCCCGTTCGTGCCACAGGGTGACGTTTTCCATCGCCGGCATCACGGCGGAGCGCACCATCCGCGCCAACCCCGTGAGGTTCTCGGAAAGTACTGGATTGCGCTTATGCGGCATCGCCGAGGACCCTTTTTGTCCCGGTGAGAAATATTCCTCCGCCTCGCGCATTTCGCTGCGTTGCAGGTGCCGCACCTCGACTGCCAGATTTTCAATCGACGACGCAATCACCCCCAGCACGGCGAAGAACATGGCGTGCCGATCACGCGGGATCACCTGGGTGGAGACGGGTTCTGGCGTCAGGCCCATTTTATCTGCCACATGGGCCTCCACGCGCGGGTCGATATTGGCGAAGGTACCGACAGCCCCTGAGATAGCGCAGGTGGCGATTTCGGCCCGCGCCGCCTCCAGACGTTTGCGGTTGCGCGCAAAGGCGGCGTAATGCCCAGCCAGCTTGACGCCGAACGTAGTCGGCTCCGCATGGATGGCGTGGCTGCGGCCGATGGTGAGCGTGTATTTATGCTCCATCGCGCGCCGTTTCAGCGCGTCCAGCAGCGCGTCAAAATCCGCCAACAAGATATCCGTCGCTCGGCTCAACTGCACCGATAGGCAGGTGTCGAGCACATCCGATGACGTCATGCCCTGATGCAGATAGCGCGCCTCGTCGCCAACATATTCCGCGACATTGGTAAGGAACGCGATGACGTCATGCTTGGTCTCGGCTTCGATCTCATCGATTCGCGCGATTTCAAACTGCCCGCGCTCCCAGATCGCCTTGGCCGCGTCTTTGGGAATAACGCCCAACTCAGCTTGAGCGTCGCAGGCGTGGGCTTCAATCTCCAACCAAATCTGGAACCGCATGGCCGGGTCCCAAATGGCGGTCATGGCGGGGCGGCTATAACGTGGAATCATGAGGGTAGGCTCCGTTGGTTGGTAGTGTAAGGCCATGGCTACACCGGGCGCAGCGAAACTGCAACCAAGTGTGTGAGTGGCGCACCGCAAAAATGGCGTTTGTAAATATATTAGTGAATTCAATAGGTTAAATTATATGCCCTCACTAATCCAGTCATTTCGGCGAAGGCTTGTATCCACCCACGCGCCGGGGAGCCCTGGAGTCCCGACTTCGCTGGCATGACGATGAGGGGTGAGGGCGGTGTTCCATCCTGCTGAATTTAATTCATAATTATTAAAATTAACGCTCTAAACGGCTCCAGGGGGATATGAAAAAAGCCCTGAATCATTAGCACCACGTATCATTATATAGCATCGCCGCGTGGCCGGTTCGTTTCAGCGTTAGAGCACAAAATAGGGATATCATTATAAAATTTCCAAATTCAAGTGACTCAAATAAAATTATTTGGATCACCCCTTCGCCGCCACCGTTTGCACTTCGAACAAAAATCCTTCCTGCAACAGGCGGTCGACTATCAGCAAGGCGTATGGCGGGCGAAGTTGCCGTGCTATGCAACGCTATCATGTCGGCGATGGCGGACCCGACCTTGGCCGATGCCTGAGTGGATTTACGCCTGAATGGATTCGATGTTCTGGACGCTGATAGAGTATGTCCGCATAGAAGCAATCACGGCTCAAGGCGAGGGCATCATTTTGGCGCGTAATTAGTCAAATTAATTTTTCTGGCGCCACGGGACCATATGGTTAGGGTATTTAGGTTGTTTGTCACAGATTAGGTTAGAAAAATGCCTGTGGAGATGATTGGTTGGATAGCGCCGCGCGTGTCTTCGGAAATAATCCCAGTTTCCGGGCCACCCTTTGACGCGGATGTTATTGCCGAAACCGCGCGTGTCCATGAACAGGCGGGTTTTGACCGAGTCCTGATCGGCTATTTTTCCAGCGCTCCAGACGGGTTCATTATTGGCGCGCACGCTGCAGCGAAAACCGAACGCTTGGGGTTTTTGTTGGCGCATCGTCCCGGATTTGTTGCGCCGAGCGTGGCCGCGCGGAAGATGGCGACGTTGGACCAGCTTTCCAATGGGCGTCTCGCCGTGCATTTGATTTCGGGCGGCAGCGATGTCGATCAGGCTAAAGACGGCGACCACACGGACCATGCCGCCCGTTATCGTCGCACGGCGGAATATGCGGGACTTTTACGTCGGGTCTGGACTGAACCGAAACCCTTCGACCATTTGGGCGAATTCTACAAGTTTGAGGGCGCTTATGCGGAAATTCGTTGCCGGCAGGAGCCGTGCATTCCGGTGTATGGCGGCGGCGGGTCGGACGCAGCGATTGCGGCGTTGGCGTCGAATGTGGATATTTTCATGCTTTGGGGGGAACCACTGGCGGCCACGGCGGAGTTTATGAAACGGGTGCGCGACGCGGTGGCGCCACAGAGCCGGGTTCCCGAATTCAGCCTGTCCATCCGTCCCATCCTGGCGGAAACTGATGACAAGGCGTGGGATCGCGCAAAACAAATTCTTGATCAGGCGACGCAACAACTCCGTGGGGTTCGGGTCCCGAAGCGGCAAAATATTGGTTCGAAGCGGTTGCTGGATGTCGCTGCCGAAGCCGATACGCATGACATATGCCTGTGGACTAAGCTGGCAGAATTAACCGGCGCGGCGGGAAATTCAACCGCCCTTGTCGGCTCGCCAGATACGGTGGCAAAGGCGTTGGTGGAATATTATAAAGCTGGTGTGAAAAGCCTGTTGATCCGTGGGTACGACCCGTTGGTGGATGCCGCGCAATATGGCGCGGAGCTTATCCCTTTGGTCCGCAAGCTTGTGGCGGAGGACGACGCCTCTGACGATTAAAGCGCGCCGAGCCTACCAATGGACTTAACCACAGGATATCATCGCCGTCTGACGCGGGCGGGTCGGAGATATTTAACGATAATCAATGTGTACGAAAAATGCGGCATAGATAGCTTGATTTCAAATAATGCTACAAAATTGCGATGTGGGCGTCATATATATGGTGGGAATTCGCCCAAAATAATTCGATTTCTAAGAGGCAATCCCCAAAGGTTGGACAGGTTCTGCGACGGTTCGTCACCTTGCGATTTGTCGATGAATGCAGGTGTTAATGGCACAAACGGATCCAACATTACGAAATACAATTAGAGGCGATTATGGCGACATTAAGCAAGGAAGAACTGCAACAGGCGCGCATCGACTTGGCCGCGTCCTTTCGGTGGGCCGTGCGCCATGGGTTGCATGAAGGGATCTGCAATCATTTCAGCTATGCAGTCGGCGATGATCAGTTCTTGATCAATGCGCATGGTTATCACTGGTCGGAAATCACTGCGTCCAGTATTCTTCTGGCCGATTACGACGGTAATATTCTAGAAGGCAACCGGCCGGTGGAGCCGACGGCGTTTTATATTCACAGCCGCGTTCACAAGGCGTGTCCGCAGGCCGCCTGCGTGATGCACACCCATATGCCCTACGCCACAGCGTTGACGTTGCTTGATGGCGGACGGTTGCAACCGGTGGAGCAGGGTGGCCTGCGCTTTCACGACCGTGTGGTTTATGACGACGACTATTGTGGGTTGGCGTTGGCGAACAGCGAAGGCGATCGCATCGCCGCTAAAATGGGCAACAAAAGCGTCATGTTCATGGCCGCCCATGGGGTGATCGTGACGGGATCCAACATAGCCAAGACCTATGATCATTTGTACTATCTGGAACGGGCCTGTCAGCTTCAGGTGCTGGCCCGTTCGACTGGGTTGCCGCTGCGCCGCTTACCGGAGGACATCATTGAAAAGACGGTTCAGCAGTTTGCGCATGGCAACACCGAAACCGCTGCAGTGCATTTCGAGTCGTTGAAACGACTTCTGGATCGGGATGAACCGGATTACAAAACTTGAATTCCAGTTATAATCAGGTTGCTGGGCGCAGTGGTTGTTGCGTCCTTTACGTTTACAGGGGAGAGTTCCATGGTTAACACAGTCACGCAATATGTTGTCGCCGTGAAAGATTTAGAAGCCGCCATCAAGGCCTATACAGCGTTGGGGTTCACTTTTGACCGCCGGGCGCGCAGCGAAAGCCTGGGTATTGACCAGGCGTATTTCCACATGGGCGATGGCAGCGTCATCGAGCTCGCCCAACCCTTTGACCCGAAATCGGCCATTGGCCGCGGCATGGAACGTAATGGCGAAGGCCTGTATATGCTGTCGCTGGAAGTTGATGATGTCGCCGTCGCCGCACAGGAAATGAAAGACGCAGGCGTCCAGCTTATCGATGCGGGCGACCGGGTTTTTGTCCATCCGCGTTCAACGCATGGCATCTTGATGCGGCTCGACCCTAAAGAGGGCTGACGGCTCTAGCGTTTTGGTAGATTGCCACTCGCGCCTAGAATGCCAATCGCTTCGATTTCGACGCAGAGTTCCGGGCGCACCAGTTTGCTGATTTCGATCAACGTGGAGACTGGATAGTCGCCAGTGAAGAATTCTCGACGCGCTTTCCATGCCGCGTCGCGGTCGTTGATGTTGGTCAGGTAGATCAGCACCTTCACCACATCGTCCATGCACCCGCCGGCTTCCTCCATCAAATATTTGATCTTGGTGAAGATCGCCACGGTCTGTTCATAGGCGTCGTCGCCGGTAATGGCGCCGTCGAAGCTGGCACCGCGCGCGGTCATGCCCGCGATGTAGACCTGGTCGCCAATAACCAGGCAGTTCGACCAGGTGTCTTCGGGGGGCTCGCCGACATGTTTGCTAATGATGCGTTGTTTTTTCATGGTTCGGTCCTTGCTGCTAATAAGCTGAAATGCCGCCCTCGGCGGGAATGATTGCGCCGTTTACCATGCGCGATTCATCCGACGCCAGAAACAAGACGATGTTAGCGATGTCTTCCGGTTTCCCGACGCCAAAGGGGTATTCTTGAAAAGTGCCGTAAGCGGCGGAATCGGAACGTGCGTTGTTGGGGCCCTCGATGCGGGACCGCACCCGGTCGGTTAACACCAACCCTGGGCAAATGGCGTTGGCGCGGATACCGTCTTTGGAATAAGCTCCGGATAGGCTTTGCGTGAAGGCGATAATGCCTCCTTTGGCGGCGGCATAGATATGGGCCGGGTGATTGCCGCGCAAGGCGACCACCGACGACATGTTGATAATGCTGCCGCCGCCCACTGCCTGGAGGTGCGGCACCCCATGGCGGCAACACAGCATCGGACCTTTGAGATCAAGCGGAATGGTGCGATCCCAGACTTCTAAATCCACATCGGTGATGATTTTGTCTTCGATCACCGATCCCCCAGCGCAATTGTGCAGGATGTCGATGCGCCCGAACGCATCGGCGGCGACCGCCATGGCGTTTTTGACGCTGGCGTCGTCGGTAACGTCGGTCTGGACGAAGATTGCATTTTTTCCGGCGCGGTCGGCGGTATCGGCGCCTAAAGATTTATTGATTTCCGCGACGACGACCTTCGCGCCTTCGCGTGTAAACATTTGAGCGGTGGCCCGTGCAATGCCCGACCCTGCCCCTGTAAGTACCGCAACCTTGCCGTCTAACCGTCCCATCTATTGCACCTCTTCAAATCGCTGACTACTTTGGCCTTAGCTTTATAAACAATCGTGGTGAGCCTGGGGCGCGTCAACCCCTGTGTGACTTTACAATCTTCAATCTAGGTTTAGATCGAGTGAGATATGATGCTTCTACCCTCTTCGAAATTATTTGAATCCCGTGACTTTTCCCTGGAACTGGGCGGCGTCCTTGGTGAATTAGCGCTGGCTTACGAAACCTATGGCGTGCTGAATGCGGCGGGCGACAACGCCATCCTGCTCTGTCATGGGTACACCAGCAATCCGCACGCCGCAGGCGATTCTAAGGGTTGGTGGCATAATCTGATTGGTCCTGGTTGCGCGATGGACACCGACAAATTTTTCGTCGTGTGCGCCAACATGATTGGGTCGGCCTATGGCAGTACGGGACCCGGCAGCCTCAACCCGGCGAACGGCGAGCCGTATGGCCCTGATTTCCCCGATATCACAACCGGCGATATGGTGCGCGCGCAAGGCATGCTACTGGACGAACTGGGTGTCGCACAGCTTGCCGCGGTGGTGGGGTTTTCCTATGGCGGGTATTTGACCTTCCAATGGGGGGTCATGCACCCGGACCGGATGCGTGCGCTTGTGCCGGTAGCAAGCTGGAACAAAGGTCGCGGCGGGCTGGAATTAGTTCAGAAAACTATTGATCGCTTCGCCCAATGCCCCGGCTGGAACGGTGGTCATTACTACGGTAATGAAAAGGATAGCGGCGTATTGGAAATGCTGGCCGCCGTGCGAGTGGACACGTTGCGGAGCTACGGTGTGGACCGGGCGCTCGCCGATAAACTTGGCAGTGAAGACGCTGCAACCCGAGGGCTGGAAAAATTGGGGCGTCAGTGGGCGAAGGAATTCGATGCAAACTCGCTTGTCGTGCTGCGCAAGGCGGCGATCCGATTTAACGCTTGGGACAACGCAGCCAACATCAAGGCGCCGCTGATGTATGTCCTCTCGAATTCGGATACCAGATTTCCGCCGGATCTAGCGGAACCGATGATGGCGCATCTAAAGGCCAGCGGCGTCGACGCAAAATATATGGAACTCGATAGTCCCTACGGCCACCGTGCGCCGTCGGAAGATTGGGCTAAATGGGCTGGCGACTTGGAAAGGTTTCTTAACGAATATGCGGTAGGTTAAGGGTGTTCTAATGATGGAACGTTAATTCGGAGTACGACTTGCTTATGGAAGGTGGATTTCGTCGTTTGGCCAATAGTTATGTTCCAGAAGGATGTAGGTAACGCTATATGACTGAACCGGTTGGCGCATCAAGCTTCGCGATTTCCACGTAGCTTGTCGTTCAACCAGGACCGCGCGGAGGTGCTTGTTGGGCTGTTATCAGGAATTTAATTTAGCGTCATACAAATGGCTGTTGATTTGGGGTGTGGACGGCGTGCGATGGGCTCGACCTTTGAGCACAAGCAGAAGGCGTTTGGAAATCTGTATTCTAGGCCGCGGTTGGTTTTGATATCATCCTCGGACAGACGGTGATGCGCGGCTTGTTTCAAAATCAGCCATATTCGAAGCGAAAATCGTGGGTAATTTTGGCGCAGTCATGGCGATGAAAAGCCGACCGCAGCGTGAAGGCCTCCTCAATTGGCTGCCGGCTTATGTTTTGGCGCGGCCAAGGTCTATGTCATTCCCCTACGCGCCCCTGGACCGGATTTCCACGCAGGTGATTTGAGCACTCGCATCGACACCTATGTGATTGTTGAATTTTTTTCACTGTTCCGGGTTGATTCCGGCGATTGGTCTTCTGTGCAATTTGTTTCGAGCTTTTATCCTTGTGGGAATTTTCCATTAAATGCTGACAAGTCCCCTTCGTGACGCCGCTGACTTAACCAAAGCCGGGCGGGAAGATTTTCAAATTCCACCCACGCATGACGGCGATGAATTGGGTGACCTGATCATCGCTCATGCTGAATTATCGCGTTAGCGCAGTGATTCGGAAGAGGAATTGCGCAAGGCGTTGATTGAAGCGGCGTGCGCTAATCAGGCCAAGGCAGATTTCTTGGTGACGATGAGCCACAAGCTACGCACGCCTTTCAACGCGATTGTTGGCTTTTCAGATATGCTCGCGGGGCAATTTGACGGCCCGCTCGGATCGAAAAAATATAATAAATGCGCCGGTGCCCATCAAATTAACCTAGAATCTATAAA
>JAPKDL010000112.1 GCA_028822585.1 Alphaproteobacteria bacterium | reverse complement strand
GTTTATGATTCAGTGGTTGCATGGAGATGCAATCATGATGGAAATTGGTTAACTCATATCTAAGGAACCTAATTCATGGACCTCATCAAACTCTCCGCAATCGAAATAGCCGCCGCTATCGAGGCGGGCGACACGACATGCGAAGCGGTGACTCGCGCCCTGCTCGATCGAATCGAGGAACGGGAGCCTGAAGTTGACGCTTGGGAATATCTTGATCCAGACAGGGCCTTGGCCGCCGCCAAAGTGCTCGACAACAGTCCGTCCAAGGGTTTGATCCATGGTGTACCGATTGGGGTCAAAGACATCATTGACACTCGCGATATGCCGACGACGCATGGCTCGCCAATACACAAGGACAACCGGCCCGGCACCGACGCGCCTTGCGTTTCTTTGATACGCGGTGCTGGTGGGCTTGTGATGGGTAAGACCGTGACCTCGGAATTCGCGGCCCAACGTGCCGGCAAAACCAAAAACCCCCATAATCCCGCCCATTCACCCGCTGGCTCATCGAGCGGGTCAGCCGCGGCCGTGACGGACTTCATGGTCCCAGTCGCATTTGGGACGCAAACCGGTGGCTCCATTGTACGACCGGGCGCGTTTTGTGGCTGTATCGGATACAAACCAACCTATGGCGACTACAATCCGCTTGGCGTTCATGACAACACAAGAAGCGTCGACACATTGGGCATGTTAAGCCGAACTATGGATGATCAGGCACTGTTGCGCGCGGTTCTGACTCATATGCCCTACCGCCCCATCCAAACGGCCCCGATTGGCAGTCTCCGTATCGGCGTGTGTCGCACACCGAACTGGCATCTCGCTGACGAACCGACGCAAGAATGTTTGCTGCGCGCGGCTCAGAACTTAGAAGCCAACGGCGCCACGATCGCCGATTTCAATCTACCTGATGGCTTTGATGAAGTGATTGAAGGCTTTGCGGCGGTGTCGGGCTATGAGATTTCCCGTGTTCTGGCCTACGAATGGGTCAACTATCCGGAGTTATTGAGCGACAACATGCGCAACAACCGCGTGCCAAATGGTTTGAAGGTCACGCCGACAGAATACCAGGCGGGCCTCGCTAAGCTCGTCGACTATCGCCAGCGTTTCGCGGCATCACTGGAAGACTGGGACGTGCTGATTACGCCAAGTGCCCCTGGCGAGGCGCCAGCCGACGTAACCACGATTGGTGAGCCACCGTTTAATCGCATATGGACTGGCCTTTACGGTCCTGCGATCAACTTACCGCTCAACACGGGACCTCAAGGGCTACCAATTGGCCTACAAGTTATCGGTCATGCCGGTCAGGACGACCGTTTTCTCGACGCGGCCGATGCAATTTATCGAGCGTTGAGCTGATCATCGCTTGTGCGCCGACTTACTTTCCCGCGATACGCCCTAACGCTCGGAGTTTCGCTCCCTCATGCGTTCATGCCGCTTCCATGGAATGGCGACGGTGCGTGACGACACCCTAATTTGCGTCAACGCGCCTTGTCAAAGGACTGGCGCGCGGCGATACTTGGCTCAAATTCAGATCAAGATACAAACATGAGAGGAACGGCACATGGTCGCAGCGCTTAAACCGGTTGGCAGTCACATTTCGGATGAAGAATGGGAAGTGCGGGTCGATCTCGCGGCAGTTTATCGGCTGGTCGACATGTATGGCTGGTCCGATATGATCGGAACGCATGTTTCCGCCCGCGTGCCAGGGCCGGAAGATCATTTCCTACTCAATCCCTACGGCATGATGTTTGACGAAATCACCGCATCCTGCCTGATCAAGGTCGATCTCGACGGCAATGCGATCGACAATTCCGATTACAAGGTAAATCCGGCCGGTTTTACGATCCACAGCGCAGTACACATGTCGAACCATGACCTGGCCTGTGTCATGCACACGCATACGGCCGCCGGCACCAGCGTGGCGACGCAGAAAAATGGGTTGCTGCCGATCAACCAGCATGCGCTGCTGGCGCTACATGAGGTCGCCTACCATAATTACGAGGGGCCGGCCCTGGATCATGACGAGCGAGAACGGATCGTGGAAGATCTCGCCGACAAGAAGATCCTGATCCTGCGCAATCACGGTCTGCTCACCGTTGGCCGTACCATTGGCGAAGCCTTCGTCTGGATGTATCGCGCCGAACGTGCCTGTCGTATGCAGCTTGCCTTCCAGCAGAGCGGTGCAGAACTTCATCCGATCTCTGAGGAAGTGCAGCAGATCACGATGGATCGTGCGCGTGCTGCCGTCGGTGCAAATGGGCACCGGCCGTCCGGCAAGCTCGAATGGCCGGCGCTGCTACGCAAGCTCGACAAGGTTGATACGTCGTACAAGTCTTAGGGGGCAGATGAAGTGGGTAATGCGCTTCCGTTGACTTGCCTTAGTTAGGCAGTCGGGTTAAAGGCCAGTTCTTTTCGCTCTGAAAATGCTATCTGGACGAGAACTTTGCGCAGAACGATGGCGAAGCGGAGGAGTGCAGAATCTCTCAAAAAATCACCCTGATTCATATCTTTTCACACAACTATTTAATCAAGAACGCACCTAAACCGCCGCCATCTCTTCAAAATTCACCGAGTCGCCGCGCTTGCGAAATGACGGAACTTGCGGCCTAAAAATTGTGAGATTCTGTTTTCGAAGACAAACTCATTTTGCTCTGACAAGATCTCTCTGATCTCTAAGCATTCGTAGGTGCTTCAGTCACGCCCGAATCAAGAAAATCCGCGATTTCATCGTCGCCGTAGCCCTCTTCGGATAGGATTGCGGCGCGCGGCACGCTGGTGGGCGATTTGGACAGTTTAACCGCAGGCCCGCGCGTGTCGATTTTGCCAACCGTACTCTGGTCCACTTCGATGTTCATATTGCGGTAGCGGGCCTGTTCACTCTAGTGCATTTCGGGGGTGTCCAGGATCATGCCAGCGGGAATGCTGGCTTTTTCCATCAGAGGTATCCATTCGGCGCAATTTTTTCCTGGAAATAGGGCGTTAAAATATCATGCACTTCGTCCAGATTCGCCATGTGTTTCGGCGTCTTGGCGTAGCGGGGATGGGTAACCAGTTCCGCGCGGCATAACATGTGCACCAGACTGGACCAGCGTTCATCATTGCCCGTGGCCACCGTCATCCAGCCATCTTTCGCCTGGAACACGTCGTAGGGACCGTTCAACGGGTGCACGTTGCCCCGCGCGACAGGGGCGGGGCGTCTCTGCTGGCGACATATTGTGAGGGTTGATGAAAACTGGCGGCGATGCCGGATTCGAACAATGAGGTGTCGACGAATTGGCCTTCGCCGGTACGGTTGCGGTGATGCAGCGCGGTTAGGACGTCCATGGCACCGAACATGCCGGTCGTCACGTTGCAGATAGGCACGCCGGTTTTCAACGGTGGGTGGCCGGGGCCGTTTCCCGTCACGCTCATTAGGCCGCTCATGCCTTGCACGATCAAATTGATGTCGCCTAGATTCGAATGCGGACCGGTGCGGCCATACCCGGGAATGCCCCAATAGATCAGACCCGGATGAATCTCACGGAGCGCTTCATAGCCCAGACCCAGGCGATTCATTGTCCCATTAGGAAATTTTCCACTAGCATGTCGGTGCCCTTCGCCAGGCGGCGAAAGACGTCCTTGCCGCGTTCATGCTAGAGGTCCAGAGCGACCCCGCGATTGTTGCGGTTGATCATCATGAATGAGGAGGGTTCGCCTTTATACACGGGGACAAAACGGCGCGTGTCATCGCCGCGGCCCGGCCGCTCGACCTTGATGACATCGGCGCCGAAATCAGCCAAATGCTTCGCTGCCGCAGGCCCCGACAAATTCATGGTGACATCCAACGCCTTGATGCCCCCGAGCGGGCCTTGGGCTTGTTCGGCCATGTTTCAGTCCTCCAGTCTTCGATATTAGAACAAGCTCGAGCCAATGCATTCGATGAATGGGAATGCGCTCACCGCAGTAGATTAAAAGTATCTCAGCTTGCCCCGGTGTGGCTAATACCCGTTAACGGGACAATATCATTCCAAGAGGGTTTTATTTATTATCGCCCATTGAAGGCCGGTTTCCGTTTTTCCATAAAAGCGCGGCGCCCCTCCTCAATATCCTGGCTTGCGGCGCATTCTTCGACGAGTTTATCACACAGGGCCATGTCCCGTTGATTCTCTTCCTTGAGTAGTTCGTTGACGATGAGGTTTGTCGTCTTGATCGACAGTGGAGCATTTTCCGAGATGGTGTCTACATAGTCACCGACGTAGTCGTTGAGTTTAGAAAGGGCGACAACGTGATTGACCAACCCCATCTTCCTGGCTTCTTCTGCACTAAAACGGCGACCAGTGTAGAATATTTCTTTCGTAAACGAAGGGCCAACGAGGTCCATCAACACCTTGGTGTTTTCGTGGCCGTAACCAACCCCTAATTTGGAGGCAGGTATACAAAAGCTCGAATTATCCGAGCAGATTCTTAGGTCACAGCATACAGCGATCCCCATGCCACCGCCGTAACAGTATCCACCGATCTTTGCGATGGTGGGTTTTAGCGCATGTTGCACCGAATTATAGGCGCTATTAACTGATTTTCCGTATTCCTTGATTCGCGCCACGTTGGCGCGTTCATTCTCGAACCGGGAAATGTCAGCGCCCGAGACGAACGCCTTATCTCCTGCGCCTTCAAGAACGATGACGCGGATGCTGTCATCCGCATCGAAGTTGTGCATTGTTTCAGCGAGCGCGTCCCACATGGGTTTGGACATGGCGTTGTGCTTCGCCACGTTATCAAATATCACGCGACCCAAATGGTTTTGCTTCTCGGCGATGATTTTGCCTTCCGACATGTTCTTGTTCTCCGTTTTATATCAAAGAGGTAAAGGATGGCTGCTAAAATTTAAGGGAATACCTCAGCAGTCCAATTGTAATGGGGGATCATCGAAAGCAATGAAACCGTTTGCCGCAAGAGTATCCGGCTACAAATAGTGGTTGGGTGTCGTTAGTGACGCGCCTGTCGGGTATCCGATCATTGTGTAGCAGACGATTAATGGGAATGCATGGAAATTTAGCTAACCTCACATCATACCGTCAGACGTTAAAAATTCATTATCACAAGTTTATTTCGCCGAACAGCGAACTCAGGACTGCACTTTAAAGCGCTTGTTAAGCAGCCAACCATCCTGCAGTCTATTCGTCAAAGATACCACGAATTTTGGAGTGTTGATTTTAACTGGAGGGTTAGCTTATGAAGGATGGACTCCGCTTCGTCGATTGCGACATGCACATTATGGAACCGGTCGATTTGTTTGACCGCTATTTAGACCCCAAATTCCGTGATAGGGTTTCAGTTCCCGTGGGTGCCGATGGAAAGCCAAAGCGAGGGGTCTTCATGATCGACGGAGAGCTCAATAGCGGTGATTTCGATCTCCAGCAGCACCGGAAGCCTAGCCAAAGCAATCAAGGTAAAAAACATTCCACACAGCCATTATCGGGCTCCCGAATGGCGGATAGTGGTCGCCTGGATTTCGCTATCGAGCGACAGTACAACGCTGAAGCGCAAGTCATGGGCATGGAATTGGAAGGCATTGATATTGCCGTCATGTTCCCGACGATGGGGCTCGGATTGACCGCTCGCGACAATATGGACCCTAATCTCTCCCTGGCGTTGTGTCAGGCCTATAACAACTGGGTTCACGAATTCTGTCAGCACAGTCCGGATCAACTCAAGTTCTCAGCAATGCTGCCGATGCAGGATGTGAATCTCGCCTGTGCTGAACTTGTGCGATGCGTAAGCGAACTGGGCGCCGTCGGGTCCTTTGTCCGACCCAACCCAGTCAATGGGCATTTCTGGCATTCCAACTACTGGAACCCGCTGTTTGCAATTCATGAAGAACTGGACGTCACAATGGGCTTCCACGAAGGGACCGGCGCACGACTGGGCCATATCAATAACTTGTTCGGTGAAAATAGGTTTTATCGTCACGTCGCCAGCCACTGGATCGAAATGCAGCAAACCTTGATTGCCATGTTGATCGGTGGCGTTTTTGAGTTTTATCCCAACTTGCGTGTAGGATACCTAGAAGCGCAGAATTCATGGGTGCCGGGCATTTTAACTCGCATCGAGTGGGATTATCCGCAATACCGCGATTCTCATGCGCCCTATCTATCGCTGACGCCAAAGGAATACTTCCAACGCAATTGTTGGGCGGCGGTAGAAGGCAGCGAACCAGAAATCGCTGCGACCGCCAGTCTTATCGGCGCCGACAGGATGTGCATATCGACCGATTACCCACATTTCGATTCCAATTTTCCGAACGTTTCAAGTAATTTGCTGAAAAATGTGGCACGGGAAACGGCGGCGGATATTTTCATGGGCGGCGCTCATTTGTACAACTTTGACGAATCTCATTTTGCCAAGGCGGCGGAGGCGGCGGATAAACACAAAATTGCAGCGGAATAATCGCCGCCCCGCCGATAGGATCGAGTAGGATTTGTCAGAGTAAAAGAAGCGTATTTTCGAAAACAGTTTTGCGCCAAGCTCAGGTGGCAATTTGACGCCATTCGGCAATTGCCATCGATCGGTTTATTTTGAAGTTTTGACGACCGAGTAGGTGTCTTATTAAAATGCAAGACATCGGAGTCATGTGATTCTTTAGTGGTGGCGTTTTGCGACGAATATTTGTTTGACCCGCGCCTCATCAGAAAGTGATATCTAAAACCAACTTAGAAAGGAGACTCTAAAGAAGCACAAACGCTATATAGCAGAACAGATTCTGCCAATAAACGGGAACTATTAATGGGTAGCGTCATTTATTATGTTCGCAGGGCTGGCGGGTCTAACGGCGCCGTAAACTTGACGCCGGGCGGAAGGTTGGTCCCTTGAGGTCGGCCCGTTTCTTCGTCAGCGCCGAAGCGGGCGTATAGTGCATCAGGAATAGGCTTGCCACCCGGTACGCATAACCATACACGCCATAGGTGACGACGCCGGTCTGGTTCCGGCCAATCTTTATATTCCGAACGGCTGTGCAGGAGCTGAAAATTGTTGATCAATTGAATGTCGCCTGGACAAAAATCCATTTTGAGTTTGAACCGCTCCTCATTCGCGAGTGCCATCACCGTGTCGAGCGCTTCGACCTGACTGTGCGTCAGTCTGGGTACTTGCTCGAACCGTTGAGCGCTATGAACGAAGCGTGGATTATAGCAGGAGATAATTCGGTCAGCTGTTGGTATAAATGCGGGCATTGCGAAACAAGGCTCCTGACCTTCAATGACTTCGCCCCGGCGATCTAAATGAAACGGATGTGTAAGCGTTTCCGCCAAATCCGGGCGGGTCGCGACCAATTCATTCCAGAGCGCCGATGAACTCACTAAGTGGGACTCTCCTCCAGAACGCGCATTATGCAGGCAAAGAAGGCTGGCAATTTCAGCGCCTATATCCGTATGAAATGGGAGATTGTCGCTTGATTGATGTGCGCGTTGATGGGGATGCGCAGAATCCCCACCCACATCGATTACATGGCCAAGTAAATTACCAACGGGATTCTGTGCGATCGGTAATCCAATGCGCGAACATATGGCCCAATAGACGCGGGCGGTTCGTGCCACCGGCCAGTCGGCGACTGGCAGCCCCCTTAGGAGGACAAAGCCACAGCCGTCGGTTATCTCAGCGCGAAACCCCTGCAATACCGTGTCGAGCTCATAGAGATCGAAATCGTCGGCGCCAAGGGAGACAATTTCACGATCGATTACGGCGTCCGCTGCGTCTTTCAACGTTTTGATCTCTTGTGACGTGAAAGTGTGAGCCCATTTAGAACTCTCCGCCATGTCGGGCCCTCGCCAAACGTGATTGCCTGTATATGTTTGTAAGTTGGTCACAGCGATGCTTTGTCCTTAATTATCTGTAACCCGTCGACCCGCCATAGCGACTGCAGGAACCTGACAGCATCATCAGCAGCGCGGGCGAAGGACTTCGTGCGACGGCTTAAAATGTCGAAATAGATCTCTCATCCCTAAATGTTACTAAACCATCCACTCCGCCTTAGGCCAGCTTCCCCAAACATTGCCGACATAGAGTAGTGAACTGACTTATGGCGACAAAAATTGGCAACATTCCAGTAAGGAAAAGCTTGCCGGTCTATTGGAGCAAGGCAGCTGAGGCACCGCGCAAGTCACGGCGAAAACTTCGCCCCTATAAGACATTTTAACGACCTTTCATTTTAATAAGGTCTGGAGTAAGAATTCCCATTATAGAAATGACGTTAAATGTGCTAACGACTAGAGCGTTCTGGGCTACTTCGGCATCAGACCTTGCATTAATTAAAGCCGTCTCGCCGGACAAAACGTCGATCAACGACCGTTTTCCTAACTTCCGTTCTTTCCGGGCCAACTCTAAAAATGACGCAGAAATATCAGCCTGTTTTCTCAACAAAACCCCAGTTAATTTAGATAAATTATAGGAAATATATGCGTTTCTTACCTGTTCTATTATTAATCTCTTCGCATCGTAGTACTGATTTTGTGAAGCAGACACTGCCTTCGCTACAGATGCAATGGTATGAATGCTAGTAAGCCCAGTATTAAAGTTATAGTTCATCTGTAACTTTAACGTACTTTCTCTAGTATTTCCTAATGTACCCGCTACATTATCCTTATATTTTTTTTCTCCTATTAGATCAAACTTAGGCCAGAGTAGTTCGGATTTGGTCTGCCTTAATGTTTCTTTTGCAATTTTCGTTGCTAAATCTAGAGATGCTAATTGGAAGTTATTGCTGACCGCCGCATCAATAGCATCGTCAATTAATTTAGGTATCACAAAATGGGGTATCAATATCTCTGCAGACAGCGTTTCATTCGTTAAGGTATTACCAAACAACGCCGTATAGCGGTTCTTGCCTATCTCTAATGCGCCTTGGGCCGCTAACAATCTTCCTTCCGCACCGGCTAGCTGTACTTTCGCTTGGAGCACATCAGTTGAAAGACCCGCGCCTTTTTGTACTTTTACGTCTTCTAACTTTGCCTGCTTCTTAATGTTACGAACTGAAGTTTTAGCAAAATTAAATTGTTTGTATGATGTTGATAGTAAGCTTTGCGCTGCAATTGCCTCAGATATTAGTGTTTGTTTAGTTAATTTTAAATTTATTTTTGCATTTAATAACTGCAATTCCGCTATTTTTGATTTAGCGCTTCGGGCCCCAAAATCGTAAACAGGTTGAGTGGCTGTTAACGTCAATTCTTTAGAATTTAAATGTGAATCACCCGAACTAGGAAAGCTATCTCTGCTTTCCCTTGCCCTTGTCGCGACTACGCTAATATCAGGGTACCAGGCTTTCTGTGCAACAAGTCGTCCCTCTTGAAGAGACGCAACCGTATCTTTTGCTGCTTTAATCCTAACGTCCGTTTCTAACAAGGATTGAACCTGCTCAACGAACTGGCTTTGTTGTGCAGCAGTACTCTCAGAAAAATTGAAAAATAGAACTACGGCTAAAAAAGTAGCAATTTTTAGAGAATTGATACTTTTTGCTCTGCTAAATAATGGAATCACTTTAATGCATAGCCCCAAACTAAATTATAGTAATAAATACCATATTTTGTTCTAGAAAACAAGGACTGTCCTAGGTAACGCTGATTAGGTGTTGCACTGGCTGGTGTGAGAAAGAGTCGGCACAGCAAGTAGTTAAGTAGGCCCGCCTTACCCAGCACTTTGTTGCCGGCACGACGGCGCAAACGGCTGCGGCGTTGTGTGGGGTTAATCG
>JAPKDL010000255.1 GCA_028822585.1 Alphaproteobacteria bacterium | reverse complement strand
CGACTGATCAAAGCGGATGACTGCCATCCGTTTTGGTTGCACCACTAGCTTTTATATTTTTTGACGAAGTCCCAATTGATCTCGACACCGAATCCGGGCCGGTCGCTCAAATGCACCATGCCGTCGCGAATTTCGATGGTTTGGCTGTAAAGCCCGTGTTGAACGGGATGCCTATCATGGCTGCCATGGGATTCGGCACCAAACGCCGCGTCGCCAAACGCTGACACCAGATGCGCGTGAAACTGGGGCGCGGTATGCGGAGCGATCAGAACGCCTTGTTGTTCGGCCAAATGGGCGATGCGCAGGGATTCAGTGAACCCAGCATGGCGCGTAGAATCGAACTGAACAAATTTTAACGCACCTGAATTAATGAAATCTCGAATGGTGAAACGCGTCCATTCACGCTCGCCATGGGCCAAAGGTATGGGTGACGCCGCCGCCAGCCGAACATAATCGGCCGGTTGAAGGTGCCAATGCAGCGGCTCCTCCAGCCAGAGAATGTCGTAAGGCGCCACCGCATGGGCGAATTTGATGCAATCCTCAACGCCGTAGGGCGCGTTCATATCCAACATGAGCAGCGTTTCCGGGCCAATCGCTTCGCGCGTCGTGCTAATACGGGTCACCTCATCCGCCAGCGACAGCGCACCAGTCTTCATCTTGACCGCCCTGTAACCCTTCGCTACATGCGACGCCAATTCTTTCGCGCAGGCGTCCAGCGGCGCGCCTTCGACATAGTACCCGCCGGTGGAATAGGTAAAGACGCTTGATTTTCCACCGCCAAGCAGTTTGTAAACCGGTAGGTTTGCGGCCTTTCCCTTGATGTCCCAAAGCGCAATGTCGATACCGCCAATGGCAGCCATGGCCTGGGGTCGTCGGCCGCGCGGCAATGGAGCCGGCAAGCCATCCCATCCGCCCAATCCACCCGGACGCGGACTTGTCGTGGAAAACAGACGTTCCCAAATTTCGATATGGGCCAGCGGGTCCATGCCTTCGATGCAGGGGCTAAACATCTCAGCGAGGTCGCAAATCAACTTTTGCGGTCCGCCTTGCACTTCACCGTACCCGGAAATGCCTTCATCGGTTTGGACCTCGATCAAAATCAAGGTCGCGTCGCCACTAATTTCATGCGCGGTCCAGCTTGCCTCTTTCAAGGTCATCTTCAATGGATGCGCGATAACTTTGGTAATTTTCAAAGAATTGCCCCTTCAAATGCCGATAAGCGCCGCTACGATACTGGCGACGTCCAGTCAGGAACAGTCTAATCTAAGCCAACCACCTGGCTGCGGCGCTCGACCATAACCACGTCGCGCCACAGGCCTTTCATGGGGCCGCACGACATGAGCCCGACTCGTTTGCGAATACCCGCGGCCCGAAATCCGGCCGACCCATGCAAGTCAATGCTGGCCTTATTTTCGGAAAAGACACCGGATTGCAGCATCCAGTACTCGGCGCCTTACGAGTTTTCGATCGAAGCCTTTAACAACAACCACCCCATCCAAAGCCACGCGCGTCGTTGGCGATGTAAACGCTGTGTTCAGCGACCCCCGCATAAACCTCCCACAATGAAATTTTGGAGAGACTGACCCATCCAGCGACGACGCCTTCGCGTTCCGCGACCAATCAGGCGTCTGGTATGGGAGCGCGGCCCCATTCATCCCAGAACGACGGGGCCGCCTGAAAGTAGCTTGCCAAGTGTCGATGCCTTCTTGATAGGATGATGCCAAAAATGGATGGACTCAACGTTCTCAAAAAATTATGGGCGAGCCATTCCGAGATTCCCTTTATTTTGCTTTCCGAAAAAAACCAACGAAGAAGAATTTTTTCAAATCA
>JAPKDL010000254.1 GCA_028822585.1 Alphaproteobacteria bacterium | reverse complement strand
CCACAATCAATATATAGGGCATTGTTCATGGTTGGCGCGGCGATTACAAAATGTTTTGATACAACGTTGAGCATGAGATAATCGGCAGAGACGCTTTAGATAAGGAAAACAACATGACCACCGCGATTGATCTGGAAACCGAACTGGCGGAAAAAACTACCTTCCTGGAAGGCCGCACCCGGCACACTGACACCAAAGGTTACTTCGCCCGAATCGCGGATTACCGCGATGGTGGCATCTTTGCCGCCGGGTTTTCCGGCACCGCGCAATGGGAACGCCACAACACCGGTGACGAAATCGTCCAAATCCTGAAAGGCAGCGTCACAATGACCCTGCGCACGAAAGACGGCGACGAAAAACTCGACCTCAAAGCGGGCATGATCGCCGTCGTCCCCAAAGGTACCTGGCACCAATTCATCTCCCCCGACGGCGTCACCATCATGACGACAACGCCTCAACCCACCGAACACATCGAAGACGAAAACCCGCCGATGGATTGAGATAAATTTTTGGATATGCTGGCCGCGACTACGCGCCGCGCCCCACTTACGACCAAAGGAGAATTAAACTATAGATGATGCCCTGATTTGAACATGAGCCAGCACTCTATGCCGTCGAAGAGCATTCTCGACGGTCAGGTTGGGGCAACGGAAGACCGCAAACCGGCGCTGTTCAGCATGAAGGCTCAAATGCTGGCACAGACACGATTTATTAGGTATCTCAACCCAATAGGCAGGTGCGATCAAAACAATCCCCGGCCTTTGCTCTGAATTATATGCCTGCGGCAACACCGGCGTCATAACGGACGCCCGCTTCATGGAACACCTTATGGGTGTTCGCCATGTCCCAAGGCTCCCCAATAAGGGTTTCGTGATCCCATTGGGCTCGTGGCTTGGGTGGATTAAAAAAATCCCCGCCATAGACATGGATCGCGCTGGTCAGTTTGGCAATTGGATTGGCCACGGAATGGATGATGTCAGGGCCAAGTGTCGCCGCCTGCCCTGGCCCCATGGACTCCGCGCCCGCCGCTTCGAGTTCCGGTCCGGCGCAACCTTGCCCATTGCCCCCAGCACCGCCATCGCCAATTTTTCGCCAGAACATGTTATCTTCACGCCCGCCATACAGGCCAATCACCGCGAACATATTATGGTTGTGCGGCAACAACGTCATATACGGTGCCCAAACAAAATTAATGATCGTCAAATTGTCGCTTTGATACATTGGATAGACGCCTGCCTGGGTTGGTTCCCCCAATTCAGCGATTACACCCGGCGGGTCTGCCACCGCCGCCAACACAATCTCGCGAATGGCGGTTTGACCGTCCACCACAGCCGCTTTGCAAGCTTCGATAAAGAGATCCTTTTGAAACACGCGCGCATCCTCCAAATTAATAGGTAAACCTAGCTCCATTCTAGTTTGAAGCCAGACGCAGTTCCATCAGTATATTCTAAATATCGAATATATTAGAGCTTGCAAAATTTTGAACGTTGAGCTTCCCGTTAGGGGAAGGTGCTTATAATATCCGTCTTTAACCGTACCAAGGATGGCGACGCCATGCCCGTTCAACCAAACACCGCCGCAGCGAACAACGCCGCCATTCTCCGCGACCCGGTCTGCGGCATGACCGTGAACCCAAACGGCGCGGAACATGTGTCAGCGTTGGATGAGGACTCTTATTATTTCTGTAGCGCAGGATGCAAAATAAAATTTGAGGGGAACCCAGTTTTTTACAAGTTGGACCAATCCGAGCGTCCCGCCCCGCCACCAGCGCCGAAAGGTACGCTTTATACCTGCCCCATGGACCCAGAAATCCTCCGAGAGGAGTTCGGCGATTG
>JAPKDL010000111.1 GCA_028822585.1 Alphaproteobacteria bacterium | reverse complement strand
GCCACATTGAATGGAACCGGTGCCTTGATCATGGTCGCGACACGGGTCGGCGCAGACACGATGTTATCGCAGATCGTTGAAATGGTCGCGACGGCCCAACGCAGTCGCGCGCCCATTCAGCGCCTGGTCGACGTTGTTGCGAGCTGGTTTGTCCCCATCGTTGTGCTGGTCGGCCTTATCGCGGCACTCGCCTGGGCGATCTTCGGCCCACCCCCGGCTTTAGCCTACGCGGTCATCGCTTTTGTCACCGTCTTGATCATCGCCTGCCCCTGCGCCTTGGGGTTGGCCACACCAATGTCGATCATGGTCGCCACGGGACGTGGGGCGGGCGCAGGCGTATTGATCAAGAACGCCGAAGCGTTGGAACGTTTCGCCGCCGTCGATGTGCTGATCGTCGATAAAACTGGCACCTTGACCCAAGGAAAACCTGCGTTAACTAAAATTATACCTGTAAACGGCTCCTCGGAAGACGAGGTTCTAATTATCGCTGCCGCGTTGGAACGTGACAGCGAACATCCGCTCGCCACTGCCATCGTCTCAGGCGCTAAGAATCGGGGGTTGGACCTTCCCCCGGTCGCCGGCTTCGAAGCAGTCACCGGCAAGGGAGTGACCGCCACGATCACATTTTCACACGGCGCGAAACCTGCCGCCCTGGGCAACGCAACCCTAATGCAGGGCCTAGGCCTCGACCCCTCACACCTGGAAGACACCGCCGATGCACTGCGGACGGAGGGCGCAACGGTGATGTTTGTCGCAGTTGGCGACGCCATCATTGGCATGGTCGCCGCCGCCGACCCCATAAAAGAATCGACACCAGGTGCCCTGGAAGCGTTACGCTGCGCGGGTCTACGCATCGTCATGGTGACCGGGGACAATGCCCGAACCGCCCAGGCGGTAGCGGCGAAACTGGGCCTCGACGATATTCGCGCAGGCGTGTTGCCGGACGGCAAGGCGGCCATCGTCATGGCGCTTCAAACGGAAGGTCACACCGTCGCGATGGCGGGGGATGGCGTCAATGACGCCCCGGCGCTGGCCCAGGCCGATGTGGGCATCGCCATGGGCGCCGGCGCCGATGTCGCGGTGGAAAGTGCCGGGTTCACCTTGGTCAAAGGCGATTTGCACGCCCTGGTCCGTGCGCGCCGCCTGTCGGTCGCGACCATGGCCAATATTCGACAGAATTTGATCTTTGCATTTGGGTACAACGCGCTGGGTGTGCCCATCGCGGCGGGCATTCTGTATCCCCTCTTCGGGATTGTCCTATCGCCGATGATCGCCGCTGCCGCCATGAGTCTCTCGTCAATTTCTGTCATCAGCAACGCCTTACGCCTGTCGCGGACCCGGCTCTAACACATAGGAACAAACAAAATGCGTATAATCTTGGTCTTGGCGGCAGCGCTATACTTCATTATCAGCGTTGCGCACGCCACTGAGAAAGCACCCCCTATCGCCGAACCAAAGCTGTCAGGTAAACTAGTGCTCGGAAAGCTCGCCTTTGGCACTCATTGCGCCGCCTGTCATGGCAAACAGGGGGCTGGCACCGATTACGGCCCACCCTTCCTGCACCGCATCTATCATCCGGGGCATCACGCGGACGAATCATTCTTTCGAGCGGCCAGAAGTGGCGTGCGGGCGCATCACTGGAAGTTTGGCGATATGCAACCGGTTCCCAAGGCGACCGATGCTCAATTACAAAATATCGTTAAATATATTCGCGCATTGCAACAGGCGAACGGCTTATTCTAGAGTTTCGCTATAGTTTAGAGATGGTCATGCGGCTTTGTTGTCTTCGAGGATCATCGCCGCGCCCTTTTCCGCAATCATGATGGTAGGCGCATTGGTGTTGCCTGTGGTCACTGTCGGCATGATCGACGCATCAATCACGCGCAAGCCCGATAGCCCGTGTACGCGCAGCCTTGAATCGACGACAGCCATGGGGTCTTCGCCCATTTTACAGGTGCCGACCGGGTGATAAATCGTGTTGCCGAAATCACGGCCATATTGCCGCGCCGTCTCCATTGAATTTACGCTCGGGCCCGGCGCTATTTCACCAAGGCTATGATCGGCCAACGCCGGAGCTTCCAAAACAGCACGGGTCTTTTGGACGCCCGACCACAACACATGCGCGTCGCCTTCGGCTGTCAGATAATTTGGGTGGATGGCCGGACGATCCAGCGGGTTGGCGCTGGTCGCCATGATCGTGCCCCGGCTTTCCGGACGCACGGGACACACCGCCACCGTCACGCCGGGTTTTTTATCGAATTCCTTGATCTCAACCGCGCTGTAACTTGCGGGCGTAAACAGAAGCTGCAAATCCGGACTGGCGAGGCCCTCGCGGCTGCGGCAGAACACCATTGCACTGGTCACGCCAAAGGTCAGCGCGCCATTGGCGAACAAGGCGTAGCGCATAGCTTCGCGCACCACCCGCAGGCCGCGCGACAATTGGTTGATGGACATCATATTATCAGCCATTCGGTGGGAAATGCGGGTGACGAAATGATCCGACATGTTGTCGCCCACGCCGGGAAGGTCGTGGCGGACTGCAACGCCTATCGATTGTAGATGTTCCCCCGGTCCCACACCGGAAATTTGCAGCAAATGTGGGGAATTTACCGAACCGCCAGAGACGATGACCTCCCGGTCGGCGCGAACTTCCCTGTCCTCGCCGCCTTGTTTATAGGAAACGCCCACGCATTTCTTGCCCTCAAACAACAGGCCGGTCGCGATTGCTTCGGTGACGATTTCCAAATTGGGGCGGTTTTTGGCTTCGGCCAGAAAGCTGCGCGCGGTCGAAGCGCGAAAGCGGTTGTTACGCGTCATCTGGGAATAAGCAGCACCTTCCTGTTCCGACCCATTATAATCCGGATTAAGCGGAATGCCCGCCTGGCCCGCCGCTTCTATGAATTTATGGGTCAGCGGCAGGATCGTGCGATATTCCTCCACCGCCAACACGCCGCCGCGTCCGCGATGTTCATCTTCACCGCCGCTGCGGAAATCCTCCGAATGCTTAAAATACGGCAACACTTCGTCATGGGACCAGCCCCGGCAGCCGCGCTGGGCCCAACCGTCATAATCCGCCGGATTGCCGCGCACATACAACATACCGTTGATCGAACTCGACCCGCCCAGGGTCTTGCCACGCGGCCAGTGGATGTTTCGCCCGCCGGTGGAGTCGTCGGCTTCGGTGAAGTAATTCCAGTTCAAGACGGGATGTTGCAACAAGGTGCGAATACCGGCGGGAATATGGATCATCGGGTGACGGTCCGGCGGCCCGGCTTCCAACAACACGACCCGCGCGCCCTCCGCGCTTAACCGGTTCGCCAGAACACATCCCGCCGACCCAGCACCCACCACAACATAATCCGCCCGCATTGCTATCACCCCTGTTGCCCGTATATGGCCCGAGTCTAGTGGCAAGTTTAGCCTTTCTCATGCCCGTCCTTCAAGGTGTCAAGGCGCCCGGCAAGCGCGCAAAAAGGTCGTCCCTCGCTTGGGGCCGTGGGTCGAAATCCACCTCTGAGCCCAGTGAATACCCGCCCAGTGGACCGGCCGGATGAACACAATTTCAACCGCCGAAGAGAGATCCTACAACTAATAAAGCCGTAACCTTTTCGCACCGGTATCTTTGCTTTGATAAAAACTTATCTCTACCGTTGCGCCCGTACACGAATAATATTTACGCCATACGTCGCTATAACCAGAACGGCGCCGGCCATATAGCTCACCTTATCAGGGTAAATAAAGGACGCGGCAGCGACTAACAATGCGACTCGCGTTGGCCAGGATGCTTTCCCAACGCCATAAAGATATCCCTCGAATCCTCCGGCCATGAACAACACCGCCAGAACACACGCCGAAATGGACACGACGATATCCTCAGGGGCGCCGCGCATGATTAACGACGGCGTAACCACGATGATGAAGGGGAGGATGAATTTAATCGACCCCAACCGCATCGCCAAAAATGCGGTCTCCATGGCGTCAGAACGCGCGATAACCGCCGCCGCTACAGCCGCCAGCGCAACCGGTGGCGTAATGTACGACATCATGCCCCAATAGAGTATGAACAAATGGCTGGCGACCGGGTCCAATCCAAACTCGATCAACGCTGGCCCCAGGACAATCGCAAGGAAGATGTAACAGGCACTGACCGTTACCCCCATACCCAGAAGGAAGCTCGTCAAAGCCCCCATAATGAGCAGTAAGGGCAAGCTGCCTCCCGCAAAACTCAACAATTCTCGCGAAAACGCGCCGCCCACGCCGGTAAACGCCAACGATCCGACGATGACGCCAATACCCGCAAGTATAGCGATGATGCTGGCGATGATCGACGTGGATTCGATGATAAGTTCGCGGAACTTCGTCAAATTAAACCGGTTTTCCTTTTTACGGAAAATCGTCGCCGATACGATTAAAGCAATTGTTGCATAGTAAGGCGCATACAATTCCAGTCGTGCATAGACGAGGAGATACACCAACAGCCCAAGGCTGAAGAGGTAGAACCAGCCCTCCTTCAGGGTCTTCAACAAGCCGGGGATTTCCGAGGCCGGCTGCCCTTTCAAACCCTTTACCGCGGCGTAACAATCGACCTGAAGAAGAAGCGCCAAGTAGAATAAGAACGACGGAACGGCCGCGGCAATTACGATGTCACGATAGGGGATGTTCAAAAATTCTGCCATGAGAAACGCAACCGCACCCATGACCGGCGGCATCAAGGTACCCCCCGTCGACGCACACGCCTCCACCGACGCCGCATAAGCAGGCGTATACCCCGCCCGCTTCATAGTGGGGATCGTCAATTGTCCGGTGGTGACCACATTGGAAATAACGCTGCCGCTCAACGAGCCGAAAAAACCACTCGACAAAATGGCAACCTTGGCGGGCCCGCCCCGAGTCTTGCCCAACAACGCGGAAGCAAAATTCATGAAAAATTCGCCACCGCCAGTAACTACGAGCGCCGCCCCAAAGACCAGAAAGCCAATTAAAATGTTACCCGCGACACGCATTGGCACGCCAACGATGCTCTCAAAACCCATCGCATAGGCACGAACCAGTTCAAGCGGTTCCTTACCCGCACCCCAGAGAAAACCAGGCGCGTACGCCGTCCAAAGGGGAAACGTAAAAAACACCATACACACGCCAAACAAAACCATACCACCGACGCGGCGCACCCCTTCCAGAGCGAGAAAGCACATGATGGCGGCGGCAATTGTAGGTTCAATTGGCGCAACGATATCCCACCCTTTAAGAACCATATCGCCACCGTGATAGGACAGATATAATGCCACAGTGACGGATAACGCGAAAAGCGCCCAATCGTATAAAGGCACATGACCACTATCTTTTTTGCGACCAGGAAAGATCAAAAACGCCAGTGAGAGAAAAATCGCGATTAGTAAATAATAATACGAATTATCAATAAGGACATATCCAAAGGCGTTGAAGCTGAAGGTCTGGTTGATCGCGACCATGATCCCAAATCCGCCGAGAATCAGCGTAAGCCAATATACGGCACCCGAAATTCTAGCTTTGCCAATTTCTTCGTAAATTTCCAACGCCGGCGCTTCTTCCGCCACAGCTTCCGCTGCTGTGGATTGCCCGTATTGTTCCGCCATCAAAAAAAATTTCCTCAAATCACCGTTATCAAAGGCCTTCAGTTTCAACGCGCCAACTTAACGATCCCACCGGTTGGGTCAATCGTCGATTCCCGCGCCATTTCCCGCCATGCGGCGCAACAAAACAGTGACCGTTCTGCTGGCTGTACAACCGTGAAACCACAGAATTGTTGAAATTCGACAGGTCCATCGCACAGTTCGTCGACGCCGCGACCTTCGTAGCTGAGCCGGAAGTCGAACTTTCAACTGATTGAACCTGGAAACCTCATTGCGTATCAGCGCGGTGAGCAATGGCATCGACTGTGACTAATTCGGCCCCGCCTTGGACCAGGATAATCCTTACACAGTTCCCGGTCCAAAATTGATTTTACCGGCACCATGGATTACTGGCTCAATTTTGACAGTGCCCAATGGTTCGCAACATACATTTTTTCATAGGTTAAAAAGCACATCGCGGATGCGACATTTCATATTGTCGGCGGCAATCCGTCCCTGGATGCAATCAAGTTATTGCAAATTTCAGGTGTGTTCGACACCGGCCGCGTGACCGAAATGTACTCTTTACTTCAAACACGCTGGGCTTGCCGTCGGGCCCATGTGGATCGCGCGTGGCATTCAAAACAAGGCGTTGGAAGCCATAGCGATAGCGAAACCCACTGTGGTAATGCCTCAGGCCTTGGAGGGCATCGATTTGCCAAAAGAGCCCACCTTATATTTGGCGGAAGATGCGCAAGACTTCGCCAAACCCTGCATCAACGCCTTAACCGAAGACCAAGCCGCATTACGCGGTGCTCATGCCCGGCAATGGGCCCAGGATCAATACAGCTAGCAAGCCCATCTCAGCGCCTACGACGCTTTATTCAACTAAACCTTCTGCCCAATTTATCTGGACTATTCACCCGCCGGGACTTGATAGCCCCGAGGCGCTTGCCTATGGTTAAGCTTGGAATTTCAAACGGGAATGGAACGAGCGCATGAGCATTAAAGGAATCGCGCATATCGCGGGAATCTTCGAACACCCCACGCGTAAGGCGGTAGATTTATCCGTCGCGCAATTACACGCCGAAGTCGCCGCAGGCGCCTTAGCGGATGCGGGCATCGATAAAGACATGGTGGACGGTTATTTTTGTGCAGGCGATGCGCCCGGCCTTGGACCACTGTCGATGATCGAATATATGGGTCTCAATAATCTGCGGCACATGGACTCCACCGATGTTGGCGGGTCTTCCTATGTCCTGCATATTGGACATGCGGCGGAAGCCATCGCCATGGGCAAGTGTAACGTCGCGCTGATCACGCTGGCGGGCCGCCCCCGCGCCGAAGGCATGGCCACAGGCACTTCGCCGCGCGCGCCCGCAGAACCGGCACCCGACATTCCGTTCGAATACATTTACGGCCCGACTGTGGTCAACATGTACGCCATGGCCGCGCATCGTCATATGCATGAATTCGGCACTACCAGCGAACAACTCGCCTGGATCAAGGTCGCCGCGTCGCACCATGCGCAATACAATCCACATGCGATGCTCCAAAACGTGGTCACGGTGGAAGACGTCGTCAATTCACCGATGGTCGCCGACCCGCTGCACCGGAACGATTGCTGCGTTATTTCCGATGGCGGCGGCGCATTCGTCGTGGTCAGCAAAGAAATCGCGGCTGGCTTGAAACGCGATACGGTTCCAGTGCTTGGTCATGGCGAAGCGCCGAAACATTTGAATGGCGGCAAAATCGACTTGACCTTTACCGGCGCGCGCTGGTCTGGCCCATTGGCGTTCGAAGAAGCCGGCGTCACCCCGGCGGATATCGACTACGCGTCGATTTACGATTCCTTCACCATCACCGTGCTGGAAACCCTTGAAGATTTGGGTTTCTGTCCGGTCGGCGAAGGCGGCAAGTTTGTGTCCGACGGCAATTTGATTTCGGGCGAAGGCAAGCTGCCCTTCAACACCGATGGCGGCGGATTGTGCAACAACCATCCCATCAACCGCGGCGGCTTAACCAAGGTTCTGGAAGCGGTGCGGCAATTGCGCGACGAAGCGCACCCGAAAGTGCAGGTCAAGGATTGCCAAGTCGCCTTGGCCCACGGCACAGGCGGCTCCATCGGGACCCGCATGGGAAGTTCAACCGTTATCTTGGGGAGGGCCGACGCATGAGCGCCGTACGCAATATTCCATCGCCACCAGAAAATGTCGAACACACCGCGTTTTGGGCGGCGGCCAATGAAGGCAAGCTAATGCTGCCGCGCTGCAAGGACACTGGGCAATTTTTCTGGTATCCGCGCAATATTAGCCCGTTCACGTTGAGCAATAACGTCGAATGGATCGAGGCGTCCGGCAAAGGTGAAATTTACACCTATTCCGTCATGCGCCGCGCTGATCCGAACTATGTCATTGCCTATGTCACGTTGGAAGAAGGCGTGTCGGTCATGACCAACATTGTCGGATGCGATCCGGATTCAGTATCGATCGGGCAAAAGGTACAACTGGACTTCCAGGACACCGATGGCGGGCAAAAAGTGCCCGTGTTCAAACCCGCCTGACCGGGCAGTAACACTGGAAGGTAAAAGCATGGGGACGAAGTTTGTCTAATTAGAGGGAATAAACAACATGGCTTACGATATCGTTATCAAGAACGGAATGGTTGTCGACGGTTCCGGCGGCGCGCGGTATCGCGGCGATGTGGGCGTCAAAGACGGTAAGATCACGAAAATCGGTAGAATCAACGAGACTGCCGATGACGTGATCGATGCCGAAGGCCATGTTGTCTCCCCCGGCTTTGTCGATGGACACACTCATATGGATGCTCAGGTGTTCTGGGATTCGCTGGGCACGTGTTCGTGTTATCACGGCGTCACCAGTGTGGTGATGGGCAATTGCGGTTTCACCTTGGCGCCGTGCCGCGAAGCCGAAGCCGATTTGGTGTTCCGCAATCTGGAACGCGCCGAAGACATTGACCGAGGTGCCATGCTGGAAGGCATCAAGTGGCAGTGGGAAACCTACCCGGAATATCTCGACGTCGTCGATAAACTGCCTAAGGGCATCAATTACAGCGGCTATATCGGCCACTCGGCCTTGCGCACTTACGTGATGGGCGAACGCGCCTTTGATGAGGCCGCCAGTGAAGACGATTTGAAGGCGATGTCGCATCAGGTGAAAGAAGCCGTCAAAGCGGGCGCGCTTGGTTTTTCCACCTCCCGCAGCCCGTCGCACCGAACCTCAGACGACCGACAGGTCGCCAGCCGGGCGGCTGACTTTGCCGAAATAAAAACGCTGGTCCACGCCATGGGTGAACTGGACGCCGGCATTTTTCAGCTTGCGATGGAACGTGGCGACAGGGACTACGTCCTGCAAAATTATACCGATTTGAAAAACCTTTCGATCGATTCCGGACGCCCCATTACATTTGGCAGCCTGAGTCGCCGCGAATCGCCAGGCCTGTGGCGGGATTGCTACGACATCATCGAAAAGGGAAACCTGGAAGGCGCGCGGCTGTTCACACAGGTCCATTCCCGCGAAATTAATTCCGTCATGTCGTTTGAAACACATCTTCCCTTCGACAATTGGGATGTTTGGCGCGACATTCGCGCGTTGCCGCTGGACCAGCAGGAAGCGGCGCTGCGCGACCCAGAAACCAAAAAGAAACTGATCGAAATCGCCAGCCGCCCCTATCAGGGCCCCGCAGTTATCGGCGGCGAAGCCCGTCCACCGGAATGGGACATGTTCTATGTGATGGAGTCGGAAAAATGGGCGCATCGCACCATGGCCGACATCGCCCGTGAGCGCGGCGTCGCACCGGCGGAAGCGATGATCGACATGGCGTTGGAACACGATTTAAAACTGTTCTTCCGCCAACCCATCGCCAACGAAAACATGGACGATGCGTTGGATTTAATGAAGCATCCGCATTCATGCGTCACGTTTTCAGATTCCGGCGCGCATGTATCACAAATTATGGACAGCTCCCTACAAACACACCTACTGAGCCATTGGGTGCGCGACAAACAGGCCTTTACCCTGGAAGAAGCCGTCCGGTTGGTCACCTACGACACCGCGACCCAGTGGGGGTTCCATGACCGGGGGCTTATCCGCGAAGGCATGACCGCCGACATGGTCGTATTCAACCCGGACACCATTGGACCGCGTATGCCGGAAGTGGTGTGCGATCTGCCCGCCGGTGCCAAACGCCTACGCCAAACCGCGCATGGCAT
>JAPKDL010000110.1 GCA_028822585.1 Alphaproteobacteria bacterium | reverse complement strand
AACACAACCATTTGGTTATCTGCAACAAGAACTAGGGGTCCCGTTTCCGATGAAGAATTTTGAGCCAAGTTTTGCCAACCGAATGAGCACAGCGGCGCAAGCCAAGCAAAGTCGGCTCAAAAAGGTGCGCGCAATTGACCCGGCGAATGATCCAAAATTTGCGGAACGGCAAGCCTCACGGGCTGAGCGCAGCATCGCCCGAAAAGCGCGCATTGCTGAAAAAACGGTGGCTAAACTGGCTGAGAAGACGAGAAAAGCCGAGGAAAAAATCGCCGTCAAAATTCGAGAAGCCGAAGAAGAAACCGCCGAAGCGGAGCGTCTTATTATTGAAGCCGCTGAAAAAGAACGTCGCGAAATTGACCTTGTCGCAGAGCGCAAGGCCGCGCGAGATGCCAAATACGCCGCACGCAAGGCGCGCCAAGGCCGTAAACGTTAAACGTGAATTACGGCGCGCCGGTCGCGAAGACGCGTTCAAATGGCTGACTCTTAAATTCAACGACATTGCCGCAGCCATCCTCCAGCATCATGATATGCTGTTCCGCTGGTTTTCCTGCAAAAGACAAACGTGGGGTAAGCGTGAATTTTGATTTCCTCGCGGTCAATCGATTTTCCATCGCTTTCCACTGATTCAAAGGCAAGATAGCGCCGAAATGTCGTAATGGCGCAACCGCTCCATCCGAGGGAATGACACCGTTTTCCCGACCGGCCTCTCGCGGAGAAAGATGCGCGACGATATGGTGACCGAAAAAATTAATATCGAATCGGCCCTGTGTCTCCCGCCCAACGGCGCATCCAAGCGTATCAACATAAAATGCTTTTGCGCGATCCAGGTTATCGACCGGAATGGAGAGGTGAAATAGCGCTTCCATGACATATTGTCCTTTTGAATAGCCTTAAAAAAACCAGCCACAATTTCTAAGATCAGTATGCGGTTTCTAAGAAAGTGTATGCGTTATTTTGTAGCACGCTCCGGTTCTGGCGTCGAAACCACGGGCTCCTTGTTCGACAACGCCAAAACCATAGCTGGAAGGACGCCAACAATGGACACAACAGCCAGCGCCATAAACGTGTCCTGAAAACCGTTTGTACTGGCCTGAGCGTAAATCATCTTGCCGAGAAGATGTAAGGCGCCTGGTTCCCGAAGTGCTTCGGGAACACCCGCTTCGCCAAGTATTTGCACCAACTGCCCTTGAGCCGCTTGACTGAGCCCACTCGCACCGGTTTGCGCCGCCGCAAAGGCGTCGCTGTGAAACGGGATTCTTCGTTCCAGGAACACAACCAGCATGCTCGTCCCCATAGCCGCTCCCAATTGGCGCATGAAATTAATCGCGCCAGAACCTTGATTGACCAATGCATTAGGCAACGACTGTAACGCCGTGGAGTTCACCACCGGTCTGGTAAACGCCGTGCCTACGCGAATTAACAGCGTGAAGGAAACCAGGCTCCAGAAAGGTGTGTTTACATCAGCCTTGCTCAAACATAAGAACGCTAGCGAAAAAGATATTAGACCTGCGTAGATAAGGATCTGTGGTGGCAACGCGTCCGCCATTCGTCCTGCAACCGGGTACATAATCAACAATGACAGTCCGCCGGGAATCATCATCATACCCGCCTCCATCGGGGTGTATTGTTGAATTTGCTGAACGAACAACGGTAGCATGAAGGTTGAGGCCATAAATGCACAGCCGGTGAACAATGAAATCAACGCCGCGGCCGTGAAATGAGGAATTAAAAACAGCTTCAAATTAATGAGCGGTTGCGGTCCGTACAATTGCCGTAAAATGAAACTAACCGTCATAACGAACGCCAAAATGAACAAGCCAACTATTTCGCTTGACCCCCACCCCATGCGCTGACCGTAACTAAACCCGATCATATAACAGAACAACGCTACCGCCAGGAATCCAAAGCCTAGAAAATCAAATGTCGGAAAATTTTTCGGCCTCACACGGCTCGGCATGAATAAATTCCCCATGATGAACGCAAGACACACCGAAGGAACCGTTAACAAAAAGACATATCTCCAATTAAAGTATTCAATGGCGAACCCACCTGCCGTCGGCCCAAGGGTCGGCGCCAATACCATGCCCATAGAATAGAGCCCCATGGACATTCCTTTGCTGCCCTTTGGGAAAACCTTAAATACGACCGCCATGGTAAGCGGTTGAATTATGCCCGCTGCTGTACCTTGAAGAACACGACCGGACATCAAAATTTCAGACGTTTGCGCAGATCCACTCATCGCAGCGCCTAGAAGAAAGAGCGTCAAAGCAATGGAGTACGATAGACGCTCGCCCAACCAATCGATCAACCAGGCGGATAGAAGCATTCCTGCCGTCATCGATGCGAAGTAACCTGTCGAGAGCAACTGCGCTTGATCGCGGCCAATGCCAAAGGTGCCCATGATGTCTGGAAAGGCGACGTTCACGGTAGAGCTCGCCAAAATTGCCGTCATGCCCCCAAGCATACAGGTGACCATTGCAAGCCATTTATAGGCCGGTCCATATCGTTCAAAGAGCGTATCGATACTATCGGCGTACACGGTCGTGAGGGTGTCCCCGTGCGGTTAACCGAATAGTCGGAATAACCGTTGCGACATAAATAGGCAGGTTGAGGCAACCTGTTGATCTTGCAGTATGCCGACAAATGAACGTTTGCTTCAACGCCTTTGTACGAATTTCCAAATTTTTAACGCTCAGGACTTCTGGTCCTAACAAATTTGAAGGTTATACTCCCCGCATGATCGAGTTCTGGATTCCTATCACAATTGCCGCTGCGTTTTTTCAAAACCTCCGCTCAGCGCTCCAAAAACATCTAAAGTCGCAACTCACAACCGCTGGGGCGACTTATGTGCGTTTTTTTTACGCGTGGCCCTTTGCAATTTTCTATGTGTGGGGATTAAGTCACTGGGGTGGATTGGCGCTCCCACAACACAACAATATCTTTTTACTCTATTGTGTTCTCGGTGGCGCGACGCAAATTTTGTCCACCGCCTTAATGGTGTGGATGTTTTCGTTCCGCAATTTTGCCGTTGGAACAACCTACTCAAAAACCGAAATCGCGCAGGTGGCTTTCCTCGGCCTTATTCTTCTTGGTGACACGTTAACGATAACCGCCGTCGTCGCCATCGCCATCAGTTTGGGTGGCATTATGGCTTTGTCCGCAGCGCAAACGCGCATCACGGTGTCTGCGTTATTTAGCGGTATGACCGAAAAGGCGACCCTGATAGGACTGGCTTCTGGTGCTTTCCTTGGCGCGTCGGTTGTCTTTTTCAGAGGTGCGTCCCTGGCGTTGAATCATGAGAGCGCTGTGATGGCCGCGGCGTTCGCTTTGGCCGTGTCCCTCGTCTTGCAAACCATTGTCATGGGCGTTTACTTACTCTTTCGAGAACGCAGCACTCTTGTCGATGTCATCCGTAACTGGCGTTGGGCGTTGGCTGTGGGCGTCGCTGGCGTGTTGGGCTCCATATGCTGGTTCACGGCATTTACGTTACAAAATGCCGCTTATGTCCGCGCGCTAGGACAAATTGAATTAATTTTCACATTTATAGCATCGTTCTTTTTCTTCAAGGAAAAGACGACATTGAAGGAACTTTTCGGAATCGTTGCCATCATGTCCAGCATCTTGGTTATTGTCTTGGTTGACTGAATTCAGGTTGACCGTCAAGCCACGACCAAGCAGGCTACGATTAACGTCAAATCAGGCATTAGAAATGTTGGGCCCCCAAGCCCACACGGGCCGTCGCCAACCGTCCGTATAGACGATGCTGTCAGGCACATTTTTTTTGCGCCACGACCGGAAACAAAATTACCGACGACACATCGGGAATGATCTTTGTTTAAACCCTGCCGCCACGCTTCAGTAAGCTAAATACTGCTGTTTTCCCCGCGGGCCCCTTCCTCGACGGCCCTTGCGGTTGCCGCCAAACTATACGAACAGCGCGCGGTCGAGACGGAAATGACGACATAGGTCAAATCCGTCATAAACGGATTTATTTTATTTATTCTATATTTTATATACGAAATGTTTTTAAGAGATCGGCAATTTTTAGCCGGAAGACAATCAACTTTTAGGTTGCCACGCTTAATAACATCATTCGTCCCATGCGATGCAAGCGGATCAAACTACTAATAATTACCAAGTTAACCGCATTAAAAGCTGCGCCCAAGAAGAACGCCATATTGTAAGATCCGGTTAAATCGTACAGCGCGCCGCCCATCCAGGCGCCAATGCCCATTCCCGTACCCGCAAATAGAATTATCGTAGCTGTACGTCGCCCAGCCGATCTTGCTGGTAGGAATTCTCGAACGATTACAGGATAGCTCGGCAAAACGCCACCGTAACCCAGTCCGAAAAGCGCCGCTACAAAATATATCAACGTCAGATCATCAACAAACGGCATAACAACCAAAACAACCGTTTGAATGCTGGAAAAAATTAACAGCGCCCGTAACCCACCATATCTTCCTCCCAGGTAACCAACGCCAAAGAAACAACTGGCGGAAGCGCAAATTAACATCACGGAAAGGGCTTCTGCGCCCCGGGCCGCAGGATAGCCAAGGTCACTGACATGCGCGACAAGATGCGCCAAAGGAAGCGCCATCGAAATACAGCAACCTGTGGACGCAATAGACAGCCAAACCTGAATTTGCCGTGATGTGAACGGGGTTTTTGGGTCTTCAGACTTTAGTATTATGTCGCTAGAAATACGTTCATTAGGCATTGCGGCCGCCCCTGGGGCGCCTTCGATGCTCTCTCCTGGCGACCGTCGGAACAACAACGCCAGAGGCGTCATCATGCAAAGGGTGAAAAGCCCGTAATAAAATGTCGTATCGCGCCACCCGATTGACTCGTTAGACGCTTGAAAAATTGGCGGCCAAACGGCCCCAGCCAAGGATTGGCCCGCCCCTACAACCCCCACAGCCATGGACCGGTTTTTAATAAACCATCGCGTGATGTTTGACATCAAAGGAGCAAACATCGTGGATCGGCCCGTTAGCCCCATCAGCAATCCAAATAACGTGTATAATTCCCATATTTCCGTGACGTATTTCATAAGAATAGAACCAAGCGCAATACTTAACGAACCAATCAAGGCGGGGCCGCTCATTCCTGATCTGTCCAGCCAATAGCCCATGCCGATCCCGCCGATCCCACCACATATAAATTGTAATGAATACGCAAAAGACGGTACGGCGCGCGGCCAATTAAAATCCGCAGCAATTGGTTTTAGCGCAACGACAATCAGAAAGACGCTGCCGGTGCCAAAAAATAACATCAGCAGAGACGCAATCAAAATAACGTAGCGAAATGTAGAATCCGGCATTCGGACTAAAAAGGAGGGCATGGCGGCATACTAAACATCTTCATCGAAACAACCATTGTTCAAATATACAAAGTGAATTTTTTAGACCTTGTATATAATACTCTCATAAAGAGCCCTCTTGATAAGCCTCGGAGATAGGGCTGAGATTTATTATATTCGTGTCATGAGAAATTCCTTTGAGACCGAACCAGCGCGGTTTGTCTCCAACCCAGCGCTTGATCACCCTTCTTTACATGGTCTTGACGCCACCAAAGTAGTTTTGAATTGGACGCGGCTTGAAGCCTTGATGGATGAAATTTATACTCGACGGCAAGTCGTCCGAGCTATCCGTTGCTGACGTTGTTTACCAGTCTTTTTCTGGGCATCTGGTACAAGCTTTCGGACGAATACCTTGCGGCCAGCCTGGCACGCGATTTGTTGTTCCGCCGCATCGAAGCCATAAAGCTGAACGCGCTGGCCCGCGACTTCTAAAACATCACCCGACACGACAATAGGCTTATCCACGGCATCCGCACGGGCGGATTCAGCGTGAAAAATAAGTGTGATAATAACCCTTATGAAAATACATAAAATTTTCCTCATTATTTATGAATAATATGTATAGTTGGTCGATAAGAAATCGTAATTACGCATTAATAAAATTATCGCGAACGATTTACTGCTTCTAAATGACATGCTATTTCGTGTTGTTCTTCACCCAAACATATAATTGGCGGAGGCGTATTTTCACAAAGGCCTCCTATTCGTTCGGGGCACCGTGATACAAATGGGCACCCCGTTCCGGCTTCAACAACGACGTTCGCATTTTGTGGCTCCAGCTTCGGCACATCAACCTTGCAGGCCCCCATTAACATCTGGGTGTAAGGATGCCGTGGGGACGCCAACACCGCTGGCGCCGGCCCGCGCTCCATGACTTTTCCGCCATATAACACGACCACCGTATCCGCCAAATACCGCACCGCTGCGAGGTCATGACTGATTAACAACAGACTTGCGCCGTGGTCCCGTTGCATCGACTTTAACAACAGCGTAATTGCAGCGGAAACTGACACATCCAAGGCCGACAACGGTTCGTCAGCAACGATTATGTCCGGTGCCCCTGCAAAAGCGCGGGCGATGGCGACCCGCTGTTTCTGTCCACCGGATAATTCGTTGGGCCACATGTTGGCGACATGCGCGGAAAGCCGCACAGAGTCCAGTAATTCAGTCGCCCTCATGGCGACTTCCGAACGCCGCAGATCGGGCAAAAGAACTTTAATCGCTCGGCGTAATTGCGTTCCAACACGAAGGCTAGGATTCAAGGTGTCGTCGGGGTTTTGAAAAACCATCTGAAGGGCGCGACGAATACTGCGTGGTCGATTTCGTGCGCGTAACGCGCCAACATCCACCGCCTCAAACAACACCGCACCGTCCTCGGTAAGCTCTAACCCCATCAAAATTTTGGCGAGGGTCGATTTACCAGATCCCGATTCCCCCACAACCGCGACGATCTCTCCCTTATGAACCGTCAAATTGACACCGTCCAGCGCGACTACATCGCGCGCACCCCCAAAGCCCACAAGCGACGTGTCTCGGTAGGTCTTGCTCAATTGATTAACCTGTAACATTAGGCGCGACGATGATTTATCCACCTGTGAGGGGATGTGTTCGAATAATGGTATTTCTTCGGTGGGCCTTGTCCAATTTTGTTTCACGCACCTAACCATATGCGAAGACGTCGAATTTGTGCGCGCAGACAGGGCCATATCAGGCGTATCGCAAACCCCCACTTCAAAATATGTACATCGCGGCGCAAACCGGCATCCCCGTCCGTACTCATGAGACCCCGATATAACTCCTGGAATTTCGCGGGGCGCTGTACCAGTTGACAGAGGGTCGGGACGGCACTGCAACAAGGCATCGGTGTAGGGATGGCGAGGTTGGGTGAAGACAGACACCCCGGTGCCGACCTCCACCGCCTGACCAGCATACATGACGCAGACGCGGTCGCACACGCTCTCCACAAGGCCCAAATCGTGTGAAATAAATAGCAATGCCGTTCTGTATTTAGAACTGATTTCTCCAATTAAATCAACGACACTCTCTTCCACTGTCGCATCCAGCGCCGTGGTCGGTTCATCCAGAAGCAGCAAATTGGGGCGTGGCAACAACGCCATCGCAATGACGACCCGTTGCAGTTGCCCTCCAGACAATTGATGGGGGTATCGCGCCATGATCGCGGTCGTATCGGACAATTGAACATCCGCCAACCCTGCCATCGCATCGTCGCACGCCTGTATTTTGGATACCGCGCCGTGGGCCAATCGAGTTTCGATCAATTGCGCGCCAATCGTCATCGTTGGATTTAGTGCCGCCATGGGGTCCTGATACACCATTGCAATCCCGCCGCCCCGCACCTGACGCAACGCTTCAGATGCCAGGGCCGCCATGTCCTGCCCCTGGTAGTTGATGGCGCCATGAGACACCAAGCCATTGCGCCCCAGATAGCGCATGATCGCCATCGCAATGCTGGATTTTCCACACCCTGACTCGCCCACCAACCCAACCCGTTCGCCCGGCGCAATGGACAGTGAAAAATCTGTAACGGCGGAAACAACGCGCCCCGGCGCCCGATATGAAACGGATAGATTTTGGATATCGAGGACTGGGGTCACGATCTAACCTCGCCTTTGCGAAGACCGTCCGCCATTAAATTAAGCCCGAGCACCAGCGAGGAAATGGCAAGACACGGAAACAGCGTCATATGCGGAAACGCCAACGTCAAAGCACGTGATTCATTGATCATACCACCCCAATCGGGGTCGGGCGGCGGTAACCCCAATCCCAGAAAACCCAGAACGCCAATGGTAATGATGACATATCCCAACCGCAGGCAGGCGTCGACGATAAGTGGACCACGCGCGTTGGGCAAAATTTCCACGAATAAAATCCACCACAAGGCCTCGCCACGCGTTTCCGCCGCCGCCACATAGCCTCGATTGCGCAGATCTAACACCAAGCTCCTCACAATCCGCATAATCCCCGGCGCGCTGGCGAATGTCACCGCGAGCACGATATTGAGGGCGGAGGCACCAATCGTAGTAATCACCAGGATATAGAGAACCAACACTGGGAAGGCGAGCACTGCGTTTGATACAAATGACAAACCCGCGTCCACCCAACCTTTGAAATACCCCGCCGCCAATCCCATTGTTACGCCCAGCACATAAGCGCAGAAGGCAGCAACAGGCGCATAGGTCAGCACCGATCGTGCGCCCCATATGATACGCGACAGGATATCCCGTCCTAAGTGATCGGTTCCCAACCAAAATGTCCCGTCATCTGGCCCTGGCGCGCCGGGCGTGGCGAACGGCGACAGAAGCGCGTTAGGGTCAAACGGTGCCAAAACCGGTGCCGCCAACGCGACAAAAATCCAAAGTGCTACAACCCCCGCGCCAATGTTGGTGAGCGCGCCCATTAATCAGCACTCCCAAACCGGATACGAGGGTTCAGAAACGCATAACCGATATCCGCTAACGCCTGGGTGGCAACGGCAACGAATACGGCGATCATCGCGCAGGCTTCGATGACGAAAACATCGCGGTTGAGGGCGGCTTCCAACAATAACGCCCCAAAACCTTTATAGGCGAAGAAAAATTCCACGACGATGACGCCGGACAGCAGCCAATTGATTTGCAGCATGATCACCGTGAAAGGCGCAATCAATGCATTGCGAAATGCATGGCGTAAGATTACCTGACGGCGCGGCAAGCCTTTCAAAATGGCAGTGCGAATATACGGCGTCGCTATCACGTCAATCATCGACGCCCGTGTCATCCGCGCGATATAGCCGAAATCATACAACACCAACACCAACACCGGCAGAACCAGTTGAACCGCGTCAAAGCCGTCACTCATGGTGCTGGCACCCGGTAACCACTGCAGCCAAAAAACAAAAATGCTCGTCAGAAACACAGCGCTGGCGAATTCAGGGATCGATGTGGTGACAATTCCAATCACTGAAATCAAGCGATCTATGATAGAGCCTTCGCGCATCCCCGCCAACACGCCCAAGGTCAATGACAAGGGAACGATGACCGCCAGCGCCGACACGCCTAAAATTGCCGTCCGGCCTAATCGTGGCCACAAAACATCGCCTACTGGAACCTTGAAACGGATCGAATGCCCAAAATCGCCTTGCACAAAATTCGCGAGCCACACGCCATACCGACACCATGCGGGCTCCAGATAGCCGTTCGCGCTCAGCCAGATATTTTTCTGTTCATCACTAGCGTAGGGACCCAGCACCATTGTAGCGACATTGCCGGGTATAAGTTCCATCAACCCAAAGACTACCGCCGACACCACCAACATTGTCAACGCCATGGCACCTAGTCTACGTAAAACAAATGACAGCATGTTAGGCGAGCCAGATCTTGTTGAAATGGTGCTCCAACGCGACATGGGGATAGAGCCCATGCACCCGCTTGTTCGCCGCCACAAAGACCGACCGCCAGAA
>JAPKDL010000253.1 GCA_028822585.1 Alphaproteobacteria bacterium | reverse complement strand
CATCCGGAAATCCTGCTGGTCACCAACAAACAGGAAAAGGGCCGCTATATCGGCATTCCCGATTTCGGTCGCGGCTGGCACACCGATCAATCTTACTCACAAACGCCCGCCATGGCCTCCTTGCTCTATGCATTGGAAACGCCCGTGGATGGCAGTGGCCATACCCAATTCGCCGATTTGACCGCCGCTTACGACGCCTTGTCCGACGACATGCAACACCGGATCAAGGATTTGCAGGCGGAACATATTTACGAACATGACCACGAAAAATTCAGCCCCAATGACAACCAACGTAAATCATTGACGGGGGCCGCTCACCCCCTCGCGCCGACCCATCCGGAAACCGGACGGCGAACGCTTTATCTGGGACCACTGATGACCAAACGAGTGATCGGCCTGGAAGATCAGGAGGGCCATATCTTGCTGGACAGATTACACGCCCATGCACTGGACCCCGCCTTTATCCACACCCACGAATGGCGACCCGGAGATTTGCTGATCTGGGACAATCGTTGCACCCTGCACCGCGCGCTACCCTATGACGACAAGACGCATATTCGACACATGCACCGAACCACCGTGCAAGGCGTCCGCCCTGCCTGACGCCATTAATTTTCAAGACTCTACCAATCCATTTGGTTTACTCTTTCAAAAATTTATTAAAATTTATAATTAAGAGGGGAATGAGGTTCATGCCAGTTTATGTAATCGCCGAAGTCACGGTAATCGATGATTCCTGGATTCCGGACTACGCCACGAATGTGCACAACATTGTTGCCTAACATGGCGGAAAACATCTATCGCGCAACTGCAATATCACCACCGTGGAAGGCGACGACGTAGGCTCCACCCTCATTGCGCTGATCGAGTTTCCGTCCATGGAGACCATGCACGGTTTTGCGGGCTCCGACGCGTATGCGCCTTGCACAAAAGCGCGCCAAACAGGCGACATCACCAGTTTACAGGTCATTGACGACACCGATATCGCAGGCGCTATTCCCTATCTGCCCAAACCATAACACGGTTCCGTCAAAAGGCGGACAGGCCGAGTAAATTGCGTCCGATGATCAACTGATTAATCTGCGTCGTCCCGTCGGGGATGGTCAGCATCCGCGCGTTCCGAAAATGGCGCTCGACGGGAAATTCTGTCGTGACGCCAAACGCGCCATGCACCTGTATCGCTTTGGAGGTGATGCGGGTCGCGGCCTCTGTCGCGAAGGCTTTGCACATGCTCGCTTCCACCGGAAAAGGTTTGTCCTCGTTGAGCAGTTTTAGCCCCCGGTAGACCAGGAGCCTCGCGGCGTCGAGGTCCGTCGCCATTTCCGCGATCATCGCTTGCACCAATTGATGCTCGCCAATCAGTTTGCCAAAGCTCCTGCGTTGTTGCGCGTAGGCAATGGCGTCATCGAGGGCGGCTTGAGCGATGCCCAACGACAAGGTGGACACGAAACAACGCGAGCGTTCAAACCCACTCATGGTTTCCCGCAACCCGCCACCGATCCTGCCAATCGCATTCCCAGCGGGCACCACGACGTCATCCAAGATAACTTGCCCCATGGACCAGCCACTGAGTCCCAGTTTGGAAATTTCTCGGGTTTCGTAGCCATGTTCTTCACGGTCGAGGAGAAATATGGTGAATTCATCCTCGCCAGTCCGGGTCAGGATTAGGGCTAGATCCGACACCGTGACGTTGGAGGAGAACATCTTCTCACCAGTAATGCGGTAATTGTCGCCATCGCGGACAGCGCGGGTTTTAATGCCCCGCACATGGGACCCGGCATCGGGTTCGGTGACGGCAGAAGCCCCGATCAAGGCGCCGGTCAACAAGCCCGGCAGATAACG
>JAPKDL010000025.1 GCA_028822585.1 Alphaproteobacteria bacterium | reverse complement strand
AAACGATGGAAATAAATGGTCTATAGGGAAATTTATGGTAAATTACTATTTTACGCTATCACCAACCGGCTCGAATGCCGTCGACTTTCACAATCCCTGATTCCACCAGCCGATTGAAATCATCGGCGCGGCCGATGCCGGTTAATATTTCTACGGCGTCGGCACCAGGTTCGGATGCTGGGTCGCCCAAGCGAACGGGTGTCCGGGACAATCGCGGTGCGGGGCCGGTCGTGGTGACGTCGCCCAAAAAGGCGTGCGGGCGTGTGGCGCTCAGGTTGTTGGCGATGACATAGGGATCCTGCATCAGCTCGTCAATATCGACCACGCAGCGATGCGCGCTGACGCCTACCGCTGTCAACTGGGTCACCCACGCTGCAACCGCGTCAGTTCGGAACCGGTCCTGCAGGGCCTGTTCCAGGGCGGCACCTTGTAGGTTCGCCATGTCGGACAAACCTTTCACCCCCGCGAACGCTGCGGTGTCCCGCGTGCCGATAAACACCCATCCGTCCTTGGCTTCATAGGCCCGGTGCAGTGGACTTGACCCTCGGCTGTCTCGTCCAGTGGGTTCGTCCCAAATTTTGCCGTTGTAGTCTTGCATAAATGGTGATTGCAGCGTCATGGCGGTATAGGCCAGCGCGGTGTCCACATGCTGCCCTTCGCCAGTGCGTTGCTTGTGAAACAGGGCGAGCGCGACCGCGTAAGCGCCCATGAACCCGGTGCCGTAATCATTCACCGGGTTGGGTTGAAGCCGGGGCCGTTCGCCGCCGTGTCGCAGCTGCATGCCAGTGCAGGCTTGAGCGAATTGTTCATGTCCGGGGCGCAACGCCCAAGGGCCCACATGGCCATAGGCGTTCATCGATGCATATACGATGTCAGGTCTGCGTTTAATAACTTCGTCGTACCCAAGACCCAGCGCCGCGATTTTACCGGCGCGGTAGTTCTGGCAAATGACATCGGCGTCTTCGACCATGCGCCAGAAAATTTCTTTCCCTTCATCTGACTTTAAATCCAGCACGATGCTTTTCTTCGCCCGGTTTACATCGTTATGTGAGGCGACGGCGGCGCGTGTCGGGCTGTCGATTTTGATGACGTCGGCACCAAATTCCGCCAGTGTCCGACCGCAAGTCGGCCCCGCCAAAATAATACACAAATCCAAAACTTTGACGCCTTGTAACGCCGACTTCAATTGGGCTTCCAAATTTTCACCCGGTGCCATCGGTTGCGCGGTTTCTATCTCTTGCAAAATTTTCGCGCGGTGCTGGTCGGGTTTAGGAGCCGGGCCGCGTACACGACCCGGCGATTTCGACAGGCGCGCGTTCACGCCCGGTTGCAGCATTTTGCCAAAGTTCGGGTCGTCGACTTCGAGTATCATTTCAGACCCCCACGCGTGTGGGTGATCAAACCATTCGGCGCTGGTGCGGCACATAGCTCCTTCACTCCCGGCGCCCGCGATCAAGTCTTCCCATTCCTGCGCGGTTCGTGTTTTGAACAACTCACGGGCGCGCGCTTCGTGTTGTTTGCGTAACGCAGGGTCATGCATGATTGTTTGCAAATCCAACAAACCGTCATCCCAGTCGGAAATGCCTGCAGCGTCGGCAAATGATGCGAAATTCTGGTTCCCAAAGCCGTGGAATTGCAGCCAGCGTCCATCCTTGCATTCATATTGCAGCCCCCAGATGCCGCGCCGCGAGGGTCCTTTGAATTTAGGGTCGTGCACCTTATGTCCTCGTGACCCTAGCGAGGGGAACAAGGCGTCAAACATTGGTGTTTCGATGCGCTGGCCTGCACCATCGCGCCCTCGGGCCAGAAGCGCCATTGTGATGGCGACAGCGGATTGAAACGCAGCGTAGCATGATGCGATGGGAATGGCGGTGTAAATGGGGTCGCTTTCGCCGTCATCGCGGGGAAAATAGGTCGCAGCGGCGGCGGCGACAACACCTTCATAGGCGGGCATGGCGGCGCGCGGGTCATCGGCGGCAAAGCCGGGTAACGAACAATAGATCAGTTGCGGGGCCGCGATGGCATCGTATGCTAAACCTAATCGGTCCATCACACCGGGTCGAAAATTTTCAATAACCACATCGGTGGACGCCATAAGCTTTTTCGCGGTGGCGGCGTCTTCCGCGTTTTTCAAATCTAATGTGATGCTACGCTTGCCCCGGTTCCAGGTCGCGTTGGCTGGTGTGTCCATTGATGGGCCGTCCGGGCGCTCCACGCGAATGACGTCTGCGCCCTGGTCGGCCAGCAACATTCCTAATAACGGCCCGGCGATATATTGGCCAAAATCGATGACGCGAACACCTTCAAGAACACTGGACATGGCTTTCCTCCACCAAATTTCGGAATCAGTAATTATGTCTGGACAAAGGTGCCGGAATTAGGCCTGCGGGGCAATGCTATGATCAGCGTATCATTCAACGCCTCATTAACTGGCGATGGGTTGATCACCAATAATTCGGGATGCTTCCAGATCCGCGATTTCATCGTCTGTCATGCCAAGAATGTCATGAAGCACCATTCTATTGTGTTCTCCCAACAGGGGCGCAGGCGCGCGAATGGGGCCGCGTTGTCCGTTCATCCGCCACGGTGTCAGCGGGTGCGGTTTCGGCCCGACATGGGCCCGGTCCACCTCCAACCAAAAGCCGCGCTCCACATAGGCTGGGTCATGCAGCAATTCCGTCGGCCGTCGCACGGTGCCAGCGGGGACACCAGCTTGTTGCATGGCTTCCATAGCGACACCCGCGTCAACACCGTCGCACCACTCAGTGATGGCGCCTTCTATGTCGTCTTGGCGCGCCCGTCTGCCGTCTGCCGTCGCCAGCGCGGCGTCGGTTCCAAGGCCCGGCTGTCCGATTACATTGCAGAGGGCGGGCCATTGGGAGTCTTCGGTGAGCGCGAGCACCAGCCATGTATCCGATTCGGCGCAGGCGAAACAACCATGCGGCGTAAACACAGGATGCCGATTGCCGGTTCGCGTTGGTGGCGCGCCGTTAAGCCCCTGGGCGATTCCGCCATGGACACCAAGCTGCAACATGCATTCGACCTGAGAAATTTCAATTCGTTGCCCCTTTCCTGTGCGTTTGCGGTGGAACAGAGCGACCAGCAACGCCGCCGCCGCATTCATGCCGCCACAAGCATCGCCATAGGCGACATGGGTTTGAATCGGGGGCCCGTCAGGGTCTCCGGTCAGGTAGGGCAGACCGGCACCATGTTCGACCGTCGACCCATAACCGCGATACCCGGACCAAGGTCCCACGGCACCGAACGCGGGCAGCGAAAGCATAATGATGTCCGGGTTTACTGATTTTAATTCCTCAAACGACAAGCCAAGCTTAGCCATCACACCGGTTGCCTGATTTTCGATCACTGCGTCGGCGCGTGCCACGAGTTTGAGCACCAATGCACGGCCTTCCGGCTGGGTTAGGTTGATCGCGACGCCAAGTTTGTTCCGGTTCACCTGATTGAAAGTAGGGCTTTTCTCATGCGCCTGTGTCGCCAGCGACTCCGCCGTGTGTTCCCATCCGCGCCACCAATCGGGGTGCTGGCAGGCTTCGATCTTAACGACCTCCGCGCCCATATCGGCCAGATGACGGGTCGCCAACGGGCCTGACCAGCCCATGGTGAGATCGACAATTCGAACATCGCGAAGGGGCGATGGTCCCTCTGTATGCGGATTTCCCTTTGGGTTATCGCGCTGCACTGTTTCTTGATCGTTGAAGCTCCCCAGAACGTGTTTGGTGTGCTGGCCAAGCCGGGGCGCCACGCCGCCTTGTTTCAAGGGTGTTCCGGCCAATTTCCACGGGATCACGGGGGCGGAAAATACGCCTAGATCGGGGTGTTCAAACCGGGCCACCACGCCGCGTTCTTGAAAATGGTCCAGGGTTGCAAGCTCCGCCATCGTCGGTACCAACGCGAAGGGGACGCGGCGCGCCTGGGCGTCGTGGAACCATTCCAGCGCGGGCCGTTTGGCGAATAGGGGAATGAGAAGGTCATCAAGCGTGTCTGCGTTATTACTGCGTTCTTCCGAGGAGCGAAAGCGGGGGTCGTTGAACAGTTCAGGCGCGCCCACCAGGTCGCAACAGGACCGCCATTGCGCGGGCGTCAACGCGGTAACGCCTATCCAACCGTCCGAGGCCGGATAGATGGTTTGTGGGAAGGTCGGCGTGAATTTGTTGATGCCTTTGCGCACCGATGGTGGACCGTCATAGGCGACGCGGACCCCAGCGGCTTCGGTGTATGCGGTTTGCGCTTCTAATATCGATTGGTCGATGAGAACGCCATCATCGCCGGTATGGCGGCCAATCAGCGCCGCTGTCACCGCGATAAAAGCGGTCAGGCCCCCGGTGATCTGCGCATTATAGCCACCGGGGATAATCGGCGGGCCTTCCGCTTGGCCAATCGGATAAATGAACCCGGCAAGCGCTTGGACAACAGCGTCGCTGGCGGCCCAGTCGCGCCGCGCGCCGTCGTTACCAAACCAACTTAACGCTGCCATGATGAGCTGAGGGTTGTGAATGGATAGCGTTTTAAACCCCAGCCCCAAGGCGTCGGCGTTGCCGGGCCCCATCGCTTCCAGAACAATATCCGCGCCGCTGGCGAGCTGCTGGGCCGCTCCCGCACCATCTGGCGTGGTGAGATCAAGGACGACGCTGGACTTCCCTGCGCTCAAAAATGCGTTCAGGCCGCTGGACTCAGGCGCTGTGCCATATTCGGCAAAGGGCGGCAGGTAGCGCGCTGAGTCGCCAATTTTCGGCGGCTCTACTTTAATGACCTCCGCCCCGCACGCCGCCAACAAGGCGCCGCAATAACCAACCGCGACGCCGTCGCCGAATTCAATAACCTTTATGCCGTCCAGGGCGCTCATGTGGGGGAGTCCTTCGTCGTGGGGGAGTGTTTATGATCCATAGGCGCTCGGCCTTTACAAGGGTGGACCATCTCGCGTCACAACCCCAGCATCACCTTGGCGACGATGCTTCGCTGGATTTCCGCCGATCCGCCCGCGATTGTGCGCGCCCGATTGCTGAGATACATGGGGACGAAGGAAATCGCTTGTTCCGGCCCGACTGGGGGCGTGTTGACACCTGGTTCCAGCGCTTCGGGCTGAAAGGGCGCGGCGTAATATCCCGCCACTTCCACGCCCAAGGTGTCGACTTGTTGCAAAACGTTCGAACTCGCCGCCTTCAGCATCGACGAGACCGGTCCGGGTCGTTTCCCGGCGCTTAGATTGGCCAATACCCGTTGTTCCGATATTTCTATCGCGGTCGTCTCAATTTTCAGGCGCGCGAGACGCAGGCGGAATCCGGACTCCGTAGTCAGCGGCGCGCCGCCCACCGGAGTCAATTTGGCTAGCGCTTCAATGCGCCCCAAATTGCGGCGCAATTCGACAGACCCGATAGCGAACCGTTCAAATTCCAGTAAATATTTGGCGACCGACCATCCGTCATTTTCATCGCCAACCCGGTTTGCTTTGGGCACGCGCACGTCTTCAAAAAACACATGGTTGAGTTCGTGCGAGCTAGCGATGTTGATGATCGGTTGGACGGTGACGCCTGGCGCCTTCATGTCGATGAGCAGAAAGGAAATGCCTTCCTGTTTCTTGCCTTCGGTCGAGGTGCGGACGAGGGCGAACATCATATTGGCGTATTGCGCATAGCTGGTCCAAATCTTGGCGCCGTTGACGATATAGTCGTCGCCGTCCGAAACGGCCGAGGTCGCCAGCGAGGCGAGGTCCGACCCGGCGCTGGGTTCCGAATAGCCCTGACACCAGATATCTTCGCCGCTCAGAATTCGCGGCAGGTAATGAGCTTTTTGTGCGTCTGTGCCATACCCGATCAACATGGGACCGCACATTCTCAGGCTCATGGGAATAAGCGCCGGGGCTTCGGCGCGGGTGCATTCCTGGGCGAAAATGTGCCGCTGCGACAACGTCCATCCGGTGCCGCCGTATTCTTCCGGCCAATCGGGTGCGGCCCAGCCTTTGGCGTGCAAAATGCGTTGCCACTCCATCGCGGAATCGATGTCCTGCCATAGGCTGATGCGTTTGCGGGCGGCGTCTTTCAAGTCGTTCGTGACAGCTTCCGCCAGGAAGGCGCGCATATCAGCGCGAAAGGCGTCGTCTCCCGCCGACAAGTTCATATCCATTGTGAGGGCCTTTACCTAACAAAACGTTCGATGGGTTCATGTCGTCTTAAATTTACCGCCAATGCAAGAGGCAAGCGATTTTAGGGAAACAGACATTGGTTGGCGCTCGCGCGGCTGATACCGTCCCGGTGGTGCCATTCCCCACCTGCTCTCCACATTAAATTCAACGCTCCCGAGGGCCCTCAATGAGTATTTCCGCCCTGCTGATCGCCAATCGTGGTGAAATCGCCATTCGTATCGCCCGCGCGGCAGGCGATCTAGGCATTCGCACGGTCGCCTGGCCGACGGCGGAATACGCTGGGATGAACATCGAGGGCGCGGTGAAGCTCGGTCATCGCAAGGAACTCGCGGCGATTGAAGATCCGGAGGCGCGGCGTCAGGAATTCGATGATCGCGTCGAACAAGCTTATGAGACCGCTCGTGCAGTGAACGCCGGAACTGGCGGCGGGATCGACGATGTTATTGGTCCTGCGGAGACGCGAACTTGGATCGCCAGTTCGCTCCGCCGCCCGCCGCCGACGGCAGTGCGAGAGGGCAAGAAATACGCCTATATCGATACGTGATAATTCAAGAAGGCCACTACTGGCCCTTATAATTGGCGTCTCGTTTTTCGACGAAGGCGCGGGGGCCTTCTTTCGCATCGTCGGTTTGCCCGACCACCCAGCGCAAGGCGCCGCCCAGTCGCATGGATTGATCAAAGGTTTCGTCCATTGCTGCCAATGCCACCTCCTTGACCGCCCGCACCGCCAGTGGGGCGTGCCCGGCAATGCGTGTCGCGAGTTTCAAGGCTGTGGGCATCAAGTCGTCTACAGGCGTTACACGACTCACGATACCTGCGCGCAATGCGGTCTTGGCGTCAATGCGGTCGCCGGTGAGGATGATTTCCATGGCGATGGATTGGGGAATGCTTCGAGCCAGACGCTGAGGACCGCCGCCGCCGGGGAAAAATCCACGCACAATTTCGGGAAGACCGAACTGCGCCTCAGTTGAACAAACCCTGATGTCACAGGTCAACGCCAATTCCATGCCACCCGCCAAGCAATACCCGTCAATTGCGGCGATCATCGGCTTTTCCATTTTCATCGTGGACCATTGGGTGGAAATATCTGCTTCGATCACCGTGGCGGGCGCATTATCTTGAGGCCGGGCGCCACCGCCCGACGCGCGTTCTTTAAGGTCCGCCCCTGCGCTGAATGTACCCCCGGCGCCGGTGATGACGCCGACGCGAATTTCAGAATCTTCCCGAACCCGCTGCAAATAACCCATGAGTAAACCCCGCACCTCCTGGTTCATGGCGTTGCGCTGGGCGGGTCGGTTCAGCGTGATGACGGCCACGCGATCTTTGAGTTCGAACAATACGGGGTTGCTACTCATCATTCTTTTCCGATTCATAAAATGAACGTCGTGGGGCGGGCGCCAAAATCATTTCGTTTTTTTCGGCCAATACTGATCCCGCAATTTGTGTTTGTACAATTTCCCAGTGGGAAGCCGCGGCAATTCGGGTGTGAAATCAACCGATCGCGGCGCCATGTAGGCAGCCACTTTTTCACGTGTAAATGCGATCAAATCTGACGCAAGGTCGTCTGATTTTTCGACGCCAGACATCAGTTGCACAACGGCTTTCACTTCTTCGCCGAAATCTTCATTCGGCACGCCAATGACGGCGGCGTCGGCGACGCTCGGATGCAACACCAGCGCGTCTTCGATGGCTTGGGGATAGATGTTCACCCCGCCGGAAATGATCATGAAGCTCTTGCGGTCGGTCAGGTATAAAAAATCTTGGGCATCCACGTAGCCCACATCGCCCATGGTCGACCAATTGGGAAATTTCGGATTTTGCGCCCCGCGCGTTTTTTCCGGGTCGTTATGATAGGCGAATGGCATTTTTGGATGTTCGAAATAGATAAGGCCTGTTTCGCCTGTTTCGACCTCATCCCCGGCATCGTCACAAATGCGAATTTTTCCAATGCGTTCGCGGCCAACGGACCCGGGACGTTTAAGCCATTCATAGGAATCAATTGCCGTCGACCCAATGCCTTCCGACCCGCCGTAATATTCGTGGATGATCGGGCCCCACCAATCAATCATCTGGCGTTTAATTTCGATGGGGCAGGGCGCGGCGGCGTGAATGGCCACTTGATGACTGGAGAGGTCGTATTGCCGCCGCGCGTCATCGGGTAGCTTTAACATGCGGATAAACATGGTCGGGACCCACTGGCTGTGGGTGATGTTGTAATCCTGGATGCAGCGCAGGGCGTCTTCTGCGTCGAAACGCGGCGTCATGACGACGGTGCCGCCGAGACTTAAAACACCCATGGTGTATCCAAGCGGGGCCGCATGATAAATCGGCGCCGGCGACAAATAGACCGAGTTTTCATCCATGCCATAGGCGTGCAATTTCGGCAGTATTATGGCGCCTTTGGTGACCGGGTTGGGCGGCAGAAGTTTCATGACGCCCTTGGGCTGTCCCGTCGTGCCGGAACTATAGAGCATGGTCATCCCCAAAGGCTCCTCCGCCAGCGGCGTCGCCGGGCAGAGTTCCATGGCTTGATCCAAGTCGTCATACCCGTCGCACGTGCCGTCAATGATATATCGGAGGGGGCATTCGGGTGTCCGCGCGGGCAACGCCACCGCGACCTCGGACATATAGGCAGAGGTGAAAACCGCTTTGGCGCCGCAATCATTGATGATATACGCGGCCTCATCCGCGGTGAGGTATCTGTTGATCGGCGTGATGACGAGGCCGGACCGAAAGGCGGCCCACATAATTTCGAAATACCGGATATTGTTTTCCATGAAAAGGGCGATGTGGTCGCGAGGCCGGAATCCTTGACGATGAAGCAATTGCGCAATCTGGTTGGATCGATCATTCAACGTTTTGTAATCAATGCTTTCATTAGAGCCAGCGATGATGACCGCAGGATGGTTGGGCCGGGTTTGCGCGTGGGCGCCGGGATAATACATGGGGCTTGCTTTCTTAGGGCGGCGGTGCGTCCGCAGCGGGGATCGGACAATAGCTTGGAACGTTACGAAACCACTCTCCCGGACTCAAGTCAGTTTCCCTCGGGCCAGTTTACCTTGACGCTTCTTGAATATGGCGTCATGCCGTAAATCCAACCTTAATCTGAAAAGGATTTTCGTTATGGTCGACACAATGGGTATGGATCCGGCGCGGATCGAGCGACTGCGCAGTCCCGACCGGCTTGAATATTTTCATCCGGACCGTATCTGGGAAGTCTTGAAGCCTGCCTCTCACTGTACGTTGGTGGATATTGGCGCTGGCGTTGGGTTCCTGACTTTGCCTTTTGCGGAACGCTTCCCACAGGCGAAAGCCTATGGATGTGATATCTTGGAAGGTATGGTGAGTCTATTGCACAAAGACGCTGTGGAACGTGACTTAAAAAACGTTGAAGTGCTGCTGATGGCGCCAAATGCGATTGCTCTGCCGGATGATAGCGCCGATTTTATCGTCATGGGCCAACTCCATCATGAATTGGACGCGCCCGAGCCTCTCATGGTTGAATGTAAACGTCTATTGAAGCCCGCTGGCGTCGTCGCGATTATCGATTGGGCGGACGCCGACAACGGAAAAAGCCCACCGGTAGGACGCCGTGTCCCGGTGGCGGTTATGCAGGGGCAACTCGAAGATGCCGGGTTCAGCAATATCGAAACCCATGACGTTTACGATTATCATACCTTCATGACGGGTAAAGCGTAGCATCTCCCTAACAGTAAGGGGTCAATTCATGAGTACGGAAGCTCCTATAGATGTGTCGAAAACCCGACGGGAATTGCTGTCTTCGGTTGAAGATATTGCTGACACTTTGACGGCTCAGGCCCCGATTGATGAGGCACACAACACGCTATCGCCGGAATCGGTAAAAATACTCGAAGACGCAGGCATGTTCCGGTTGAAATTGCCCGCCGAGCTTGGCGGCGCGGAGGCGGACCCAACGACGCAAATGCTGGTGCTGGAAGCATTGGCGTACGCCAGTTCCGCAGCGAGTTGGTGCGCCATGGTTGGGTCTACCTCTGTTGGTCTGCCGGGTGCCTTTCTGCCAGACACGGCGATAGCGGAAATGTTCCCGTCAGGCCACATTCCTTTAGGTGCGGTCGTCGCCATGCCCATTGGCAAAACCGAGATTGTCGATGGGGGTTATCTTTTATCTGGTCGATGGCCGTTCGCCAGCGGCGTCCGCCACTCCGAATGGATTGGGGCCGGCGCCATCGTTGTGCGGGATGGAACGCCGGAACGGCGCATGATGGTGTTTCCAACGGCCTCGGTGGAACTCCATGACAATTGGCAGGTTGCAGGATTGAAGGGCACCGGCAGTTGCGATTTTTCGGTGGATGGCCTGTTCGTACAGGAAGCTTTTACATGGAATTTACTCGACGGCGTTCAAAATCGGGGCGGTCCAGTTTATCAAATTGGGCATCCGGGTTTCGTCGCCAATGAACATGCGGGTTTTGCGCTGGGCGTCGCCCGCCGCGCGCTCGACGCTTTTACGGAACGCGAAGCGGCGAAAAAGCGTGGATATACGGGCAAACTCTCCAGCCTCTCGGCGCGACCAGCCGTGCAACGGATGCTTGGTGCGGGCGACCTTAAATTGCGCGCCGCGCGGTCGCTGGCCATCGAACTCAACGATGCGGCCTACCAAGCTGTTGTTGAGGGCGGGCGACCGTCAACGCGATTGCAAGGGGAACTCCGCGCAATTGCATCCTACTGCACTGAAGTGGCCCTGGAAGTGGTGACCGACACGTTCCGGTATTCCGGTGGCGGCGCGATCTATCAACAAAACATCCTGCAACAATGCTTACGTGACATGAACGTCGCCGCCCAGCATCTTATGGTCAGCGAAATCGCTTATGAAAATTTGGGCCAAATGATGTTGGGGGTCCCCGACGTTAATCCCATGCAATAGGAGTATCGAGACATGGATGATAGCCGGACGCCGATTTTGGTCGGTTGTGGGCAAAAGACCCAACGGGAAGCAGACCCAAAAGCGGCGCTTTCGCCCATGGATATGACGGCGGCGGCGGCGCGTCAGGCGGCGGAAGACAGCGGCGCGGGCAAGGCGTTGCTGGAAACGTTGGATACCTTGATTCTGCTCCGGTCCTTTTCCGACACAAGCTGGCGTTTTACCTGTCCGTTTGGGGAATACGCCAATCCGCCGGTCTCCCTGGCCAATCGATTGGGCGCGTCGTCGGCGACGCGGCTGATTTACACCCACCCTGGTGGCAATATGCCGCAATGGTGCGTCAATCGGTTGTTTGAAATGGTGACGCGGGGCGAGGTTGAAGCGGCGATGATTTGCGGTGGAGAAGCGCTGGCGACCCAAAAGGCGGCGCAGCGGGCCGGAATCGAACTGGATTGGGGCGAAGACCCTGGTGGGAAATATGAGGAATGGGGCGTCAAGACACGCGGGTGGAGCGATATGGAAGACCGTCATCGCATGAGCGGGGCTATCTTCGCCTATCCGATGATCGAAAACGCCATTCGTGGAGCCCGGGGGCGCACTATCGCCGAACACAATGCTGAAATGGGCAAGCTGTTCGCGGGCTTTGCCAACGTCGCCGCTGAAAACCCATTGGCCGACCGGCGTCAGGGTTTTTCTCCGGAAGACATTTCAACGTTGAGCGAAACTAATCCCTATATTGGCTTTCCTTACACCAAGCTAATGAACTCCAACGCCTTTATCGACCAGTCTGCAGCGATCATTCTGACCTCGGTTGCCAAAGCTAAGACGCTTGGGATTCCGGAAGACAAATGGGTGTATCTGCATGGATGCGGCGACGCCTATGACCATTGGTTTTTAAGTGACCGCAAGAATATGCATTCGTCACCAGCGATGGCGACGGTGGCGCGCGAAACGTTTGAGATGGCGGAGTGCACGCTCGACGACTTGGCGCATCTCGACCTCTATAGCTGTTTCCCCTCGGCGGTGCAGATCGCCTGTCAGGAAATGAAAATTCCCCTCGACGACCCCCGTGGTTTGACGGTTACCGGTGGATTGCCGTATTTCGGCGGGCCAGGAAATAACTACGTCACCCATTCCATTGCGGAGATGATGAATAAGGTGCGGGCCAAGCCCGGCGTGAAGGGCATGGTCACGGGGAATGGTAATTACATCACGAAACAATCCGCGGGCATTTATTCGATGGAACCCACTGGCAAACCTTTCTCGCCGAAAGACCCGGCGGTTTATCAAGCCGCGATCAATGCGGATAAAGGACCCGCCGTGACCGAAGCAGCGAATGGCAAGGGGAGCATCGAGACTTATACGGTCATGCATGACCGCAAGGGACCGTCCTACGGTATTCTATTTGGGCGTCTGGAGGATGGTAGCCGCTTTATCGCCAACCCGCCTGATGACCCGGCGTTATTGGCGACAATGACCGAAAACGACTATCTCGGCGCGTCCGGCGAGGTTCGGCACGCTGGGGGGCTTAATGTCTTCACACCGGATTGACCGTTTTATTCAGCGGCGTCCCGGTCGAGCTTTGGAACAGCCAGGTCTTTGGTGATTTCGACGGCGTCCAGCATTTGCGCGGCGCTGTTGTCGTCAATAACATTGATGTTGCCGGTCAGAATGCCGCCGGATGAGATTTCTAACGCCGCGCAGCTGATCGCGCCGGAAACACGCCCGGTGGCGTTCACCGTTAATTTTGTGGAGGCGGTCAAGGTGCCTTCAAAATTACCCAGGACCGCCGCGTCGTTAACTGTCGCCGCGCAGGAAAACCTGCCGGATTCGCGAACCAATATGCGGTTGGCGACAATGCTCGCCTGCACCGTACCGTCGATGACGACTTCGTCACAATTCTGTAATGTTCCTTCGAAATAAACGCCGGGCCCAATAAGCGCCGCCTGCTGTGAATTGGTATTTGATACGGGAGAGTAGGCAGAATTTGTCAGCGTTCCGCGAGGGCTGGGCTGTTCTGCTTGACGTCGTGGTGGGACGGCGGGGTCTGGGCGGCGCTGGGTGGTTTTTTCTTTGTGATGATCCGGTTCAACATTACTTGAGTCCTGTCTTGCTTTTGAAGTTTGGCGATCGCGCGATGTTCGTACCCACATTAATGGCGAAAACTATGGGAATATTGGGCTGGAATTGCGGCATTTCGTGGGTCATAAACGCAGTGCACATCAGATAGGGGGATGTTGAATGTCTGAACGTTTGAAAATGCTGTCGGTTGAAGACGCGCTTGCTGCGGCGAAGGAGGTTGGCGTTCGGGAATCTTTGGCGCCACTCAGCGTCTATCGGGTGCTGTTGCACAATCCGGATTTAGCCAAAGCGATGACGGAATTGCTGTCGACTCTTCTGTTCACCGGCAAGAAGCTCGATGTCCGGTTACGGGAACTCATCATCATGCGCATCGCGTGGGTGACAGGGTCTAATTACGAATGGAGCCAGCATTGGCGCTTTGCGGAACATATTGGGTTGGCGGCGGAAGAGGTAGTGGCCGTGCGCGATTGGAAGAAGGCGGATAATTTAGGCGCGGCGGACAAGGTGGTGTTGGCGGCGGTTGATGATACGCTGGAGCATGGCAAGATATCCGATCGGGTCTGGATGGAATGCGCGACCCATATTCGCAGCCAGGCCGAATTGGTTGAGATGGTCGTCGCGATTGGCCATTGGACAATGTTTTCACAACTGCTGCGCAGCCTTGAAGTGCCGCTTGAAGAGGGCGTGGACGCCTGGCCGCCAGACGGCAACGCGTCTGGCGATGATAATTATTAGGCCTTTTTTTGCGCTGGGTTTTAGGGAAAACTGTTGGCCAAACTAGATCAGGAGACGCTAACGTGGATTTTTTCGCCCCCCGAATGCAACGATTTAAACCATCGCCCAGTCAAATGGCATCGGCGCGGGTGCGTGACCTTCAAGCCGAAGGCCGCGACATCATCAAATTGACAGCGGGGGAGCCCGATTTCCCAACCCCCGATCACGCCAATAAGGCGGCGATTGCGCTTATGGAGAAGAACGAAATTCGCTATACGCCGGTCAACGGCACCTTGCCCATGCGCGAAGCTGCCCAACTTAAATTTAAGCGCGACAATGATCTGGACTATGGCTTGGATCAACTCACTGCCGGGTCGGGAACCAAGCAAATCCTGTTCAACGCCTTGATGGCGACTGTTGGTGCAGGCGACGAGGTGATCATTCCGGCGCCGTATTGGGCGTCCTATCCCGACATGGTACAATTGGCCGGGGGAACGCCGGTTATCGTGAACTGCGGGCAGAACAACTTGTTCAAGATGCGGCCGGAACAACTTGAAGAGGCGATCACCGAAAACACCAAATGGCTGATGTTCTGTATGCCCAGCAATCCGACGGGTGCGGTCTATACCCCAGACGAAATGCGGACGTTGGCGGATGTGTTGTTGAAACATCCCCATGTTCATATTCTGACCGACGATGTTTATGAACATTTGATCTTCGATGGACATGTATTTTCGACCTTCGCCCAAATTGAACCCAAGCTATATGATCGCACGGTGACCTGTAACGGTGTCTCGAAGGCCTATTCGATGACCGGGTGGCGTCTTGGATTTGCGGGGGGACCCAAGGAAATCATCGCCAACATGTGCAAGATGCAATCCCAAAGCACATCAGGCGTGAGCGCCGTGGCCCAAGCCGCCGCCATCGCGGCGTTGGAAGGCCCGCAGGAATTCGTGAAGGAACGTACGGCCAATCTGCAGCATCGGCGCGATATCCTATTCGAAAAATTGAACGCGGCGAAGGGACTGCAATGTGATTTGCCCGATGGCGCCATGTATATTTTTTGTTCCTGTGCGGGAACGTTGGGCAAAACAGCGCCGGATGGTCGCGTGATCGAAAACGACACCGACTTCACCATGTATCTGCTGGATTCAGTCGGTGTTGCGGTCGTCCAAGGTGTCGCGTATGGGTTGTCGCCATATTTCCGTGCCAGTTTTGTCGCGCCAGAAGACGACCTCGTCCGCGGTGGTGATTTAATTATAAAAGCCTGCGCCGACCTTACTTAAGGCAGGTCATGAGCTAAGGTCAGGTTATTAGGGGAAATTAAACGTGTTGCCGGGCTCATCCCACCAGGTGATGGGCTCGCGCAGCCGGTCGGCCATGGCGAAGACGCCAGGTGCGGCTTCATACAAAAACGCCAAGTTTCGTTCATTTAGCGATAACCCGGCGCGCTTCGCCATTCCGGCGACGAGCGCCTGCGTGGCGGCGTCCAGGGTGATTTCGGGCGTTGGCGGCGCAAAGGGCGCGGGTCGATCCGGCGACAGGCCCGGTTGAAGGTCCGGGCGGTGGTCGCGAAAGGGCGTCGCTTTTTCATAAGCGTCCGCGGCGCGCAACACCGTGGTTTCATCAAATGGCCGGCCAACAAACTGCAGGGATAGCGGCAATCCGCTTTTGGAAAATCCGTTGCACTGCGCCAGCGCGGGGCCGCCGGTAACGTCAAACGGCGTGGCGATGTTGGAGCCGTAAAAGAACGTACCGGTGCGGTGGCTATCCAGCCGGGGCGCCGGGCCATACGGTCCCGCTGTCACGAGGATATCGTGTTTGGCGTAAATTGGATCCATCCGGGCGATATGCAGCCGCCGACGGCGCTGCGCTTCCACATAATCGGGGCCGCTGATCAGACAGGCGGGCAGAACGCGAGCCAGGAAGTCGCCGCCAAAATCGCTTGGTTGTTCCATAAGAGCTTTCCGATGGACCGAAAACAATTCGGATTCGGCAATGGTGACTTTGGTGTCGTAATACGCCTGCATCGGTTCCATCCGCACGTCTTCGCACGTCGCGCCCAGGCCGCGCAGAACATCTATGGCCGCATCCATAGCGGCGCAGACTTCGTCGTTGGCGGGGTGGTCCTCCTCCCAGAAATGGCGTACGACACCAATTTTTATGCCGCGAATGTCGCCGGTCAGGGCGGCGCGGTAGTCCGGGATAGATACCTTCGCGCTGGCCGGGTCCTTGGGATCGTGTCCCGCTAGTGTCTGTAACATGATAGCGGCGTCTTCGACGGTCCAGGTCATGGGCCCTGCATGGTCGAAGGTGTAGGAATTCGGCATGACGCCGTAACGGCTGACCAATCCATATGTGGGCTTTAGTCCCACAATGCCACAAAGCGCGGCGGGGTTTCGGATCGACCCGCCAGTATCCGACCCCATAGCACCGAATAAAAATCCAGCGGCGACGGCGGCGCCCGATCCGCTGCTTGACCCACCGGTTTGATGGTCGCGATTCCAGGGATTACGCGCTGGTGGCCAGGGCAGATCGAAAGAGGGGCCGCCATGGGCGAATTCATGGGTCGAAAGCTTGCCCATCAACACGCCGCCAGCGCCGCGAAGCCGCGCCGTTGTGGTGGCGTCTTCGTCGGGGATATGGTCCTTGGCAGTGCGGGAATGGCCGGATGTCAATACGCCCGCACTGTTGTAAATGTCCTTCAAGCCAAACGGGATGCCATGCAGCGGCCCAAGATAGCGACCGGCGGCTATCTCCGCCTCAGCGTTGCGGGCGGCGGCCAGCGCTTGTTCGCCAGTCAATGTAATGAAGGCGTCCAATTGCGGGTTGATGGCGTCAATTCGCGCCAACAGCGCTTCAACCAGGTCTACCGGTGACAGTGATTTCGCTTCAATTTGGCGCGCGGCGTCCGCAATTGTCAAAAAATGCATATCCATACCCATGTTCCCAACACCGTTATTGTTGGCTATATGCTGACATTCAACGTGTGGAATTGAAAGAGTGTTCAGACGGATTGCCGCAGGAATCCGATGGCCTCGTTAAGCTGGCTCATGCGTCGGTGATCGCCGTAAGCGCTGTCCGGATGGTGAATGGCGGCAAGCATTCGGTATTTTGCGTTGATTGCCGTCCGGCTGGGTTTTGCCTTTGGGGCAAAGCCCAGAACGTAAAATGCTTCGGCGCGACTGAGGACACCATTATCCAGAGGCATAAAAGCGAGGGCGTTGTTGACGGTGCGCAGCCGCTCAATTTCATCCGCCAATTTGGACAGACGCTCATGGGCGGAAGGTTGGTCACCAGCTTCTATCAATATATTCTGTTCGCCGCTATCCATCGCCAAGGCCAAATTCAGCGTACGGCGAATGTTTTCGACGCTGTGGATCGCCGGAAGACGGACTTGAAGGCGCGGTTTGCGGCGCCAGGGTTTTCCTGCGCTTGGTCCGGATTTCAAGACGATGGTTTCGCGATCCTTCACCGTGGGTTCGCCAGGGTCCAGTGTCGCTGCAATGGCGGCCTCTGGTAATATCAACATGACGGATCGGGCGATATCGCCCACATTCACGTTCCGCGTCGCCGCCAACGCCATAACTGCGTCGCGAAAGGTCGACGCGCAGGGAACTGTGTATGATTTTTTGCGCTCTGTCATATAATGCGGGAGAAGACTTTATGTTGAAAGATAGACTATTGAGGCGGCAATCATAAAGAGCCGACTAGCTTCTCTTAGTCAACTTCAATGGCAGCTAAGAATTCGTAAACTTTAACTATCCACGCAGCGTGCCGCCCGTTTGCTTTTCAACGGCGGCGATTATTCGTGCGGAAATGCTGTCGATGACTTCATCAGTCATCGTGCCGTCTACTGGCTGCATCGTAACGGAAAGTGCGACGGATTTTTTATCGTCGCCTAGGTTTGCGCCTGCATAAACATCGAAAATAGATATATCGGTAATTAATTTTTTTTCTGCGGACCGGATTGCCGTAATGACTTTTGCGGACGTCACCGCGTCGTTGAGAACAAATGCGAAGTCCCGGCGTACTGGCTGGAACGGTGAAGAGACGAGCGCCGGTCGGGTTTTGCCTTGCTTCTTACGCGGGCTTGGGATCGCGTCAAAGAATACTTCGAATGCTGCTATAGGGCCGTCGACATCCATCGTTTTTAATAATTTAGGGTGGATTTCACCGAAATTGGCCAACACCGCTGGACCCAGACGCAAGACGCCGGATCGGCCGGGATGATACCAATCGGGGGCGTCTGGCGTTGCTTGAGCATTATTTGCCGGCGCTCCTGCTGCCTTCAAAACCGCGATGGCGTCGGCTTTGGCGTCAAAAACATCCCAGGCCCGCGCCGGGGTGGACCAATGACGTTCGCCGGTGTCGCCCGCGCGCACGCCTGCAGCTACAGTACGTTGGCCTGTTGGGGTGTCGTCTTGATAATCCGCGCCAACTTCAAACAAACACGAATTCACGTTGCCTCGGTCTGCATTGCGGCCTACGGCGGCGATGAGGTTAGGCATGATAGATGGGCGCATCGTATCTAGGTCGGCGCTTATGGGGTTGGCGAGTCGTAAATTGTCGGCGCCGCCCCCAAACAATGTCGCTAAATTGTGGGTCGTGAAAGACCACGTTACAACTTCCAGCATGCCGCGCGCCGCAAGGGCTTTGCGGGCGAATGACACGTGGCGTTGCGGCGCGGTCAATGCGGGCTGGGATAAAGTGGTTTCGCGGAATAATGGGACGGCGGGAATATTGTCGAAACCGCGAATGCGGAGGATTTCTTCAACCAGGCAGGCTTCGCCTTCAACGTCAAAGCGCCAGGAGGGCGGCGTCGCCATAATTCGACCGTCGTCGAGAGTGGCTTTGAATCCCAAAGCGTTCAGAATATTTAGCGCCTCGTCGGGTTCCACATCCATGCCGCCCAGCGTTGACACCCGTTTTGGATCAAGCGCGATAGCGGGCAGTGGCGCGGGCATGTCCCCGGCGATGGACAGGTCGCTGGCCTCGCCCCCGCACAACTCCAGTATTAAAGCCGTGGCGGCGTCGGCACCCCAAAAGGCGGATGCGGGATCGACGCCACGTTCAAAGCGATAACGGGCGTCTGATTCAATGCCGAGTTTACGGCCCGTCGCAGCGGTCTGGATCGGGTCAAAGAGCGCGACTTCGAGAAAAACAGATGTCGTATCCTCGGTGCAGCCGGTGTTTTCCCCGCCCATGACGCCCGCGATGGCCTGTGCGCCCGCACCGTCGCCAATGACCGTCATCTGGTCATCCAGCGTGTATGTTTTACCGTCCAGAGCTTCGATTTTTTCGCCTGGTTTGGCGAAGCGCATCGTTAAGACATCTCCCGAAAGCTTGTCGATATCGAAGACATGCAAGGGGCGGCCAAGGTCGAAGGTTACGTAGTTTGTGATGTCTACCAAAGCTGAAATAGGACGCAATCCAATGGCGCGCAAACGGTCCTGCAGCCATTGCGGGCTGGCGGTGTTCGTGATGTTTTGAAACGCGCGGCCAACTACCATGGGGCAGGCGTCACCGTGCTCGCCCAAGGCGCGGTTCCACTGAATGGGCGTGTCGAAGGCTGCAGGTGTTTCGCCATGGGCAAATGGCTTGAGCGAACCAATGCCGGTCGCGGCAAGGTCGCGGGCGATGCCTCGAATGCCCGCGCAATCGGCGCGGTCGGGCGTCAGCGCAATTTCAATCACCGGGTCATCGAGCCCCATTAACGATACGAAAGATTGGCCAATTTCGGTGTCTTCGGGCAAGTCGATGATGCCGTCATGGTCTTCTGACAGGCCTAATTCCCGTTCGGAACAGAGCATGCCACTGGAATCGACGCCCCGGATTTTGGTCGCTTTCAAATCCAATCCGGTACCGGGAACGCGGGTTCCGGCAGGGGCGAACACGCCTTTCAGGCCTTGCCGGGCGTTTGGGGCACCGCAGACGACCTGCACGAGTTCGTCCGTCCCGGTGTCGACCATGCACACACGAAGCCGATCAGCATCAGGATGTTGTTCGCAGGTAACAACGTGACCGACAACGAATTTTTCGAAGCCTTCGGCGCGATCTTCGATACCTTCGACTTCCAGGCCAATGCTGGTCAGTTTTTCGTCGATCACCGAAAGCGGCGCGTCGGTGTCGAGGTGATCTTTAAGCCAGTTCAGCGTGAACTTCATCTCGGGCGCCGTTTCATTTCAATTAGGGGGGATGGTTTAAGTTTTAAGGGGTGAGGCCACGCAGCAGGGTTGCGACTTCCAACGGCGCAAAGCCGTAATGGCGCAGCCAAGGCATGTCCGCGTCGAAAAAGGTTCGTAAATCAGGCATGCCGTATTTCAACATGGCGATGCGTTCAATGCCCATACCAAAAGCGAAGCCCTGATATTCGGTGGAATCGATGCCGCAGGCGTCCAACACCTTGGGGTGCACCATGCCGCAGCCCAGAATTTCAAGCCAATCGTCACCTTCGCCGATTTTTAACGTGCCGCCTGACCGAGAACACCCAATGTCAACTTCAGCGGAGGGTTCGGTGAACGGAAAGAAGCTGGGGCGAAATCGAACGGGGACATTTGGTGTTTCAAAATAGGCGCGGCAGAATTCAATCAAGCAGCCTTTCAAATGGCCCATATGCACCGTCTTGTCGACGATAAGACCTTCAACCTGATGAAACATCGGTGTGTGGGTCATGTCCGAATCGCATCGGAACGCCCGTCCCGGAACAATGATTCGCAGCGGTGGTTCGCAGTTTTGCATGGTGCGGATTTGCACCGATGACGTATGCGTGCGTAAGAGTTTTCGCGTTCCGTCTGGCTGTTCCGGCAGATAGAACGTATCATGCATCTGACGTGCGGGGTGTTCTGGGGGAATATTCAGCGCGGTAAAATTATGGAAATCGTCTTCGATGTCCGGTCCTTCGGCGAGGGCGAACCCCATTTCACCGAAGATTGCGATAATTTCGTCGATTGTCTGGCTGATTGGATGGAGACGGCCTTCGTTTTCGGGGCGGGCGGTCAGGGTGATGTCTACCCGGTCCCGCGCCAAGGCCGCGTCCAGTTCGGCTTCCGACAAAGCGTCGCGACGGGACTCCAAGGCGTCTGTCACGACTGATTTTACGACATTTAACGATTGACCTGCAGCGCGGCGTTCGTCAGGCGCAAGCGCACCCAGTCCCTTCATCAGAGACGTGACTCTGCCTTTGCGACCCAGTGCGGAAATTCGAATTTCCTCAATGGCACCCAACGTCGCCGCTGCGTTAACAGCGGCGACGAGTTCGTTTTGAAGATCGTCGAGATTTTCCATCGGCGCCATCCAGAATTCACGCGTGAGCAGGCGATGGGCGTTTCGGCGTTATTGCGCCGCGAGCGCCGCTTGAGCCTGTTCGACCAACGATTGGAACGCCGCTGGTTCGCGAACGGCGAGGTCCGATAGAATTTTACGGTCCAAATCAATTTCGGCCTTTTTCAGACCATTGATGAATTGGGCGTAGTTCATGCCGTGTTGCCGGGCACCGGCGTTGATTCGCGTAATCCATAGCCGGCGAAATTCACGCTTGCGCGTTCTACGGTCGCGATAGGCGTATTGTAGATTTTTTTCGACGCGCTGAATTGCGGCGCGGAAAGTGTTCTTAGAACGACCCCGCGCGCCTTTGGCGGCCTTAATGACTTTACGATGACGGGCGTGCGTGGTGACGCCTCTTTTAATCCGGGACATGGTTTGGCTCCGTTACGTGCGCAAAAAGTTACGTTTAATGATTCTCGCATCTGACGGGGACATGATTTGCGTCCCGCGATTGGTGCGTTTCATTTTCTGCGACCGTCGGCGCAACATATGTCCTAGACATGCACTGTTAAACCGAACCTTGCCTTTCGACGTCAGGCGGAAGCGCTTTTTAGCGCTGGACTTGTTCTTCAACTTGGGCATTTCTTATTCCTTTCGTGGCGAGCGCCACCGTGCAAATAATAATTGTGCGGGCGGACAGGCATACCCTAGGCCGTGCCGCGCCCTTCTTTAGAGCGCGCCTTATACGCTTGGTTTCATCTCGATGCAAGCATGGCCCCATTGTAACGTTAGCGAAAAATTTATCAGGAGAGGAAACAACATGGATCTGGAACTGGCCGGTAAAACGGTTCTTATAACCGGTGGTTCGAAAGGGATCGGCAAGGCGATTGCGGCCCAGATGGCGGAAGAAGGATGCAATCTACACCTGGCGTCGCGAACAGTGGTGGATTTGGAGGCGGCACGCGACGAAATAAACACGAAATATGGCGCGCAAGTAACCATTCATCCTGGTGATTTGTCGGACAGCTCGCTAATGCGGAAATTAGCGGTGGACACCGCAGGCATTGATATCTTGATCAATAACGCGGGCGCGATTCCTTCTGGCAGCGTCGAGATGGTGGATGAAGATACCTGGCGTGACGCGTGGGATTTGAAAGTCTTCGGTTACATCAATCTGATCCGCGAGGTATATCCCGCGATGTGCGCGCGCGGCGATGGGGTGATCCTCAACGTGATTGGGGCCGCCGGAGAACGCCCGGTGGCGAGTTATCTCGCCGGGTCTATGGGCAACGCCAGCCTTATGGCGATGACGTTGGCCCTGGGTGCTGAGGCCCCGCATAAAGGCGTTCGTGTGTTGGCGGTTAATCCGGGACTTATCGAAACCGACCGAATGGTTACGCTTGGCGAGGCGCAGGCGATGGAAAAACACGGGGATAAGACCCGTTGGCGGGAAATGTTGTCGAATTTGCCGGAGGGTCGGGCCGGGTCGGTCGAGGAAGTGGCCGATGTGGTGACGTTCCTCGCCAGTCCTCGGGCGTCCTGGGTTAGCGGCACAGTGCTAACTATCGATGCGGGCGTGACTAAGCGGGCAGGGCTGTAGCTATGGCGAAGATTGATGTCAGAATCGATGCCGGTGTGGAAGGTGACGTGGCGTGGATCACGATCGAAAACCAGGCGAAAGCTAACTGCTTGAGCAGTGAACTTATCGCGGAATTAGAAATCACGTTTTGCGATTTGGCGAAACAACCTGAGTTACGGTTGGCGGTGTTGACGGGCGCAGGGGACCGATCCTTCATCGCAGGCGCCAATTTGGTGGAGTTGGAAGGTTTCGACGAACACAGTGCTCGGAACTACATCACGGCGCTGCAACGTGCGATCCAGGCCATTCGAGATTTACCGGTTCCCGTCGTTGCTAGAGTCAATGGTGCGTGTATTGGGGCAGGATTGGAAGTGGCGATTGGCTGCGATATTCGCATCTCATCCAGCAATGCTGTTTTCGGGATGCCGGAGGTCGCGTTTGATCTGCCCTCGGTGATCGAGGCGGCGTTGCTGCCCCGAATGATCGGGTGGGGACGAACTGCATGGTTGTTGTATCGTGGGGACGTTATAGATGCCGAAACCGCGCTTGAATGGGGGCTTGTGGAGTCTGTTGTGCCGCTTGAAGGCTTGGATGCGGCGATTGCGGAAACCGTCGAAACCATCTGTGGCAACGGACCCACAGGCATACGTGTGCAAAAGGCTTTGATGCGGCAATGGGAGCGCCGCGGGATTGATGGCGGGGTGAGGGCCGGGATCGGTTCGTTCGCGCAGGCATACCGCAACGGCGACCCGGGCACCCGGGTCTCGGCCTTTCGAAATAAACAGTGATCAACCGCTTCAATCGATCTTGTTTTTTTGCTCTATCTTTAGGGAACGAGCGGATTTACAGGATTAATTCAGCGCATGGGATGCGTTGGATTAATCCTGATTTTTCCTAAACGGAATCTTTGAAGCTGAGATCTACCTTGGCGCCAGAACCATGATCATTTGGCGGCCTTCCATGGAAGGGTGCTGTTCGACCTTCGCTTGATCGTCGAGTTCATCTCGAACCTTGTTCAGGACATCCCGGCCAAGTTGCTGGTGGGCCAATTCTCGGCCGCGAAAGCGTAGCGTCACTTTGACCTTATCGCCCTCATCCAGGAATTTAACCATCGCCCGCATTTTTACATCGTAATCATGCTGGTCGATATTCGGTCGCATCTTGATTTCTTTGACGTCAATGGTCTTTTGCTTCTTTCTCGCTTCATTCGCTTTTTTCTGCGCGACGTATTTGAATTTTCCGTAATCAAGGATTTTACAAACCGGCGGCTTGGCGCTTGGCGAAACTTCCACGAGATCCAGTCCGGCTTCATCAGCATGTTCCTGGGCGGCGGCGAGAGTCACGACGCCGATCATTTCACCATCGGCGCCTACTAAGCGTACCGATGCCGATTCAATTCTCTCGTTGACACGCGGGCCTTGATGGACCGGCGCGGCGTTAAACGGTGGACGAGCTATAGATTCCTCCTGTCGTTACATTAGACATATTATCGAGACCAGCGACGCTGGCCTTTTGCATGTTACTCGCCATTTTCGTCGGCGTCTGCTTCATTGTGGCGGTGCCGCTTCCTTAGAGAGTGTATTAAGTGCGTCATCAAGCGCAACAATTTCTTGCGCCTTTCCGCCGAGGCGTCTGATCGCAACCGTTCGATTTTCTGCCTCTTGCTTGCCAACTACAAGTATTAACGGAAGTTTTGTGACAGAATGTTCCCGAATTTTGTAGTTAATTTTTTCGTTGCGGATATCAAGAGACAATCGCATGCCCGTATCGGCGAAGGCCGTAGCGACCTCCTTAGCATAATCATCGGCATCCGAGGTGATCGTCGCGATGGCACCTTGAACAGGCGCCAGCCATAAAGGCAGTCGCCCGGCGTAATGTTCAATCAAAACGCCGATGAAGCGTTCGAAGGACCCTAATATTGCGCGATGCAGCATTACCGGGCGGTGTTTTTTCCCATCTTCGGCAACATAAACGGCGTCCAATCGTTCCGGCAGAACGAAATCAACTTGAAGCGTGCCGCATTGCCAATGTCTACCAATGGTGTCCTTGAGGATGAATTCGAGCTTGGGCCCGTAAAACGCACCTTCGCCAGGATTCAGCGTAAAGGGGAGTCCGGCGGCTTCCGTTGCTGTTTTAAGCGCGGCTTCGGCCTGATCCCAAACCAAATCGTCTCCGGCACGGACTTCCGGGCGGTCGGAAAACTTGACCTCCACTTCTTCGAACCCGAAATCGCGATAGATCGACAACAACAATTCGCAGAACTGCTTGGTTTCGGACACGATTTGGTCTTCGGTGCAGAAGATATGAGCGTCGTCCTGGGTGAACGCGCGCACCCGCATCAAACCGTGCAGCGCGCCGGAGGGTTCATTGCGGTGGCATGATCCGAATTCCGCCATGCGGATCGGCAGATCCCGGTAACTGGTGATGCCTTGACGAAAAATCTGCACATGTCCGGGGCAGTTCATCGGCTTCAACGCCAGCACATGGTCATGTTCGGCCTCGGCGGTGAACATATGTTCACGGAATTTTTCCCAGTGTCCGGAACGTTCCCACAAGCTGCGGTCGACCAATTGCGGTGTTTTGACTTCGACATACTCGGCCGCATCGAGACGGCGACGCATGTAGGTTTCACAGGTCCGGTACAGCGTCCACCCCTTGGGATGCCAGAACACACTACCCGCCGCTTCCTCCTGGATATGGAACAAGTCCATTTCCCGACCCAGGCGACGGTGGTCACGTTTTTCAGCTTCTTCCAACCGGCGAAGATACGCGCGCAATTCTTTGTCAGTGCGCCAGCATGTGCCGTAGATCCGGTGGAGTGGCGGGTTTTTCGAGTCGCCGCGCCAATAGGATCCGGCCACCTTCATCAATTTAAACGATTTGCCCAGGCGACCGGTGGACGGTAAATGCGGACCGGCGCAAAGATCAACCCAGTCACCTTGGCGGTAGAGGGTTATTTCCATGCCGTCCGGTAGCGTTCCCACATGTTCCGCCTTAAATGATTCATTTTTGTCTTCGAAAAGACGTCGGGCGTCTTCGCGGGTCCAGACTTCGCGGGTAATGGTCTCGTCGCGATCAACGATGTCGCTCATCCGCTTTTCGATCTTCTCGAAATCGTCCGGAGTGAACGGCGTATCGCGGTGGAAATCGTAATAGAATCCGTCTTCGATAGACGGACCAAAGGTAATTTTCGTGCCTGGAAAAAGCTCCTGAACTGCTTCCGCCAGAATATGGGCGCAGTCGTGCCGTAGGACTTCGAGCGCGTCTTCATGATCGCGGGTAACGATTTGAAGGGATGCGTCTTGTTCAATCACATAGCTTAAATCGCGCTGTTCGCCATCGACTTTAACGATGACGGCGGCCTTCGCGAGGCCAGGGCCAATAGACGCTGCGACTTGTTCGCCAGTGATAGGGCCGTCGTAGTCGCGAACGCTTCCATCGGGCAGAGTGATTGCAACCATTTTTACTTCGCTTCAAATTGTTGTGCGCAATATAGACGGTACATTGTCGCGCTAATGGGTAATGGCGCAACGGTTTAGCCTAAGCGCAGCGCCGCTTCAACCGCGTTTACATCAAGATCTTTCAGCGAGCCGCGTTGAAGAATTTCTATATCGGCTCCGCGCGGCGCGCACAACGCTGGGTCGGACGCCGAAGAAAACAAAACTAGACTGGGGCAACCCGCCGCCGCGATCATATGCATGGGGCCGCTGTCGTTACCGACGGCGCCGCTGGCTGCGCCTGCAAGGGTGATGATATCAGCTAAACTTGTCTGGTTGGTTAAATCGACGATGTCGGGATGCGCTTTGGCGATTTCCCTAGTCGCAAATTCATCTGCGGGGCCGCCCAGCAACACGGGTTGAAGTGCCCTGGCGGACAGCCGTTTGGCGAGTTCTGCGAAATGTGTTGCAGGCCACCGTTTCGCAGGCCGGTGTATCGACCCACCAGCGACTAGTAGAACAAAGTCCGGCATTAAACCAAACGCTGAGACATCCTCATGCGCCCAGGAAACATCGGGCAATGGAACGTCTGAAATTCCAGCTGCGGCTAATTGACCGCGCTGTCGTTCGATGGTGTGGATTAGATCACGGCGTGGGTTGAGGTCGGGGTGTGAACATCCTGGCGCAATGCCACTCCAGTCCGGCGACGGGCGTCCCATAAGGCGAAAATAAAAACTCGTGCGATCCGCTGTTTGAAGGTCGTAGACGCGCTTGAATTGACCGTCGCGCAGACGTCGCCGCAGTCCCAAGATCGTGGGTATGCGCCACCAGGTCGGGCGATCATCGGTCCAGATGTTATCAAAATACCCGGATAAATTCGCTAAATCGACGAAGGGTGCAGTTGTTAGCAAGGTAATGTGGGCGTGAGGGTGATGGCGCTGGATGGCGGCGCAAGGGCCCAATGCTTGGACAAAATCACCCAAGGCACCCAGCTTTATGATCAGAATATTTTCGCTCTGGTGCGTCACAGCCGCTTCATCGTAACGCCCGCTTATCTGCGAGCAGCGACCGATAGGTATCCAAGGTGGCGTCGCACATGGCGGTCTTGCTGAACTGTTCATGGGCGCGGCTTCGGGCTTTTTTGGCAATAATTTCGCGGTCTTTTGCTGACAGATTAAGTGTCTTTCGCAATGCGCTTGCAAGACTTTCAGCATCGCCGGGTGCGGAGAGCCAGCCGGTTTCCCCCGGTTCCACCAATTCCCGGCTGGCACCATGATCAGACGCCACGACTGGGCGGCCCATCGCTTGAGCCTCGACGATGACGCGACCGAACGCTTCAGGGTCGGTGGACGCATGAACGACGACATCTGCCAACATCAGCGCCGCGGGCATGTCGCGGCATTCGCCGACGATATGAACGATGGAGCCCAGACTGTAGCGGTCGACAAGGGATTGCAGACGCCGGGCGTAACGAGTGCGACCTTGATCTGCAGACCCGACGATAAGGCAACGTACATCGTCGCGTTGAAGCAAGGACAAGGCTTTTATCAAGACCTCTTGACCTTTCCATTGCGTCAGCCGACCGGGTAGCATGATAATCGGTACGCCGTCTGGAAGGCGCCAATCGGTCGCCATTTTAATAATCCGTTCCGCGCTGACTTTGGCGGGGTCGAAGACGTTGAAATCGACGCCGCGATGAATAACCTGAATTCGCTCGGGCTTGGTTTGATACGTGTCGACGATATGACGCGCAATAAATTCGCTAATGGCGATCACCCGGTCGCCGCGCGTCATGACCGAATTATACCATTTCTTTAACGGTGGGCCAAGATTGTATGTGCCGTGGAATGTTGTGATAAACTGGACGCCGGTTTTTTGGGCGGCGAAATAGGCACTCCAGGCGGGCGCGCGGCTGCGCGCATGAATAATATCGACATTGTTGGCGCGAATAAGATGCGCCAGGCGGTTTATGTTTTTGCGAATTACGAAAGGATTTTTCGAATCCACGGGAAGTTCAATGTGTTCGGCGCCTGCGCGGGTCAAATCATGGGCCATGGGACCACCTGCCGACACGACGATGCCGCGCCCACCATCGTTGACCAGAGCCGCGGCGATGTCGATGGCGCCGCGTTCCACGCCACCTGTCACCAGCGCAGGCAATACCTGCATAACCGTTAGGGGCCGGGTGGCCACGTCTTCGAGCACTGTGTTATTCTCCGCACCGTCGTGCATAATTCATCCACTATATAAATCTCAAAGGCGAAGGGCTCATTGCCCGTTACGTGCCCATGAAACCATTAATTCTAACTCGAGAAAATGGCGCGGCAATTGCTTACCATCATACGACCGCGAATGTCCCCTCGTCGAAAATTCAACCCGGCGTTTTATTCTGTGGCGGCTTCAAATCCGACATGGCCGGCGTAAAAGCGACGACGCTACAGGCATTTTGCAACCGGCGCGGCCAGCAATATACACGCTTCGATTATCAAGGCCATGGCGCATCTTCAGGCAATTTCGTCAACGGTTCAATTGGTGATTGGCGCGGTGACATGTTGGATGTTTTCGATCAGGTCACAGAAGGTTCACAAATTGTCGTAGGATCGTCGATGGGCGGTTGGATGGCGTTAATGTTGGCGTTGGCCCGCCCGACGCGGGTGCGTGGCCTTGTTTTGATCGCCCCGGCGGCGGATTTCACCGATGCTCTGATGTGGCCGAGTCTGCCGGAAGAGGCGCGCCGCCAAATTGAAACCGAGGGCGTGTGGCTGCGTCCGTCCATTTATGACGATGGGCCTTACCCCATTACGCGCCATCTTATTGAAGAATCAAAGGCGCACTTGGTCTTGGGGGGACCCATAAATTTCCCCGGTCCTGTAAGTATATTACATGGGTTGGCGGACGACACTATTCCGGTTGAACATGTGCTTCGGACGGTTGACGCCCTGACGTCGCGCGATGTGGTGGTGTCGCTGATCAAGGGTGGCGATCACCGGCTTTCCAGGCCCGCGGACCTTGAACGGCTCTGCGGCGCCGTGGCCGGGTTGAGCGACCGATAGGTTTCATTCGAGGTGTTTGAAAATACGAACCGGCCCCTCTTCCGGGCTTGGCGGTTGATCCGCGTCGCTTAACTTGATTGCCGGGCGGGGGACATAAGGACCCGTGTAGTCCGCATCGACACCAAATGGTTTGTCACCTTTGATCGTGAGCCGTTCCATTAACCGTCGTTGCGGGTAGTAATCGTGGATCGCGTAATGCAGGACGACCCGGTTATCCCAAAACGCAATAGTGTTTACCTCCCACTGCAGGCGGAACTGATATTCCGGAATGCGCGCTTGCGCATAGAGAAATTCCAGTAACGGACGACTTTCACATTCCTTCATGCCTTCGATGCCAATCGCAAATTGGCTGTTCACGAATATACTTTTTCGACCGCTTTCTGGATGCACGCGAACCATGGGATGCGAGATGATGGGGTGTTCTTTTTCGATTTCGCGAAGTTTGTGTTGGCTGTCGGTGTCGTTCCCGAAGACCCCGCGAAACGGTGTAAAGTCGACCATGAACCGTAAATCGGAAATCAAACGCTGAGTCTTGTCGCTCAACCCGTCATAGGCCGCCGTCATGCTGGCGAACATGGTGTCGCCGCCGATTGCGGGGGTGATGAGGGAATGCAGCATTGTTGCCTTTGGCGGCATTTCGCGAAAGGTTTCGTCACTATGCCAATTGTCGGTCAAGCGCGGTGGATTATCTTTGTGGTTGTCCAGAATGATAAGCTCCGGCGTATCGTCATGGGTCGGTGAAAAGGGGCTGACGGTCAACTCGCCGAACGTACGACCGAAATCCATGAATTGTTCGGGCGTAATGTCCTGACCGCGGAAAACCAATATTTCGTTTTCCAGCAAGGCGTGGTTGATCGCGCCGAATTGCGCGCCGTCCACAGATTTGGACAAATCGACACCGCTGATTTCCGCTGCAATATTGTATCCAAGGCGTTTGACGCAGATTGGCACCGCGCGTGTTTGGGGTGTGACTGCCGCTTGTTCCATAACCCTCGTCTTTCCGATTTGATTTAATTCTGGCTACTGTAGTCTAGCAGCCAAGTTTCATGCCGGATATTAATTTTTACGGGCCTAACATCGCTTGTAAATAGGACTTTACCCGCATGATTGCCTTTTGATGGGCTTCGCGGTGATACCCAACGGTGACTGATTTTTCACCAGATCGATAGACACTATTCCGGGTGGTGATTGTTCGGCGTTTTGATTTTGAGTTGTCAAACGCATGTACTGCGCCTTCATAGGCGTCAATTTCCATGGCCGTACCGCCACGGTGGTTTGAGGCCTTTACCAAAGTGATGCAGGGTTTGGGCCAGGTCCAATTGTCGTCGAGTCCGACTTGAAGTAATGTTGGAACCTTGGCCGTAAAGTCCGTCCGTCCAATTTTTATGCACCCCGGATAGAATCCGACGGCGATGGCGAAATCGTTTTGGAGATATTTCGGGCGTTGCCGGGCGTTGTCGCGGATGGTCCACAACATTGCCATGGCGCCGTTTGACCACCCCATCAAGGCGATACGGCGCGGGTCTATGAATGGCTGCGATTGTAACCATTGCAACGCGCCGTAGGCGTCATGCGGGCGTTCGCGTTCCGGCAGGATGGGCCGGGTTTTGATACGGCAAATTGTGCGATGCCCCCGCGGGTTGAAGCTATCCAGCAAAAGAACGCTGTAGCCTTCCGCCAGCAGAATATCGCGCCATGACGTCTCGCGAGTCTTGAGAGTGCCACGTTTGGTTAACAGGCCGCTACAACCATGCATCATGATCACAGCGGGGCCGGGCTGCTTCAATTCGCTGCGGTATAGGTAGGCGTTCAACGGCGTTCCATCGCCACTGTTGACGGAAACGCGACGCGGCAACAAATCCCGTGAGGCTTCTACAGCCGAAGGCGTCGTGGTCTGGCAAGCCGCAATCACGAAGGTGAGAAAAACCATTAGCAGGAAGCGCTGCATGCCAGTAACCCCTTAATGCCTTCTCGATAGGTTGGCCATTCCAACGCCACCCCGAGTTCGTCCTTGATGCGTTTGTTCGACACCCGTTTGTTGTCTCGATAAAAGCTTTGCGCCATGGGGGACAAGTTGGCGTCGTCGAATGCTGTCACAGGTGGCGGCTCAATGCCGAGTTGGGCGGCGATATAGCTAATGACATCCTGCGGTGGCGCTGCTTCGTCGTCGCAAACATTGTAGGCCGCACCAGGATTGGGCTGGGCCATCGAGGCCTTTAGCACGGACGCTATATCGTCCACGTGTATACGGCTGAAAACTTGGCCAAGCTTATCGATGCGTTTGGCGGTGCCGTTTCGGACGGCGTCAATTTGGTTGCGTCCCGGCCCATAAATACCTGCCAACCGGAATAAATGTACGGGAATCGCGTGGTCTCGACGTAACGCCAGCCACGCTAGTTCCGCGTCGACACGGCGTTGGCCACGTTCGCCGGTTGGCTCCAGTGGGGATGTTTCATCCACCCAACCGCCACTCTGGTTGCCATAAACACCGGTGGTGGACAGATATCCTGTCCATTGCAATGACGTCATCGCCGCGATCTGCGCACCATGGATTTGCAATATTGGGTCTTTGGAATTTACCGGTGGGACAGAAGACAATAGATGCGTTGTTCCGACCAAGACGTCATTGAAATTTTGCAAGGGGGATTGGCCGTCAAATATATAGGCGTCGACCCCTTGAGTGCTCAGCGCCTTTTGGGTTGAATTGTCTCGACACGTTCCAGCGACGCGCCATCCTTCGGATAACAAAGCGCGCGCTAAAACGCTTGCGGAATAACCGAGGCCAAAACAAAACAGCCGTGGGGTAGTTTGATAGGTCATTGCTGTCCAGTAAGTCTTGCCAAATATATAAATGAACATGACCTTAAGGAATGATGGCGGCAAGCGCCGTTTAATGTTTGGTGGAATTATGCGACTGTTTACACGGTTCATTCTTGTCCTGGTAATTGTGATTCCATGGGTGGTTGCGACGGTGGCCATGTTGGGGGTCGCAGCAGGAGTCGCAGCGCAAACCATCGGCGCCAGCGAACGTTACGCAAACTGTATGCGTCAGGTGCGGATTGATCCGGAATTTGGACTTGAAACGGCGTTGGTGTGGCGAGATGATGAAAAACCATCTAACGACAAATATGCGGCGGCGCATTGCGAGGCGGTCGCATTAACGAGATTAGGTCAATATGAGACGGCGGCCAAACGGTTCGAAGCTTTGGCAGCGTTGATGGGACCGGTGGATGGTCGCGCGGGCGTGCTAAAAGCTGTGCGCGCAGAAATTCTGGCCCAGGCGGGCCAGGCATGGTTTCGCGCTGACCAAATTGTATCGGCGCGTGCGGTGCAAACCGCCGCAATCATCCTGGATTCCAGTAATGCAGAAATCAGAGTGGATCGCGCCATGACCTGGGCGGCAGACGGCGCTTATTGGGATGCGATTGATGACCTGAATGTGGCGATTTCCATGCACAAAGACACAAATCAGGAAAATGCGGATGTCTATGCGTTACGTGCGAGCGCCTACAGGTTATTGGATGTGTTGTCTTTGGCGAAACAAGACGTTGAAATGGCGCTGTTCCTGGTGCCGAACAATGCGGAAGCTTTGTTGGAGCAGGGAATCATTTGGCGGTTGTCGGGGAAGGACAGCGCTGCACGAAAGGTGTGGTCTCGTCTCGTGCAACTGCATGATGGAACACCTGCCGCTGTAGCGGCGCGCAAAAATTTAAAAAAACTGGGCGAAGAAAAGAAGTAAGGTGGTTAAAAATCGAGGTCTGCGTAATGCGGTGGCGGGGGTGCCCCGGGAATATGATCCCCCAACAAGGGTCTGAAACTAGGCCGAGATTTGATGCGGGCGTACCAATCCTTGGCGTTCGGGTGATCTGACCAGGGAACATCGCCGAGGTAATCGACACAGGATAGATGCGCCGCAGCGGTGATGTCGGCCAAGGTCAATTCGTCACCGGCGATCCAGCGCCGTTGTTCGGTCAAATATCCGATGTAATCCAAATGGTAGTGAATGTTCGCGCTGCCCGCTCGAATGGCGTTAGAATCGGGTTCACCCAGCCCTAAGAACCGTTTCATGATTTTTTCATCGACTAAGTTCACAGTGACTTCGTCATTGAATTTAAGGTCAAACCAGTTGACGAGACGACGGGTTTCAGCCCGCATTCCAGGCGTTCGTCCGATGAGTGGGGGGTCGGGATGACATTCGTCGATATATTCTGCGATAACCGCAGATTCCGACAGCGTCGTGCCGTCTTCGTCAATCAAAACCGGTGCCTGCCCGGTTGGGTTGAGTGCCAGAAACGCTTCGCGCCGCTCCCAAACCTTTTCAACCTTGGTTTCAAATTCAAGGTTCTTTTCAGCAAGGACGACGCGAATTTTTCGGCAAAATGGCGAAAGCCAAAGATGGTATAATACTCTCATGACACACATTCTAGCAGGCGGAGGGGGCCTTGCGCGAGCCCAAGCATGAAAAATTGAGTAAGAAATGCTGCTGGGCTTGTTCACCGTTCGTGCGGTATAAATGCGAAGGTAGATCCAAGGTAGAT
>JAPKDL010000252.1 GCA_028822585.1 Alphaproteobacteria bacterium | reverse complement strand
CAGGAGGAATTAGGTGAATTTCCCCTGGCGGGGTTTTTCGCCAACGGCGAGATCAGTAATGACCGTCTTTATGGCTATACTGGAGTTTTGACGATTTTCTTATAGGAACCCGGCATGACCCGTTTGTTCACCGCACTTTCTGTGCCTGAAACGATACGGCGCCGGAAAATAATCACCTAACGCTGCGCTAAATTGGCGATGTGGACCAAAGCATCGCGGAAGACATCTACCTCCCTCTGTCGGAAATTTACGCCCAAGCGATTGCGTTGTCGGGCGTGGGCTATTTCGGCAAAGGCGTGAAGGCGCGCGTCTTATGGGTGGGTGTGACACCCTGCCAAGAGCTCAGCCACCCGCAAACCCAAGTCGCCGCCACCCTGGTGTGAATGGGCGTAGCAAACGAACCACGGTGGTTTTCCCACAAGTCACCATCGCGCGCCTGAACCGCCCCGATCCCGCACGGTCGGACGCCTATGTCGAGGCCCATGAAGGATTCGGCATCAGCCCTATTCACATGGATAGCTTTGTTTTGCATTCCAGTTTTCTATCCAAATCCGCCACCATTAACCGCCTAACATGGAATATAGTCTGTTTAATGCCTAATTAATACAGTATATCTAATGCATAATTATAGAATACCTGACCTAGATTCGCTTTTGACAAATATTCACCGGTGCAATATTTGCACCACGCATTTGCCGTTGTCACCGCGCCCAGTGGCACGCCCGTCCGCCACCGCAAAACTGCTGATTATCGGTCAGGCACCAGGCACGCGGGTGCAAGAAACCAGCATTCCCTGGGACGACCGCAGCGACGATGTGCTGCGCGGCTGGCTGGCCCTGGACAAGGATGTATTTTACGACTCGGCCCGCGTTGTAATCGTGCCCATGGGGTTCTGCTATCCCAGCCTCAATCGACGTGGCGGCGACAAACCGCCCCGGCCAGAATGCGCGCCCACCTGGCACGATGCCTTATTGGATCATCTAAGCGCGGTCGAGTTGGTGTTGGTGGTCAGGGTGTATGCGCAGCGGCGCTATCTGGGCCGGGAACGCAAACGCACGCTGACGGAAATGGTCGTGGCCTGGGAAATTTATGCACCACATTATATTCCGCTACCACATCCCAACTGGCGGAACAATTTTAGCGAAATAAAACCCTTGGTTCGACGCCGACATAACGCCGATGCTACGCGAACATGTCGAACACCCTAGTATGATGTTGATTGATTGCGCTACAATCGGACCCGATGGTAAAAAAATTAACAGAACGAGGACGTCGCGCCGCGCTGGAAGACCTCGACGGATGGGTTTTTGAAGACGGACGCGACGCCATAATCAAATCGTTTCGGTTTCGCAACTTTAACGCCGCCTGGGGGTTCATGACGCAAATTGCGCTGCAGGCAGAAAAGGTGGACCACCACCCTGAATGGTCAAATGTGTACGGGTCGGTCGATATCGTGCTGACGACCCATGACTGCAACGGGGTCAGCGGCCGCGATATCACCCTCGCCAAATTCATCGACGGCCTTGCCAGGTAGGAACCTGCCCATGCGGAACATTTGATACGCCATCGTTATAGGGTTAGGATTACTTACGGCAGCTCCTGTGTTCGCCGCGAACAGTCAGGCTTTTAACACCGCGCTAACGGCGTTGTGATCCAAGAATTTCGACCAAGCCCTATTGGATTTTCGCGCGCCGGCCAATACCGGGCATGGCGGCACTGCGTCTATGTTAGCCGTGATGCATCAACAGGGCCTGGGCGTCGCAGTCAATGACAAGCGTGCACCCATTGCGCATCTGCGCACCACCAAGCTCGGCGACACCACGGTGCTATATAACCTCGCCGAGTTCCATCAAT
>JAPKDL010000251.1 GCA_028822585.1 Alphaproteobacteria bacterium | reverse complement strand
GCTACTCAAGTTTTCTTCGAAAAGGCTCATTGAATGTGTGGAATAGCAGGTTTTCTAGCGCACGCTAAATTTGGTGAGGATTCCATTAAAATTTTTGGCGCAAACTTTGCACCTCTTCGTGGTTGGGACCTAGCCCAAATTTAGCGCCGCACCAATCTTGTCCACGGCCTTTAATCCTGAACCTGTCAGGACCACCACAGTGGTCTCCTTCTTACCGATGGCGCCACGCTCGATCAACCGCGTCAGCCCCGCGCCACATGCCGCCGATGTTGGTTCCACGAAGAAGCCTTTCTGCGCTAAGGTTCCCAGCGCCGCGATGATTTCCGCCTCGCTTACTACGACCGTATCGCCGTTGGTTTCGGTGATCCCGGCCAGAACTTCGCGCAGACGCACCGGCGTTGGCGTTGCGATACCATCGGCGATGGTCGGATTGATCTCAACATCGACCGCGTTATCGCCAAATTGGTGCGCCGCGTGATAAGGCGCGCAATTGGCCGCCTGTATGGCGTAAATACGCGGCATACGGTCAATGGCGCCACAAGCCAGAAGTTCCGCAAACCCAATGTGACACCCCAGGACATTACTGCCCTGGCCCAACGGCGTGATGATGCAATCCGGCGCTTGAAAGCCAAGCTGTTCCCACAACTCAAACGCAAGGGTCTTGGTGCCTTCCACAAAAAATGGTTGGTAATTGTGACTGGCGTAAAAAACAGTCTCGGCCTCTACCAAGGCCGCGCGCGCGGTGTCGTCGCGGCTGCCATCAATCGGCGCGACATCTGCCCCCATCGCCGCCATCTGGATGCGTTTAGCCATCGGCGCGCTAGCGGGCAGTAAAATTCGACACGGCAGCGACAGCGCGGCGGCGTAGGTCGCGACCGACGACCCGGCGTTGCCCGACGAATCCTCCATGATTTTCGATACGCCGGTTTGTTTCAAATAGTTTAACATCACCGCCGACCCCCGGTCCTTGAACGACCCGGACGGCATGAAATATTCCGCCTTCATCAAAACCGGCTGTCCGTCCCACTGCGCGGGGATCAAGGGCGTCCATCCTTCGCCAAGAGTGGCGGCGGGTGGTTCCGCCAATCGAATCGCCGATGAATAACGCCACAAGGACCGTTCATCCATTTTTATGTCCATCGGCGCCAGCCCCGCACCTGGAGTCAAATTGACATAACCACCATCATCCGGCGCGCGCCACATCGCGGTCGTCGTCGGCCAGGTCGCCCCGGTTCGCGGGTTGATGTAGGTCGCGGGGTCGGGGAGAATAGGCATCGACAAACCTCGGCGAATGTCTCGCGTGGAACTCATCAGGAATCCTTTATTGGTAAGGCGTGTTCTCATAATCCACAACCCCACGGCGGGACGTCGACGGCGGCGCTTCTTTTTGAACGTGTTAGCCGCGCTAGAACACCTGTATTGCGTGGTCACGCTTCAAGCGACATCGCGGCGCAGCTCCGCGGAAGCGTTTATGCATGATATGGACGCCAACGACTCTGACATTGTTGTCGCAACGGGCGGTGACAGCACGGTTGGCGAAGCGGTCAATGGTTTATTACGTCGTGACGACACTATAGGGATGTTGCCGTTGGGCTTGATTCCACTGGGAACCGCCAACGTATTGGCCCTGGAGCTGGGGCTACCAATGCGGCCGAAGAGTTTAGCGTAGGTTTTAGCCGCAGGAACCCCCCGCCAGTGTTATCCAGGCCTCGCCAATGGGCGCTCGTTCATGATGATGGCCGGGGTTGGGTTCGACGCCCATGTCGTCAACAATGTGTCGTTGCCGTTGAAAAATATTATCGGAAAGGCCGCGTATGTTTGGGCGACACTTCGCGAATTATGGCGCGGCGACGAT
>JAPKDL010000250.1 GCA_028822585.1 Alphaproteobacteria bacterium | reverse complement strand
AAAAAAATCCTCGTATTATTCTCCGTTTTCTACCAAACTTTTTATATGAGATGTGAGTAGGGTTTCGTTACACTCTCGCTGCAGGCACAACAATGACGGTAAATAGGGGAAGACTTGATGAGTTATGATGATATTCTCTACGAAACTGAAGATAGAATTGCGACCATCACGTTGAACCGCCCCCATGTGATGAACGCGATTTCGCCCAACATGGAAGCAGAAATGCACCATGCCTTTGACGAGGCTGATGCGGATCGCGACATTCGGGTGATCATCCTGACAGGTGCGGGCGCGGCCTTTAGCTCGGGTTACGATCAAGGCCCGAGCGAAACCGGCCGTAAAAAGGGGGATCCAAAAGGGAAAACAATTGCCGAATATATCGAGCAATTTCAGCGAAGCGACAGCAAGAACGTAGAAAAATGGACCCATATGTGGAAACTCGGAAAGCCGATCATTGCCGCAGTCAATGGTTGGGCAATGGGCGGTGGTTTCTGGTATCAGCTTGCTGCTGATATTACCATCGCTTCCAACAAGGCGGTGTTCGCACAGCCCGAAGTCCGTCACATTTCGAATTCCAGTTTCCTGTTTACGGCGCTTTGCGGCTGGAAAGCGGCCAACCGCTGGGCGTTAACAGGTGACCATTTTGACGCAGAGGAAGCGCTCCGGATTAATATGGTAAACGAGGTCGCGCCGCACGATGAATTAATGGCGCGGACACGCGCGCTCGCAGGCCGCATCGCCCTGACGCCAGAACCAGCGGTTAGGCTTAATAAGGCGATCGCCATGCAGGGATTGCAGGCCTCTGGCGTCACGGCGGCATTGCTGGTCGAGGGCGCCCTTGGCGCGCTCGCACATTCATCTCACGATGACTATCGCGAAAAACTTTTCGAGGTGCAGCGGACAGAGGGCGTAAGGTCGTACTTGCAAATGCGTGACGGTCCGTACCAACCAGAACCGATGGGCCCCCGCTCGGCTAAAGCGCGGGCTACGCGAAAAGCGGAAAATGAGTCATGAAATATCTGTGTATTATTTTACCCGCGCGCAACGTTCGCACCTGATAGGTTCATTTAAATGGCAAACGACCAGCCTAGAGAAATCCTTGATTCCCTGTTATCGCGCTGTCGTGAGAGGCGAACACCTTGCGGCGACGGTCATCTCGTATGGCGCGTTTGGAACCAAGAAAATCTAGTGCGTCCTCCAGTGGTTTTATTGCATGGTGGCTTTGGGGCCTGGAACCATTGGGTGCGAACAATTCCTGGCCTCGAGCAGCATTATCAGGTTATCGCACCGGACTTGCCTGGGTGCGGGGACTCCGCTGATCCACTGCGGCCCTACGACGCCGCGAGTTTGGCGAAGTTATTGTCAGACGGTCTCAATCAAGTAGTGCCGAACGGCGAACCTTTCGACCTCGTCTCCTTCTCCTTTGGCGGAGTCTTGTCCGGTTTAATCGCCCACGCTCAAGCACAGTGTATCCGTAGTTTAACTATTGTCGGCTCCCCCATTCTGGGCCTGACTGGTGTTGGCCCAGCAAACGAATTGGTTGAGGTCCCGCCCGACCTTTCGGAAGAAGAGGCAGCTCCCCTTTATCGGTTGAACTTGCAGAAATTGATGGTGTGTGATCCGAAAGCAGTAGATGATTTAGCGCTAACTATCCATTCGGACAATATGGCGAAAGCCCGCCTGCGATCGCGCGGCATCGCACGGACATCGGTTTTAGAAGATTCCTTGCGGGCTCTCCCCTGTCGCCTCAATTGCATCTTCGGCGAACGTGACGTGACCCTATATCCCGATTTGGCTGGTGTCCGCCGATACGTCGAAGAAGTTCATCCCGATGTAGCCTTCCACGTCATTCCCAACGC
>JAPKDL010000249.1 GCA_028822585.1 Alphaproteobacteria bacterium | reverse complement strand
CGTGGTGGCCGTGTGCGTGGACCGCTTCACGGTATTCCAATCTTGGTGAAGGATAATATTGCGTCGGGGGATGCAATGATGACTTCCGCAGGCTCTCTGGCGTTAGATGGCATACGCGCACCGAAGGATAGTCACGTTGTCGCCCGGCTGCGCGCTGCCGGAGCGATCCTCCTGGGCAAGACAAACCTCAGTGAATGGGCGAATTTTCGATCAACTCGATCATCCAGTGGCTGGTCCAGTCGGGGCGGCCAGGTGCGTAACGCATACGCCACTGACCGAACGCCCGGTGGATCAAGTTCTGGTTCTGGTGTTGCGACGGCGCGTGGCTTTTGTGCAGCAGCGATCGGCACGGAGACGGATGGCTCAATCGTCGTTCCATCCGCCATGAACAGCATTGTTGGCATAAAGCCGACAGTTGGCTTGGTCGGGCGGAGTGGCATTATCCCGATCTCTACAAGCCAAGACACAGCGGGTCCGATGGCGCGCAGCGTCATTGATGCGGCGATGGTGTTGACGGCGATCGCTGGCGTTGACCCAGCTGACCCGGTGACGACGGCAGCCAAAGCAATGGAATTTTGCAGTTTCATTAATAGCGATGGACTGCGTGATAAGCGAATTGGGGTTGTGCGGAATTACGCTGGCTTTCACGAGAGGGTCGACGCAGTGTTTGAAACCGCGCTTGCCGCCTTGACCGATGGCGGCGCGACTGTGATCGATGGTTTATCCCTGCCATCCCACGTTGAAATTCGACAATATGAGCTAACCGTCATGCTGACCGAATTCAAAGTCGGTCTGAACGCCTATCTCGTGTCGCTTGGTGAGCGCTCGTCAATCAGGTCGTTAGCAGCATTGATTGCCTTCAACGAAACGCATGCCGAACGTGTAATGCCATATTTTGGACAGGAAAAGCTGCTCCAAGCTGAGAAAACCAATGGGCTTGATGACAAAGTCTACCAGAATGCACTAGCGGCCTGCGGCAAGCTAACGCGCGACAACGGGATCGACCGGACGATGTCGGAAAATCATCTCCACGCCTTGGTGGCCCCAACGACTTCGACCCCCTGGGCCATCGACTTGATCAATGGCGATAATCGGTTGGGTGGAAGTTCGAGTCCCGCCGCCGTAGCCGGTTACCCCAGCGTGACCGTACCAATGGGGTATGTTTCGGGGCTTCCCGTTGGACTATCCTTCATTGGGGGTGCCTGGAGAGAAGGCGCATTGATCGGAATGGCCTATGCCTTTGAAAAAATAATGCAAGCTCGGATCCCACCAGGTCCCCCGACATCCGTAATTTCTGATTAAATACAGATAAAACAATAGTTTATAAAATTTAATGTTTGGTAACATCTGCCAGGATATGCTACAATTCACCCCTGTTTATGGGTGGAATTGTGGGTAGAATTATGGCTCGCAATATAAACCGGTTATCAGCTAAAGCAGTGGAAACGACCGAACGTCCTGGTCGCCGACGGGGGCGGCCTGTACCTGCAAGTGTCCCGGGCCGGAGCTAAATCGTGGCTCTTTAAATTCATGCTCAATGGCCGTGCACGGGAGATGGGCCTTGGATCGTTGAAAGCCGTCAGCTTGGCCAGTGCCCGCGAAAAGGTGACGTTCTGCCGTTCCTCACTAGCAGACGACATTGACCCGGTCGAAGCCCGTAAAACAGTTCATGGTCGAGAGCCGACAGCGGAACGGAAGACGATTACCTTCGAGGAAGCGGCAAATACCTATATGGCCGCCCATGAAGCTGGTTGGAAAAGTGCCAAGCACGCGTCCCAGTGACGCAACACTCTCGCAGCCCATGGCTTGAAGATTGATCCATGTCAACGCGCGGCGAATGGCTTCCTCAGTGTTTCCTAACGAGA
>JAPKDL010000109.1 GCA_028822585.1 Alphaproteobacteria bacterium | reverse complement strand
CGATTAACCCCACACAACGCCGCAGCCGTTCGCGCCGTAGCGCTAGCAACAACATGCTGGGCCAACTCTTTCTCACGCCACCCAGTGTAACACTTAATCAGCGTTATCTGGGACAAACCCCAAAATTCAACAGGCCGACGCCATCACGCGCGCCATCGTCACTTCGCTTTGCGTTGGGCACGGGCCTTGCGCCCAATGTTGAGCGCCCTTGGCCTTATCCGCACCTGAGGGCAGCGGCGCGTTGGTGTTTTTGATCCACGCAGAGATGTCAGTTAACACCGCCTCCGCATTAAGGTCGCGCATCAACATATGAAACCCTGCGGGATACTCTCCATAGCGCCACGGGCCGTCGCGTGGCAGCAGAGCCAAAAACGCCGTTCGCACGGTTTCAGGGATAAGTTGTTCACCGGCACCATATAAAATAAGTGTCGGCGCGTGTATTTGGGGCGCGGCAGCGAACGCCGCGTCCATTAAATTAGTCAACCCGTACAAGGCGTCGACCCGGGCGCCTTTTATGACCAATGAGTCGCGACCCAGTTGACGCAGCATGTCGTCATTGTCAGACGCCCGAATGTTCAAACCCCGCCCGGTCAACCGCAGCCAAGGCGTGGTGTGCGCACCAAACCACAAAGCGACGCGTTGATATATGGGCATCGTGTCACGCGCCCACACCGCCGGCGCCGAGAGGATATACCCATCCGCATTGGGCGGCGTTGGACTGGCGATCGCGCTGAGGATGACCGCCGCCCCCATGCTTTCACCCACGACATACAACGGCACGGAAGGATGGCGCGTCCGGATCAGGCGGGTCGCCGTGGCAAGATCTTGGGTCAGCGCATCTGTCCCAGGCCAAAACCCCCAGCCTGGCGCGGCACCAAATCCACGCTGATCATAGGCATACACCGTCACCCCAGCGCGCACCCAAACCTTCGCGGGCTCTTCTAGGCTCTTTGAATAATCGTTGAACCCGTGCAGGCCGAGAATAACCGCCTTCAGCGTTCCATGTGCGGACCATATGCGAAGAGGCAGTTGCGCGCCGTCGGCGGCGACAATATGGGTCGGCGTTAATTTTGGTTCGGCGGCGTCGGGGCCATGCCCGACGATTACGGGCGAGCATCCGGCGGCAATCAAAATGGCTAGGCCCGCCAAAATGGCACTATAGCGGACTCCCTTCATGACGCCTTGTCGTCCCATTTGGGTCGCATCATAATTCCCCCACTCGCCGCACCGCCCAATCTCATCGGTTTTCAGGCACCTTTGGGCAGTGTATCGTCAGACGCGGCGACCTGTCGAGCACTGCAAATCAACGTTGATTGTTGAGCCGCCTCTTGTATCATCCGCGAAACAACATCGTGTCTGGAAATTACCGAATGAATATACCTGAAATCGTGGAAATCGAAACGTTGCGGGTATCATGCGACGGCGAGGGAGGATCGCTCGGACACCCTCGCGTTTTTTTGACCCTTGGCCAAAAGGACTTCGTTGAGTGCCCCTATTGCGACCGCCGTTTTGTTCTAAAGCCGGGCACCCAACCCAACCTGCATGGCCACTGATGATTCATTCGTACCGGAAAATTTTATGCCGGAAAACATCATGACAGAGCCCACGTCCGAGGGCGCCGCACCGCCGCGACATGTCTTCTTGGTGGATGGGTCGGGATTTATTTTTCGCGCCTTTTTCGCATTGCCGCCCATGACACGGTCCGACGGCACACCGGTGAATGCGGTATATGGCTTCACCAACATGCTGATGAAATTACTGGAAGACACCGACGCGGACCACATCGCCATCATATTCGACGCCAAGAGGGAAACTTTCCGCAACGAATTTTATCCTGATTACAAAGCGCATCGCCCACCGGCGCCTGATGAGTTGGTCCCACAATTTGCGCTGATTAATGAAGCGGTGGAAGCCTTCGGCCTACCCGCCATCAAGATGGAAGGATTCGAAGCCGACGACTTGATCGCCACCTACGCCAAACACGCCCAAGAAGCCGGCGCGGATGTCACTGTCGTATCATCAGACAAAGATTTGATGCAACTGGTGTCAGACCGCGTGTGCATGCTCGACACCATGAAAAACCAGATCACCGGTCCCGACCAGGTGGTCGAAAAATTCGGCGTTGGCCCCGACAAAGTCGTGGAGGTTCAAGCTTTGGCGGGGGATTCAGTCGACAATGTGCCAGGCGTGCCCGGCATCGGGATCAAAACGGCGGCTCAATTGATCAACGAATACGGCGACCTGGAATCTTTGTTGGCCCGCGCGGAAGAAATCAAGCAACCCAAACGCCGCCAAAACCTGATTGAGTTCGCGGACCAAGCGCGCATCAGCCGCCGCTTGGTCGAACTGCGAAAAGACGTGCCCGTCGAAACGCCGCTGTCCGCCTTCGCGGTCAAAAAGCCCGACCCGGAAACGCTGATCGGGTTCATGAAGGCGCAAGGTTTCAAGACCATCGTCAACCGCATCGAAAGCCAATTGGTGGATTCCGGCGACGTCGAACCGGCGGCGGTTGGAGACGTCAGTTACGAATTGGTGCAGGACGAAGCGGCCCTTGTCCGATGGATTGATGAAGCCACGGCGGCGGGGGTCGTGGCATTTGATACGGAAACAACATCGCTTAACGGCGCACGGGCGGAATTGGTCGGCGTGTCGTTGTCTGTGGAGCCAGGAAGCGCGTGCTATATCCCCGTGGCGCACAAAGTATTGCGCGAACAAGGCGCCTTGGATTTTGGTGCTGACGCGAATTCATCAGACGACAGCGATAAGATCAAACAAATACCATTGGATCGAGCCTTGACGCTGCTCAAGCCGATGCTGGAGGACCCATCTGTCCTGAAAATCGGCCACAACATCAAATACGACACCTTGGTGCTGCTGAAATATGGCATTCGTTTGACGCCCGTAGACGACACCATGTTGATGTCCTTTGTGCTGGAGGGTGGATTGCATGGCCACGGCATGGACGAATTAGCGGAACTGCATTTCGGCCACACCAACATAAAATTCGGTGATGTCGCAGGCACGGGCAAGAAGCAGGTCACATTTGATTACGTGCCACTCGACAAGGCGTTGGATTACGCGGCGGAAGACGCGGATATAACGCTCCGTTTATGGCGAGAATTGAAACCCCGCCTGCTCGAAAATCATATGGTGACGTTATATGAAACCATCGAGCGACCGCTGACGCCGATTGTCGCGGATATGGAGCGCGCGGGCATCCTGGCCGATCAGGTTACGCTGAAAGCATTGAGCCACGACTTCGCCGGGCGCATGGCCACGTTGGTGGAAGAAATTCATATTTTGGCGGGCGAGGAATTTAACGTGGGTTCCCCAAAACAACTTGGCGAAATCCTGTTTGGCAAGATGGGACTGCCCGGCGCGAAAAAGACCAAATCCGGCGCCTATGCGACCGACGCCAGGGTTCTGGAAGATTTAGCGGCGGGGGGGCACGAATTGCCCCGCAAGATTGTCGATTGGCGCCAGCTCTCGAAGTTGAAGAGCACTTATGCAGACGCGCTCGTGGAACAAATCAATCCTGAGAGTGGCCGCATCCACACGTCGTACGCCATGACCGGCGCCCAGACCGGTCGCATGTCGTCAACGGACCCGAATTTGCAAAACATTCCCGTGCGCACCGAAGAAGGCCGCAAAATCCGCGCCGCTTTCATCGCAGGCGAGGGCAAGAAGTTGCTATCGCTGGATTATTCCCAAATTGAATTGCGCGTGCTGGCGCAAATTGCCGGGATCGATGCGTTGGTGGATGCTTTTCGCGACGGTCAGGACATTCACGCGATGACCGCCAGTCAGGTTTTCGGCATCCCCATCGACGGCATGGATCCGCTTATGCGGCGCAACGCCAAGGCAATCAATTTCGGCATTATATATGGCATCAGCGCGTTCGGGCTGGGGCGGCAACTCAACGTTCCCGTTGGCGAAGCGAAAGCCTATATCGAAGCGTATTTCGAACGATACCCCGGCATCCAAAGTTATATGGAGGCCGCCAAGGCGCAGTGCAAAAAGACGGGCTATGTCACGACGTTGTTCGGACGCCGCATTCATTTGCCAACCATCAACGACAAGAACGGCATGCGGCGCAGCTATGCCGAACGTCAGGCGATCAACGCGCCCATTCAAGGTTCGGCAGCGGATATCATCAAACGCGCCATGATCCGCGTACCGGCCGCGCTGGCGACGGCCAAACTCGACGCGGTGATGCTGCTGCAAGTACACGATGAATTGCTGTTCGAAACACCCGAGGGCCAGATTGACGACACCATCGCCGTTGTGAAGACAGTTATGGAAACCGCCGTCGGTCCCCGCCAATCCTTGAACGTGCCCCTGATCGTCGATGCAGGCGTCGGCGACAACTGGAACGAGGCGCATTAACTGAACCTTTTATGAAATTCCCAGCCCGAAATTGGACACTGGAATTTTCACCCCTCGCTCCTCCCTCCAGCGACCCTTTATTCGAAAGAAACATCATGACGAAGATTATCGAGCACACGAAATTACGGCGCGTTGTCGAAGCGATCTGCACTGCCGCCGGTAGCGTCGGCGAGGAACCAGCGCTGGTGTCGGAAAATCTGGTCAACGCAAACCTGATGGGGCATGACAGCCACGGCGTCGGCATGATCCCCCGCTATATCTCCTGTGTATTGACGGGCGCGTTGCAACCCAACGCCCATGCCAAAATGGTCGTTGATAGCGGCGCGTTGGTCGTCATGGACGGACAGGCCGGCTTCGGCCAGGTCATCGGCGGCGAAATCATGGATGTGGGCATCGAACGCGCGCAAAAACATGGCGTCGCTATTGTCGCCACTCGCAATTCGTTTCACCTGTGCCGTATCGGCGCCTGGGCGGAACGTTGTGCACGCGCCGGTTTCGTTTCCATGCATCACACCAACGTCGTTGGCCATGGCCCCGCCGTGGCGCCATATGGCGGCGCCGAAGCGCGCTATTCCACCAACCCCTACACCGTAGGCATCCCCGCCACCGACAACCAACCAATGACTATTCTCGACATGGCCACCAGCGTCGTCGCCATGGGCAAGGTCCGCGTCGCCCGGAACAAAGGCGAACAGGTCCCCGATGGCATCTTGCTGGATTCGAATGGACAGGACACAACCGATCCCAACGTCATGTATCAAGAACCGAAAGGCGCCGTGAAACCCTTTGGCGGCCATAAAGGCGGCGGTTTGGCGCTGATCAATGAATTGCTGGCGGGCGTTATGTCGGGCGGCCAAACCTTAAGGCCGGAAACAGTCGCGGGTCGCAACACGACCTTGAACAACATGTTGAGCATCATTATCGACCCGACAAAACTGGTTGAGGAAAGCTTCTTCAAATCTGAAATCGACGCGACCCTGAATTATATCAAGGCGACGCGGCCCATTGATCCTAACAAGCCGGTTCTGATCCCTGGCGACCCAGAACGCCTGATGCGCGCGGAACGCGAAGCCAGTGGAGTTCCCGTTGACGATGCAACCTGGACGGATATTCTGGCCGCCGCCAAGTCGGTTGGGCTGGGCGACAACGTCATCGAAGAACTCGCATCGTAATTTTACAAAGGTAACAATTATGCTGACAATTATAGGCCGTCGGACGTCCGGCAATGTCATGAAGCCACTTTGGGCCGCCGACGAAATGGGGCTGGAATACGAACAAGTCGATCTGGGCGGGCCCTTTGGCGGCAATGATGACCCGGAATACCGGGCCAAGAACCCCATGGGCCTGGTGCCGACACTTGACGATGACGGGTTCACCATGTGGGAATCGAACGCGATCACCCGCTATTTAAGCGAAAAACACGGCCAGGGCACATTGTACCCCGATGATCCCCAGTCACGCGCCACCGCCGACACCTGGATGGATTGGCAACTGACAACGGTCGCAACATTCATGTTCCCGATATTTTGGGGTTTGGTGCGCACCAAGCCGGCGGACCGAGATATGGATAAAATAAATACAGCGATCAAGGACGGCATAAAATTCTGGGCGATGCTCGACAATCATCTGAAAGACCGAGACTTCATCGCCGGCGACCGTTTGACCATGGGCGACATCCCCGTGGGCCCGCAAGCGTTCCGCTGGTATGAATTGGTGAATGACCGCCCGGCGACGCCGCATATGGACGCCTGGTATCAACGGCTGTGTGATCGTCCTACGTATCAGAAGAACTGCATGAACCCATTGGTATAGGCGTTAAGCCAGATGCCACACCGTGATAAATTGATTGGCCATAAGACAAGACAGGCCAATCGCGCTCAAACAACGTTCAATAACTCTTTCTCCTCGCATGCCAACCGGCGACGACATGAACCGGTACGCGTCGAGAACTTCAGACACCTGGCTGGCGAACAGCGCTGATAATTGGACAGGGCTGATCGACCGGCATTGTCCGCATCGCCGCGCCGATATGAAATTCGGGTTTCGGGAGACCTGCGGCCTACGCTGCTGCTATCATGGCTGGCTGTTCGACCATACCGGCGCGTGCGTGTCGCAACCATTCGAAGAAACCGACGACGTCGAAGGTCGCTTCAAGGACAAAATCCGGATCAAGGCGTATCCGGTAGAGGTCAAAGGCGGATTGGTTTGGGCGTATTTCGGACCTGATCCCGCACCGCTTGTGCCCAATTATGAACCGTTTGAGTGGGGCAATGGCTTCATACAGATCGGTTTCTCTGAAATTCCCTGCAACTGGTTTCAGTGCCAGGAAAATTCCATCGACCCAGTGCATTTCGAATGGATGCACTCCAATTGGGCCGCCGGGAAAACCGGTGACACCAAGTCCTATGCGCCCACGCATTTAAAAGTCGACTTCGAAGAAATCGAGCATGGAATCGTATACAAGCGAATCCGCGCCGACACGAACGAGGCCAACCCACTCTGGACAGTCGGGCGCAATTGTCTGCGACCTAATTCGCTGTTCACCGGCAATTATTTCGAATGGCGGGTTCCCATCGACGATGGAAATACGCTCAGCGTCGGCTGGTTCTATAACCCCGTGCCCCAGGACATGCGCCCATTCAAGTAGGATGAAATTCCGAGCTGGCGCAGACCGGAGACTGGATCACCAGCCACGCAATGAACCAGGATTTTGCCGCCTGGGTCGGTCAAGGTGAAATGGCGGATCGTTCAAAAGAACATCTTGGCTGCAGTGACCGCGGCGTGATCATGATGCGTAAACGCTTGCTCGACGACCTGGAGCGAATCAAAAATGACCAGGACCTAAAAGCGGTTTATCGGGACCCTGCAACACAAGGGCGCATTGATCTGCCTATCTTCGACCGGGAATACCTGGCGACAGGACCGACGCGCGCGGAAGTCAACAATCCTAATTTCAAGAACGCGCGCTACTTCAAGAAATTCATTTATCAAGTGGGCCAACCCGAGGCGATATGGGCGGATTACTGCGCCGCCATGGGGACAACTTAGGGCCGCCAGAGGTGCCAAGGCGCTGGACCGAAGCCATGGCGGTCATGCATGATGGCGCGGTGCGGGTCGCAACAGTAACGTTCTAGCCCCAGCAACAGGATTATTTTGAATGACTGCAACCGACATCCAAAGGCACCCCATTACAGATTCCAGCGCCTGGACACGCGCAGACATTGAAGCGGACGGCGATTGGGTTCAAATTTTGACCGACGCAGAGATCGACGATCTCGACCGCGCCTTGCAGGGCGTACGTGGTCGAGATGGGAAATTGTCGGACATCTCCCAGTCGGATTTTCCACTGCCCGTGTTAGGCCCGCGCCTTGCGGCGCTCGAAGCAGCCGTGCGGATCGGACGTGGTTTCTCTTTACTGCGCGGCATCCCGGTCGCGCGTTACGACGACAACGATTTATTCCTAATGAAATGGGGCATCGGCACGCATTTGGGCCAGGCGATTTCGCAGAATGTCTATGGCGACATGCTGGGGCACGTCTTCGACCATGGCAATGAAAACCCGATGGCAACCCGAACGCGCGGTTATCAAACCAACGCGACATTGGATTTTCATGTTGACCGGGCCGACATAACCTCACTGTTGTGTCTGCGGCAGGGGCGCTCCGGTGGACTAAGCCGCGTCGTCAGCTCGATGTCCGTACACAACACGATCCTGGCCCAGCACCCTGAATTTCTACCGCCGCTTTATGAAGGCCTGCCTTATATCGTTACCGAGGCCGCTGGCGCCATGAAGACCTGGAACGGTCCAGTGTTCGACGTGACGGACGACGTGTTGAGTTGCTCGTTCCGCCGCGGCACCATACAAAAAGCCATCGAGTCGCCACATGTAACCCTGGCACCCCTGAAGGCAGCGGCGCTAGCCTGTATCGACAAAACCATGAATGACCCAGCGCTGGTGTTCGATATGGAACTGCAGCCGGGCGACATTCAGTTCGTAAACAACTATACGGTTCTACACAGTCGAACCGAGTTCGAAGATTACGAGGACAAAAGAAAAAGACGTCACATGGTGCGGCTTTGGTTGAAGTTCCTCACACCACGCCCCACCAGCGCCTACATTCAAGACCAGTACAAGGGCATCGAGAAGAAATTGGATCAAAACCCGACCGGATTTCGGACACAGTAAAGCGCAGCATCTCTGAACAGTCCCCAAAGAATGTATAGCTTCCTATGATGAACGAGAGTGTCGACGATGCTCGTGGTTTGGACTGGCTCGAACGTCAGGTGCGGCGCGAGCTCAAAATTTTCCACGATTATTACCAACCCTGGGTTCCGCCAGCGGCTGATAAAGATGGCAAGCCAGTCACCGATGTCCTCATCGTCGGTGGGGGGCTTTACGGGATGGGACTTGCGTGGGGACTTATCCGATCCAAGATCACAAATATTATGGTTCTCGATCAGGCACAGGAAGGTCTGGAGGGGATATGGTTGACCTCCGCCCGCATGAAGACGTTGCGCACCGCCAAGGAATTGACCGGACTTGAGTTTGGCATCCCCAGTGTTTCCGTACACGCATACTGGGAGGCAAAGTTTGGCTGCGCCGCGTGGGCGGAACTGGACCGCGTCCCACGGCTGGAGTGGTTCCGGTACCTGAAATGGTTCCGTGATGTTCTTGATATCCCGGTGCGCAACAATACGGAAGTCGTTTCCATCGACGGCGACGGCGATCTGGTGCGTGTCACAATCCGTCAGGGTGGCAAGGCGGAAACGCTCTTCACGCGTCGGCTCGTCCTGGCGACGGGTTTACTCGGCAGCGGCGGCGCCCATGTTCCAACGGCAATCGTCAAGAATCTGCCAGCAGATCGCTGGGCTCATTCTTCAGACGAAATCGACTTCGCTCGATTGCGGGGCGCGGATGTCGGCGTCCTCGGCGCCGGGGCCTCCGCCTTCGACAGCGCCATCACTTCTATCGAGAATAGCGCGGCAAGCGCCTGGTTGTTCTGCCGCCGTCCAGAAATACCCTGGCTCAGCGCCAAAAGAGGCCTGGAGAACGCTGGCTTCATGCGGCATTTCGCCAGCTTTCCCGACTCTTACCGCTGGCAATTCATAAAGACCATTGTCGAGACATCGATCCCGCCACCCCGACACACGGTCGAGCGGGCGCTCGACCATTCCAATTTCCACCTATGCCTCGGTAGCCCTTGGGTATCCAGCCATATGGACGCTAACAAAGTGATGGTCGCCACGTCCAGCGGCGACCATCGATTTGATTTCATAATTTTCGGCACCGGGTTCGACATGGACATCGCCCAGCGCCCAGAAATGTCTGCGCTCGCCCCTTACATGTTATTGTGGCGTGACCGTTTCACACCGCCGGAAGGCGAGGAAAACGAAATGCTCCTAGATCAACCTTACCTGGGAGACGCCTGCGAATTTCAGGAGCGCATGCCCGGAAGTTGCCCGGTTCTCGGCAGAGTGAGTGTGCTGGGCGCGGCCGCGACATTGAGCACAGGCCCCCTATTCGGCGGCCTTAACGGACTTAAGTTCCTTCTTGAACGCATGGTCGAGCAGACCTGCCGCGCGTTAATCCTGGAGACTCTTGATACTTTTCACGACAATTATCGTAAAGGACTGCAGGTGCAAAGACCGCCAGAGGCGCTGGACTCGACGGATTGATTTAAATTAAGGACGAGGCCATAGCGCAATGAAGGTCATAATCT
>JAPKDL010000248.1 GCA_028822585.1 Alphaproteobacteria bacterium | reverse complement strand
CCGCCTGGGCTGGTTTTCAACGCACTCGCTCTCTAGGCTGGCGGCTCCACAACGGAGCCTATCTATCACGATGACCAAACCTTCCAAAAATAAACAAATCACCGAATTGGAACGCCGTCAGGCGCTGGGCCGTCAAATGGGCGGGCCCGATTCTATCGCCTTTCAACATAGCCGAGGCAAATTGACGGTGCGCGAACGCATCGACGCCTTGGCCGATGAGGGCAGTTTCGACGAGATTGGTGTGCTGGCGGGCTCCCCGGAATGGAACGGCAATTCACTAAAGAGTTTGACGCCGGCGAACACGTTGATTGGCAAGATCAAGATCAATGGACGCAAGGTGTTCGTCAATGGGGGCGACTTCACCATTCGCGGCGGCGCATCCGATGGCGACGTTGCAGACAAATCTGGGTATGGCGAACGCTACGCTTTTGAAAGCCGTCTGCCCTATGTCCGTTTGATTGACGCCTCGGGCGGCAGCGTGCGCACTTTTGAAAAAATGGGCATGACGTATACGCCGGGCGGGCGCGTCGCGCGCGGGGTGGAAATGATGCAAACGGTTCCCGTAGCCTCCGCCGTGCTAGGGTCCGTCGCAGGGTTGCCCGCCGTCTACGCGGCGCTGTGCCATTTCAACGTTATGATCAAGAACATTAGCCAGGTGTTTGTCGGCGGCCCCCCGGTGGTCAAGGCGGCGCTGGGCGCGGACATCACCAAGGAAGAACTCGGCAACGAAAAGGTTCAGGTCAACACCAGCGGCGTCATTCAAAACCTGGCGAAAACCGAAGCCGAAGCGTTCGCCATGATCCAGCGGTTCCTCAGCTATATGCCACAAAATGTTTGGGAAATGGCCCCCAGGGTCGACCCAACAGACGACCCAGCCCGGCGTGCGGAGGAACTGGTCGATTTCATCCCGGAAAACCCACGTCAAATTTATGATGTTCATAAACTGCTGAACCTCGTCCTCGACCAGGACAGCTTCTTTGAAATTCAACCACATTACGGACGATCCCGATTGACCGGGTTGGCGCGGGTCGACGGCTATCCAGTCGCGGTCATGGCAAACAATCCGCGTTTCCACGGTGGCACGCTCAACAGCACGGCAATTGACAAGGTGCGCCGCCTCATCCAGCTAGCCGACGTGTTCCATCTGCCTCTGATTTATCTGTGTGATGAACCTGGGTTCATGGTCGGCTTGGAAGAAGAAAAGAAAGGCATTTTGCGCGATGGTGCAGCGCTGGCCGCCATCAACCAGATGAGTAAGATGCCGTATTTCACTGCGATCATTCGCCAGGCCTTCGGCGTCGCCGGGGGATTGAGCTACCGCCCGCATGGATTGTACCGCCGCGTCGCCTGGCCGTCGGCGCGATGGGGGTCGATGCACATCCAGGGTGGCGTCAACGCGGCCTATCGCCGGGAAATTGACAACGCGGACGATCCAGCGGCGAAACGGGCGGAAATTGAAGCCCGGCTGACAGAACTATCCTCACCGTTCCGCACGGCGCACGCCTTCAACGTGGAAGACATCATTGACCCGCGCGACACACGGCGGCGCCTGATCGACTTTGTCGAAGACGCGCAACCAATCCTGCGCTCGCAACTGGGCGAAACCGCGCGGAACGTTTATCTGCCGTAAGAGTCTGCAGCGTCGCCATGCCGCAGTCCTGCAGGACGTATTCTTGCTAAAGGCCTATATTGAAAGTTTGAACCTGATCGTAGAACAAAAAAACCGACGAGCGCAGACTGTGGCATAGTAACAGATCGATCTTGTCGCTTTCTACCTTTGCCCTGCGCTTGGAAGGGGAAACCGTCTCTTCGTACCTGATTAAAAGGTCGCGAATTAATAGCTCGTTTAATACTTGCTGATCGGCAACAAGTTCACCGCTATCCATCTTCCGATCTACGACCCTCGCCCAGACC
>JAPKDL010000108.1 GCA_028822585.1 Alphaproteobacteria bacterium | reverse complement strand
GAGGATGCTATGGGACCGGACAAGGATGCGGTTGGATTGCAGCATGTCGCGTTCAAAGTCGGCGATGATATGGACGCCTTGAAGCAAGCTAAACGGGATTTGTAAGCCGCCGGGATCAGTGTGCGAGATGTCGATCATGGCGTCACCAAGTCGTTGTATTTCGCCGATTTGGACGGCAATGGTTTGGAAGTATATCTCGACGCATCTTACGAATGGTGCCGCGACCCTGTGTTCACTGCCCAGACAGGGCCGCTCAAAATATAGAATCTAGGTAGGGTTATCCCACTACGGGCAAATAAGTGCCGCGTCCCACGGCGCATAGTTTGCCCTCGTCATTGGTGACGTCGATGTCGACGACTGCGATGGTTCGGCCTGCGCGCCGCACCGTGGCGGTGGCGGTCAAGTCGGTGTTCATCAACGGGCGAAGATAGTCCGTGCGAAAATTGACGGTTGGCACGCCGCCGCCTACCTTCATGACCAGCGCGTAGTCCCCTGCTACATCGATCAGCGAAGCGATGGCACCGCCATGCCATTGCCCGGTGCCTGCGCCGCGTTCGAATTCCGGTCGCATGGGCATTTTTAAGGCGATTTGTTGTTTGTCCTGGTCGATGGACACGACCTGCAACTGCATGAAGGAAATAAAAGGCGACCGATCGAGGGATGCTTGTACTTCCTCGATGTTCATTTCTGTGCTCATTTAGGGCTCCGATAGGGTGAATTTAGGGTTCGATGACGACCTTGCCGAAGACTTCCCGGTCTTCCAGTAATCGCAACGCCTCGCGCGATTCAGTCAACGGAAACACCTGGTCAATGACGGGTGCCATTTTCCCGTCCTGGATATAATCCATCAGTTGAATCAAATCGCTTCGTTCCCAGCTATTGGACCCCAGCAACTGCAATTCGAAGGTCCAGATATAGCGAATGTCTGTCTTGGGATCATAACCTGCTGTTGCGCCACAAGTCATCATGCGGCCGCCGCGCTTCATCGCCTTTAAGGACGGTGCCCAGGTGTTGCCGCCGGTAAAGTTCACGACCATGTCGACGCCGCCGCTGTAATCGACGCGTTTGGGTTTGTCGTAGAGTTTCCAGATTTCCTTCGGAAAGTCTGACGTTATGTAGTTAATGCCGTGATCCGCGCCGTATTCTTTCAATCGCGCTAATTTTTCTTCGGTGCTGGCGCAGACTATGACTTCCGCCCCGGCCATCTTGGCAAGCAGAACGCAACCGGTGCCAACGCCGCCGCTGGCACCAAGGATCAAACATTTCTCACCCGCTAAAATTTTTCCATGGGTGATCATCATCCGATGCGCCGTGCCATAAGCCACGGGCAGGCTGGCCGCTTGAGCAAAGGTGACATCGTTGGGAATAAGGATCAATTGATGGTCGGGAACACGGCAAAATTCGGCCAAACCTCCATGTATGGTTTCGCCAACCAGGCCGCCTTCCACCCTGTTTCTGGGGTCGACCAAGACGCGGTCGCCAATAGACCAGTCGTTAACGTTGGATCCCAATTCGACGATCTCACCGGCGACATCCAGGCCACAGATCATCGGCATGTCGATTTCGATGCCCGGCATACCGTTGCGCGTGAAGATATCGTGATAATTCAGCGAGGTTGCTTTGACTTTCACAATCACGTCGCCGGGACGTGGTATTGGATCTGGAAAATTTTCTTCATAGACGAGACTTTCGGGCCCGCCATGTTCATGCAGTACGACTGCGCGCATTTAACTGCCTCTCAAATAATGGGTTGTCGGTAATGGGTCAACTTTGAATAAAGGAAACGACCGGTCCATGGGTGAATTCCGGGCCGACCCAAATTGCCGGGTACGGATGGTCGTGATAGGTCACGCTGTTGCTCTCCAGAAAGTATTTTGTTGCCGTAAGATCGGTCACTTCAACACCGAATCCGGCGGCATAGGGCAGGGCGGGCGGCGTGACGCCCGGCGCCCAAGACGCGAGGCCCTTTTCACTCAGGACGTAGACCCGCCCTCGTTCCATCTCATAAGCGGAAAAATCTGGGTTCAAATCTTTCGGTTCGCGGCCCAAAATTTTGTTTAATCGCGCGCAGGTATTCGCTTTGTCGGGCACGCAGAGTGCAATTTCCGCCAATTTTACCGCGCCGTTGAGGTGATCCAATAAATGCGGCTGCCATATAACATCCGGCGTGATGTGTTCGATAAAGATGATTTTCGCTTCAGGCATGGCGGTGCGGTCGACGTAAATGTTGCGAAACTGCGCCAATTTGGACTCTGAATTATCGGGGCCAAAGTCGGCCATACGCTCCAACGCCGCCGCCGGGCTGACGCCATCGATACGCTGGCTTAGCGCTTCATACGCGACATCTGCGTCACCACTGCCAAAGGCCACGATGTGCTGCCCTTCATATTTATCCAACAAATCACCGGTGGAGCTGTACAAACTTGGATCGGTGATTCCAATGATCTCCAGGTAGCCTTCCCTGAACATCGCACAATAATTTCCAGACCCCCAGGGCGTCACCGGCGCGCCAGGTGTGACGGAACCGGAATGAATGCTGCGGGTGGTCAATGTGAAGCCAAGACGTTTATACGCAGCTTCGGCCTCGTCCAAATTTCGGACGGCAACGCCGGTGTGGTCAAGTGTTAGGTCTAGGTTCGCCAATTTTTCTCTCCGTTAGGTATTCAACACAGAATCCAACAAGCGCTTGCGATCCACCTTGTTGGTGCCCGTCAAAGGCAAGCTGTCCATCAACGTGACCGTGCGGGGATGTTGATAGGCCGGGCCGTGTTCCAACGCGAATTGTTTCACCGCGTCTTCGGTTAAATCCGATCCAATCTGGGGGACGACAAAGGCGATGGGCTTGAACCCTTTGATGTCGTCCGGCACCGGCACGACACAGGCTTGTTCAATGCCGGTGTGACGTTCGAGCATTTTTTCAACATCGGAAGGATAAACATTTTCGCCGCCGCAATTGAACATATCGTCGGTTCGCCCGACAAAATAGTGAAAGCCATCTTCATCCCGGCGCATAACGTCGCCGGTGACATACCAGCCATCCGCGGTCATCGCTTCCGCGTTTTTTTCGGGTAGATTGTGATAGCCCGGCGTGACGGAGGGATTTTTGCAATGCAGGACACCGTGATCCGCGTCCAGATTGTCGCCATCGGCGAGTCGTGCGCTGGTCGGAGACAAGGGATATCCGATGGAAATGTCGGGTTGCTTTACGCCGTCGGGATGCGGGCCATACACAACGGGGCCCGCTTCGGTTGTGCCGTAACCGTTGGTGATTTCCGTGCCCGGCAGCATCGCGCGCAAATCATCGACCAACTGTTGACTGACGGGGGCTGACCCCATGCGGATGATGCGAACGGAAGATAAATCGGTCGCCGCCAGCACATTTTTTTCGCGCACCACCATCGCCATCATGGCGGCGACGGAGGTCAGCCATGTCACTTTATAGGTTTCCACTGCGTTTATATAGGCGGGCGCGGAGAATTTGGGCAACAACACGACGGATAAATGCGCAGCCATCGCAACCTTGAAAATTGCCAACCCGTTCATGTGATATAGCGGCGCAGCAACGATAAGCCGGTGGTCCGGGTCGGGGCGTTTCGCGATGCGTTGTTCGACGACCCATAAATGCCCAGCATGAGTCAAAGGTACACCCTTGGGGCGTCCCGTTGACCCCGATGTGTATAGAAACATGGCGACTTCGTCTGCGTCGGCGCGGACAGCGTCGAAGGGCCCTGGGTCGCAAAACGCTGCGTAGTTGTCCGCATCGTCAAAGTTTACGATGTCATATTCGGTGGGGACTTTCGCGGTCTGTTGCGCGTCGGCGAAGACAAATTTAATATCGGCGTCCTGTAGAATGAATTCGATGGTCGCGCCCGGAAACTTGAAATTCACCGGAACAGAGACCATGCCGGCCTTCATTGTCCCAAAATACGCTGAAATAAACTCCATGCGATTTTCGGAGAGGATGGCGACGCGGTCGCCCCGTTGAAATCCCCGCTTAATTAAGCCGCGCGCGACGGCGTTGGCGGCGTTGTCGACGTCGCGAAACGAATAGGTGCGCGGCGTTTCCGGGTCTTTGAGGTCAATAAGGGCAGCTTTATCCAAATCAGCTGCAGGGTCGATGAGATCGCCCAGATTAAATAAATAGGTCATGTCAGGTCTATGAGTCCGTTTCGGAGAAGTCCATCGCGGCGAGTTCGCCAAGTGTGACCGGTTTGATTGGGGGACGTAGCCGGAAATAGCCGACGTCGGAGACCGGAACGCCTTGAACGTCTGCAATTAACTCCGCGACGGTAAGGCCGCAATTCCGACCTTGGCAGGGCCCCATACCGCATCGGGTAAATGATTTGATCTGATTCGGCCCCATGACGCCTTGCGCAACGGCGGTTCGGATTTCGCCTGCGGTGACTTCTTCACACCTGCACACGATGGTATCGTCACCGTGCGGCGTGGTGAACGAGGGGCTGAAGATGCCATCCAATAAGGGACGGATCGCCGTATGCGGCTGCATCGCCGATCGGATGGGCCGTGCTGCCGAATCCCGGTCTGCCATGTTTATTTTATCGAGCCGACAGGCGGCGTCCAGCGCGGCTAGTTGTCCCAGATATTCCGCTGCGCGTGCGCCGCTAATTCCCGCGCCGTCTCCCGCAACCGTGATTGTGTCAATGGATGTGGTGCCCCAGCTATCGCGGACTGGGCGCCAATAACGTTGCGGGTCATACCATTCATGCTCGCAGCCCACCTGGCGGGTCGCCTGGATGTTGGGAACAACGCCGTCATGTAATAAGAGTGTGTCGATTTCGAAGGTGAGGCGTTCACCGCCAGAACGCCCCCGTACCGATGATACCTGGCCGTCGCCGCGCGCTTCCAATTCCGTGACACCGCCATAAATCGGTACGCCGGAAGCGCGAATGGCACGGCGCATGGCCATACCGCGCCGGAGATAATCCTGTCCCGCCATGGCGCCCGGTAACAACATCGCATTGCTGAAGTAGTCGCGTTTCCGCGTTGTTTCCAGTAAGGCGGCGATATCGGCACCAGCGTCGATCAATTGCAGTGTCACGAGCATTGCAAGCGGGCCGGCGCCTGCGACAACGACCCGACCAGATGGAAGCATCGCGGAAGATTTCAATAAGGTCTGCGCCGCGCCTGCCGTCATCACGCCGGGCAATGTCCAACCAGGAATGGGAACTGGGCGTTCCAGGGCGCCGGTCGCCAAAATGATCCGGCGACCTTTCGCTGTGTGTGCAGCGCCGTCAACGGAATAGGCGACGCCGCCGTCCGGGTCGATCCGCCAAACAGTTGCGCCTGGCGTATATGTCACGTCAGAGGCACGACAGGTTTCGGCCAAGGCGGCGCCGTAGGCGTATTCTGCTCCTAAAATGGCGCAGATTTCGGACTCATGGGTGACATTGTGTTCAATGTTGCGGTAAATTTGCCCACCGGGCGCGGCTTGTTCGTCTAATAACATGATAGATAGGTTATGCTTTGACGCCAAAGAGGCGGCGGCTAATCCGGCGGGCCCGGCACCAATGACAATCAGGTCGGCGGAGTCAGTCATTTTCTGGCTCCTTACTATCCTCGGGTAAAACTGGAACGCCGTTTTGGCGGCGTACTTTCATTCCATCGCGCACAGGAACCATGCAGGCTTGCTGATTCTCGACGCCATTGATGTCCATGAGACATTCGAAACATGTTCCCATCATGCAATAGGGTGCCCGTGGCGCTTTCGTGACTGGCGTCCGCCGCGTATATCCCGGATCGGATAATAGAACGGCGGCCGCGACACTGTCGGTTGGTTTGCAAATAATAGGCGCGTCTTCGAAGTAAATCGTGACGTTATCGCCGTTCGCTTGGGATGATTTATCATGTCGCCTGAACATGGAACCTGCTTGCGCTAAAGTGATTGAAGTCGGTGGGTTGTTCGCCGGTCGCAATCCATTTGGACACCAGACGCGCGTTGATTGCCGCCAAGGTGACGCCGCTATGCGATGTTGCGACATAGGCACCAGGGTGTGAAATAGATTCTTCGTAAATCGCGCATTTGTCTGGCGTCAGGACACGCACGCAGCCCCAATTCCGAACCAATCGGACGGTGCTCAGTTGCGGGAATGATTGCACCGCTCGCGACGCGATATTCTGGACGACGTCTAGCGATGTGCCATCGTCGAATCCGATATCTTCTTCGGAACTGCCAAACTGAAACCCGCCTTCATCGGTTTGGCGCACGCCGTTGAGCGGAATGGGAAGGGCTTGCTGGATTCGTTCGGTAATCAAGACCTGACCGCGTTGCGGACGGATCGGCGCATCAATTCCGACGCTTTCCGCCAAATGACTGATGCCGTGTCCTGCGGCCAGGATGATTTTAGGCGCTGAGAATTGGCCTTGTTGCGTGTTCGCGGTAAAAACGCCGTTTGCGTGATCGATGTTGTTGACGGTGCAGCGTGACTTATACCGGCCGCCTGAATTTACGAATCCGGAATGCATCGCGCGCAATAGTTTCAGCGGGTTCACGTCGCCATCATGCGGGCAAAACGAAGCGCCTGTTACGGCCTTGCCTAATTTAATGTCGGGGAAATAGGCTTGAATGTCGGCGTGGGTGATAATTTCACAATCGTAGCCCGTTGCGCCGGATTGTTTGCTCATCTCGGCGATTTCGATTTTGCGTTTTTCCACTTCCTCATCGCCGAGCAGAAGCATCATGCCGCCGTCGTTGCGATGCGCAATGGAAACACCGGTGATGTCCGTCAGTTCCGCGGCAAAACCGGACCACAGGCGAGCGGATTCCCTACTCCAATCGGCGTAGCGTTGCAGGCCTTTGCCTTTGGATTGAACCCAAACCAGCCCAAAATTGCCCCGCGCGGCGCGCAAATTGTTGTCGTGACCGTCCAACATGAGCGTATCGACACCCGCCCGCGACAAGCCATAGGCGATAGCCGCACCAAACATGCCACCGCCAACGACAATGACATCCGCTATTTGTTCAGCGCTGTTATTAATGTTTGGTTCCCCCGTTCGGCATGTTTATACGCCAGCAGTGCCGACATGTCGTCCCCGACTTTATCATGATGGAAGTTCGCGTCCAATTCCAATGCGGTCGCCAGACGTCGGCGGTAATCGTTGCGGGTAATTTCAACCGCCCCGAATTGTTTCAGGTGATCGGTTACGAACTGCGTATCCAAAAGCGCGTAGCCACCGCCACGCAGACGCGCAATCAGATGGACCAACGCGACTTTACTGGCGTCGCGCTCGCGGCTGTACATGCTTTCGCCAAAAAAGGCGCCGCCCAACGATACTCCGTACAGTCCACCGACCATTTCGCCATCCAGCCAGCATTCGATGCTGTGGGCGTGACCAATTTTATGCAGCGATGTGTATAATTTTATAATGCGGTCGTTGATCCAGGTTTTTGGGCGGTCGTCGGCGCTTTCCGCGCAGCCCTCCATGGTGGCCTCGAACGCGGTGTCGAAGGTAACGGTAAAATGTTGCTGGCGGATGGTTTTTGCCAAGCGCCGTGAAACATGGACGTCGTTCAGCGGTATAATGCCACGCGTGCGGGGGTCGACCCAGAACAGCTCCGGATCATTTCTGTCCTCCGACATGGGAAAGACGCCAATGGCGTAAGCCCGTAGCAATATGTCGGGCGATAGCTCAAGCAACTCCATGGACGAATCGCACCATAAAAGTTCAGTTGTTTAAGCCGAGATAGGCTTCTAGCCAGTGTATGTCGTAATTGCCGTTTATAAAATCCTGTTCGTGCATTAATCGTTGGTGCAAGGGAATCGTGGTTTCTATTCCGCCGATGACATATTCGTCCAAGGCGCGGCGTAGCCTCATCAGACATTCGTTGCGATTAGCGCCGTGCACAATGAGTTTGGATACGAGGCTGTCATAATATGGTGGGACGGCGCTGCCCGAATACAATGCGGAATCAACCCGAACGCCAAAGCCGCCAGGCGCGTGATAATCCGTCACTTTCCCGGGTGATGGGGTAAAGGTTTCTGGGTTTTCAGCATTGATTCGGCATTCGATGGCGTGACCCGACAAGACAATATCTGATTGCGTAAAAGCAAGCGGCGCGCCGTTGGCGATACGGATTTGTTCGCGCACTAAATCGATGCCGCTAATCATTTCTGACACGGAATGTTCGACCTGAAGACGAGTGTTCATTTCGATGAAATAAAATTTGCTATTCTCGTATAGGAATTCGATGGTGCCGGCGCCGCGATAGCCCATGGTCTTTAACGCGGAGGTCACGGTTTCACCGATGCGATTCCGTGATGTGGCGTTTAGCGCGGGTGAAGGTGCTTCTTCCAATATTTTTTGATGGCGCCGTTGAAGCGAACAATCCCGTTCGCCAAAATGTACGACGTCGCCATGCGAGTCGCCCATTACCTGTATTTCGATATGTCGGGGCGTGGCGAGATATTTCTCCATATAGACCGTATCATCACCGAAGCTGGCCTTGGCCTCTGTGCGGCACAGTCGCAGACTTTCTCCCAAATCGTTAGGTCCGCGTGATACTTTCATGCCGCGTCCGCCGCCACCCGCCGACGCTTTGATCAAAACGGGGTAGCCGATTTCTTTCGCGATGCGCAGGGCTTCGTCTTCATCATCAACACTGCCGTCCGACCCTGGAACGACGGGTATATTCAAATCAACCGCCGTGCGCTTGGCGGTAATCTTGTCGCCCATTAAACGCATATGTTCCGCTGAGGGTCCAATGAAGGTGAACCCGTGTTCCTCCACCATTTCGGCAAAATTTGCATTTTCCGCTAGAAATCCGACGCCGGGATGGATGGCGTCGGCACCGGCGATTGTTGCGGCGGACAGGATTGCGGGCACGTTGAGATAGCTCTCGGTTGGCGACGGGGGGCCGATGCATACTGATTCATCAGCCAACCGGACATGCATGGCGTCGGCATCAGCAGTGGAATGAACCGCAACCGTTTGAATGCCCATTTCGCGGCAGGCGCGATGAATGCGCAAAGCAATTTCGCCCCGGTTCGCGATGAGAATTTTTTCGAACATCGTCGTTTCTTACGTCAGTGCGACGAGCGCTTCGCCAAACTCGACCGGTTGCGCGTCCTCGACAAAAATTTGGCGCACGACGCCGCTGCTGGGCGCTTCTATGGGGTTCATGACTTTCATGGCTTCGATGATCAGCAATGTCTGGCCCTGTGTGACGACGTCGCCAATTTTCACAAAATTTGTTTCTCCGGGACCTGATGCCAGATACGCTGTTCCGACCATCGGCGAAGACACCGTTCCCGGTTCATCCGCTGGTATGGGTTCCAACGCTGGCACCGCCGCTATGGGGGCTGGTGGTGGTGGCACATAAGCGGCGGGCGCCGCAGCGGCGCGACTCACACGGATTGCGCGCCCGTCTTCATTAATTTCGATTTCGGTTAAACCGGTTTCGTCCAAGAGTTTGGCGAGTTCGCGAATGGCGTCGCTGTCAATGCCGGTCACAGGTCAATCCTCCGCCAAAATTGCCCTCAGCGCGTCAAGCGCCAAGATGTAACTGTTGGCACCAAAGCCACAAATTACGCCAGTGGCGATGGGCGAAATATAGCTATGATGCCGGAAGACGTCACGGGCGAAGACATTCGATAAATGCAATTCGATCACCGGTAGTTCCGCCAGGGTCAACGCGTCCAGCAGCGCCACAGATGTATGTGTTAATGCGGCTGCGTTAATCGCAATTCCATCCTGGGTCCCGCGCGCTTGCTGAATCCAGGTCACTAACTCGCCTTCGATATTGGTTTGCCGAAAGTCAATATCCAAACCGTGCGTATCCCCATGTGATCGGCACATTGTTTCTATATCAGCTAATGTAGCGTGGCCGTAAATTTCAGGCTGACGAACGCCGAGCATATTCAAGTTCGGTCCATTAAGGACAAGAATTCTAGATTGGCTAGCCACGACTTATCGCTCCCTGTATCCAGCGGGAAGTGTTCGCCGATTCGGGCGTCGTAATCAAGTGTTCTAAAAGATAGCACGCAGTAGGTGGAGCGAAGTCTTATTTTGTTCGGGACAATATCCACGCGGGAATGACGCCTAACGCGGCGAAAATGGCCAATACGAAATATGCGTCCTGGAACCCTAGTGTGCTCGCCTGCGCAAGTATGACCTCGCCAAGATACTGGGTAGCGCTAGGTCCACGCGCAAATTCGGCGACGCCGCCTTCGTTCAACAGGCTGCTTATGGCGTTGCGTAAATCCTGGGTGGTCTGACTGGCCCCGGTCTGCATGGAGGCAAAGGCGTCGCCGTGGAACGGAATGCGCATTTCCAGAAACACCAC
>JAPKDL010000247.1 GCA_028822585.1 Alphaproteobacteria bacterium | reverse complement strand
GGGGATACGACGTTTTCGAGTGTCCCCCCAACGGTCAGGGTATTATAGCATTAGAAATTTTACGGATTTTGTCCGGATATTCCTTCGATGACGATGAACCACTTTCCGCGCGGCGCCTACATATTGAAGCTGAAGCCAGCCGGTTGGCGTATCGTGACCGGAACGCCCTAGTCGGCGACCCTGGATTAGCACAGGTCCCGGGTAATTGGATGTTATCGGACGAGCATATCGATGAGTTGCGCGGCCAAATCAACCTCGATTCAGCGATGCCTCAATTACCACCGGTACAAATGCCGACACATGCGGATACGGTGTATTTATGTGTCGTTGATAAGGATAGAAACGCCGTTAGTTTTATCAATTCCCTCTTCAAAGGGTTCGGCAGCGGCATCATGAGTCCCAAGACAGGCGTAATGCTGCACAATCGTGGGTGTGGATTTGTCGTGGAACCAGGACACGCCAATTGCATTGGTCCCAACAAGCGTCCCATGCACACGATTATCCCGGGCATGGTGGTTAAGGACGGGCGCGCTGTTATGCCATTTGGCGTAATGGGGGGGGATTATCAGGCCACGGGCCATGCTCATTTTATTAGTAATCTCATTGACTTCGGACTCGACATTCAAGAATCGATAGATCTGGCCAGGATTTTTCCAGACCCGAAATCAGGGGTCGTTGATATTGAAAGCGGCGTTCCTCAGGCGACCGTCAACGCCCTTCAAGCGCTCGGACATAAGGTCGGAACGCCCGCTATGCCACATGGTGGGGCGCAGGCGATTTGGATCGATTGGGAAAAGGGTCGCCTGACAGGCGGGTCTGATCCCCGCAAGGATGGCTGCGCGCTTGGCTATTAACCATCTATTCACGCCATTTCCTTTTCTCTAAAACAACCATCAAGGCCGATATGACCGAACCAAAAATTAACTGGCCCAGTGCGATATTCGACGTATTGCGGGCGCAAAATTTCACGCAAATCTGCCATGTTCCCGATGCAGGTCACGCGGCTCTTATCGACCGATGCGTCGAACAGAACGATATGACGGTCATCTCATTGACGACAGAGGAAGAGGGCATTGGCGTCTTATCCGGCGCCTGGCTTGGTGGCAAAAAGGGCGTTTTATTAATGCAAAGCAGTGGCGTCGGCAACACCATTAACGGCTTTGCGTTGCCAATGGCGACCCGCATGCCGTTGTTCACCATTGTCACCATGCGGGGTGAATGGGCTGAGGGCAATCCGTGGCAGACTCCCATGGGACAGGCGGCAGGGCCCGTGCTCGAAGCCATGGGTGTTACAGTATTTCGTGTTGAGCGCCCGGAAGAGGTGGGCGAGGTCGTTGGCGCCGCGGCCCAGCTTGCATTTAACACACATCAATCGGTCGCCGTGTTGTTGTCACAACGATTAATTGGCGCAAAGGAGTTCAAATAATATGATCGGTACGCTCCACAGGCGAGATGTCGTCGACGCGCTGTTATCCCGACGTTCAACCGATACGCTGGTAATCGCCGGGCTGGGTCAGTGCGCTTATGACATTACCGCCGTCAGCCCCAGTCCTCGAAATTTCGGACTTCTAGGCGGCATGGGGCTTGCCGTGCCGATTGGCATTGGGCTGGCGACCGCGCAACCTGACAAACGTGTCATCGTCATTACCGGTGATGGTGAAATGCTAATGGGACTTGGGTCCTTAACCACCGTGGCGACGCAACAACTTCGCAACCTTGCCATTGTCATTCTGGACAATGAGCGGTTCGGTGAAACCGGAGGTCAACCAACGCCAACCGCTGGGCCGACAAATTTGAGCGCCGTGGCTGCGGCTGCTGGAATTCAAGTAACCGGGATGGTGACAGAAGAATCGCAAATTCAGGCACTGGCGGCGTCCGTACATGAAGATTCTGGTCCGGTGTTTTATACAGTGAAGGTCCTTTTTGAATCACTACCGATGGGA
>JAPKDL010000107.1 GCA_028822585.1 Alphaproteobacteria bacterium | reverse complement strand
CTGACAGCGCCAAATAGCATCTTGTGCCGACACATTTGATATTTAATGTTACTTATCAGTTTATCAATTGGCAAAATTTTTTAAGATTGTATAGCCGTGACAATTAATCGAGATCTACGATCCCTGCCTAAAGCACATTTGCATATCCACCTGGAAGGTGCCATGCGACCAGAGACGCTAAGTGAGCTTTGCGGACGCTACGATATCAAGCGCCCGGCGGATACGCGCGGTGAAAAATTCAACAATTTTGGAGGCTTTAACCAAGTGTATTGGGCTGCCTGCCACTGTATTCGCACCCAAGATGATCTGGCGCGGCTTATCCTTGAGGTGGCAGAAGATGCTGCGTTGCAAGGTGCCTGGTGGATCGAACCCGCATACGACGCCGATCGATATAGCTCCTTGCGCAATGGAGACCCGTATCAATTATTCCAAACACAAGAAGAGGGTTGGCGATTTGCCCTCGCTGCAGCTGAAACGGCGAGTCGGGCCACGGGCGTTGGAATTGGATTCATGTCGGCTATAGATCGCGCGATGCCTCTAGAACAAGGGCTTAAACGAGCGCGGGTCACGGCTCAACTGGTGCGAACGGGCGAGCATATTATTGAGAGTGGGATGGCGTGTTATAACAGCCGGTATCCTGGAATAGTCGCGCTGGGGCTACACGGTAACGAAGAGGGGTTTCCGCCAGAGCAATTTGACCAAGTGTTCCAAATTGGGGCTAGGGACGTGGGCTTGCTCTCCACGCCTCATGCCGGTGAGATTGCCCCCTTTAAAGGTGGCGGCCCCGCCTCTGTAGCCAGCGCAATTGACTGTCTTGGTGCCGACCGGGTGTTGCATGGTGTGCTTGCTATAGAGGATCCTGCCCTCGTAGATAGGTTAGCGAGAGACAACATCTGTCTCGACATATGCCCATCTTCCAACTTGCAGCTTAGTGTATTCCCTTCAATTGAAGCGCATCCCCTTCCAAAGATGTTGGAGGCTGGTGTGCCGTGTGACATAGGTAGCGACGATCCCTTGCTATTTGGTCCGAGCCTCCTTGACGAGTACGAACTCTGTCGCAACGAAATGGGATTAAGCGATCAACTGATTGCCACGCTTGCCCGTAATTCGTTTGAGCACAGCGGCGCGCCACCAGAAGTGAAAGCAGCTGGTGCTCTAGGGGTGAATGCCTGGTTAGACTAGGAATTTAATTAACGGTAGCGCAACAGTGCGAGAAAAATATAACTATACCGATGGCCGAGATGTGGGAACATATACCATAAGTTCCGGCGACTGTGCGATAGATGACGCGAAACGCCAGAAGAGATGGTTGTCGAGATGATTAAATATAAGGGTTTGAAAAACACCTTGAAGCATTTAGCCGCCACAAGGACCCAACTATACGCTCAGTGCAAAACCTGTTTGGGGGTAGATTTATGGGTAGCAGCTTGAGTGGTTTCTAAAACCCTCGAAAAACTGCGGTTCTAGGCGGACCCTCTCTCCGCCTCATGCTAGATCCCCTGACACGGCTCGTGCGGCTTCATGGTTAGAGTAAAATGTTGCGTTGTGCCGACGAGAGAAATAAACTTAATCTACAACTAAACATATTCATTCCCACAAGATAAAAAACGTGCGGATATCCGCGCGAAAGGGCCGAATATCATGACACAGTCAAAAGGGCCGCTCGACGGGGTCAAGGTTGTTGCCTGTTCGACGGCGCAAGCCGGAACGGTTCCTTATATGCTGATGGCGGATTTAGGCGCGGAGGTCGTCAAGATCGAATTGCCAGGGATCGGCGACAATTCGCGAACTTCTGGACAGGTACCTGGTTATCCAAGTTCCTATTTCGAGACCAACAATCGCGGCGTGAAGAGCTTGACCCTCAATCTCAAAGACCCGCGCGGATGCGAAATACTCTATAGGCTGGTCGCCGACGCCGATGTATTCGGTCAGAATTTTCGGCCCGGCGCAGCAGAAAAGAACGGTTTCGGCTTTGAAAAACTAAAGTCGATAAATCCAAAGCTCGTTTACGCCTCGATTTCTGGCTACGGTCCTGACGGTCCGCACGCGGCGCTGCCGGGGACGGATTCCATGGGGCAAGCGTTGGGCGGCGTTGCCGAGGCGTATTCGACGCCGGGTCAACCGCTACGCACGGGCATCGTGTCCGTAGCCGACGAGAGCTGTGCGATTCTGACCTTTGGCGGTATCCTGGCAGCGTTGCATTGCGCGCGAACGACGGGCGTTGGCCAGAAGGTCGACACGTCGCTGTTGGGCGCGCAGGTTCGCCTCATGGGTTGGACATTGACCACGACCATGTGGCGCGATAGCAACCCGGTCACCGGACAGGCGCGAATCAACGGTACCGCCAAACGGCCCGGCATGAGCGCCAGCTTCGAGGATAAGGATGGCAAGCCGTTCGTGTTCCAGCTTCAAGGACGAAAATGGCGGGCCGCGATGAGCGCGTTGGGGTTTTACGAAGACATGGAGGCAATTGGCTTGGGCGACCTTGGCGTTGCCGTCTCCTCAAATGAAAAACGTGAAGAAATGCTGGCGCTGCTCGACGTTTGCTTCGCACGAGACCGCCGCGACCACTGGGTTGAAATATTGCGTAAAACCGATATCGTCGCCGCGCCCATCAACACTCTGCTAGAGGCGTCCAACGATCCCGATGTTCTCGCCAACGGTTACGTCACCGAAGTCGACTATCCAGAACACGGCAAGACGGCGAAGGTCCATGGATCTCCGTGGAAATTTTCAGAAACCCCTGCCCATATCGGCGTGGCGCCGAAACTGGGCGAGCATACAGATGCACTACTAACCCAGATCGGATACTCCGAGGTGGAAATTCAAGGCTTGCGGGACGACAAGGTCGTTTGAGACCAGCGACAGCGGGTGCGTGCTTAGGGGCGGGTAACGACCAGCAAGGCTTGCAGAAAGAAGGATGAGAAATGGCTGTTGTCGAGACTGACCGGCAGGGACAAATTATGCTAGTACGCTTAAATCGTCCTGAGCGGATGAACGCCATGGGAGCAGAATTGCGCCTAGAAATGGCGAAAGCGTTCACCACCTTCAAGGAAGACCCTGGACTGGAGGTTGCTGTATTCACGGGCACGGGACGCGCGTTCTGCGCTGGTGAGGATATGAAAGAATCACTTAAAAAGGGAAAAGCGGGCAGCGCTGCACCACCCCTGGAAGATCCATTTATGACCGGTGTGTTAGAAAAGCCGGTGATCGCCGCGATCAACGGCTTTGCTATGGGCGGCGGCTTTATGATGGTGGAGCGAACCGATCTGCGGGTAGCGGTGCGCGGAGCGGTTTTCGAAGTCTCCGAGGCTAAAAGATGGCTGCTGGGAGGGTACAATCACGGTCATTTTGCGGGCCTCCCCCATCCGATAGCAACTGAAATGGCGCTTGGTTTTCGCTTCACCGCGGAGCGGTTGTACGAAGTTGGGTTCCTCAACCGCCTCGTTGATCCCGAAGAACTGATCCCGACCGCATATGATATGGCGGAACATTTGCTTACTCTGCCGCCGGCATCACGAGTCAACACGGTTCATATGATGCGCCAGATGCGCCCAAAGGTTTCGCCAGACTTGAGCACGCTAGCCGCCGCCCTGCATGACCATGGCGACAAGTCCGACCTGATGGAATCTCGCAGCGCCTTCGCCGAGAAACGCAAGCCCGCCTTCAAGGGTTGGCTCAACCCAGAAGACCGATACCGTATGCCAACCTTGGAAACGATCAAGCGCCAATCAGATGATTAGGCTGTCGGATAGAGATGGCAGGCCACTAGGTGGCCGGGTTTGGTTTCACGCAATGGCGGCTCTTCTTGGGAACACTCGGGCATGACAAAAGGGCATCGCGTGTGAAAGCGGCACCCGCTCGGCGGATCGAGCGGCGACGGAACTTCTCCCGCAAGAACGATTTCATCGTTCTGCAAATCTGGATGGTCAGGAAGAACCGCTGAGAAGAGTGCCTTGGTATACGGATGTTGGACATCATCGAACAGGCTTTTAGTGGGCGCGTATTCGACTATTTGACCTAAGTACATCACGGCCGTCTGATGTGCCATATGCCTTACCGTCGCCAAATTATGGGCGATTAATAAATAGGCGACATTTTCACGTTCTTGAATGTCCTTGAGCAAGTTTAGGATCTGGGCTCGTATGGAAACATCCAGAGCGGAAACAGGTTCATCGAGTACGATAAGTTTGGGTTTAGAGGCCAGCGCGCTGGCCAGCGCGATACGCTGACGTTGCCCGCCGCTAAATTCATGAGGATATTGCTGCGCGTGCTCTGGACGTAGGCCAACTTCAATCAGCAAATCCCGGACCCGTTCCTCAATTTCAGCGCGCTTACCCCATTTAGTAACGGTTAAGGATTCAGAAATGATTTTACCGATTGTCATGCGGGGGTTGAGAGACGACCACGGATCTTGGAACACAGCCTGCACGTCGGCGCGATAGTCGCGCAGCGCCTCACGCTCCATGCCATGAATTGGTTTGCCCTGTAGGAGCACCTTTCCGCTGGTTGGGTTTTCCAAGTGAAGGATTAACTTAGAAGTCGTGGTCTTTCCACATCCTGATTCACCCACCAGTCCCAGTGTCTCTCCCGTCGCGATAGTAAAATTAATATCGTCGACAGCTTTCACCTGGCCCATGTTTTTAGCGGCAAGGATGCCCTTGGTATGAGCGAAGTATTTACGCAAATTTTCGACGCGCAATAATGGTTCGGTCATTCGGGTTTCTCCAGCTTCCAACAGGCGGACGTATGCCCGTTGCCGACGGAGAAATCAGTGGGGTAAGTCGAAAGACATTTGTCTTCTACAAAGGCACAACGTGGTGCGAACCGGCATCCAACAGGTAAGTCGGAAAATTCCGGCGGTTGGCCCTCAATAGTATGCAAACGACCGCGCTGATCTCCCATCTTAGGCACGGATGCGATCAAAGCCTGCGTATAGGGATGGGTGGGATTGTCAAACACCTGACGCACTGGACCTCTCTCGACGATACGCCCAGCATACATGACCGCGACATGGTCGCACATTTTCGCCACCACGCCAAAGTCGTGTGTAATGAAAAGGATCGCCATGTTGGAAGCCTCTTGAAGCTCCTTGAGCAAATTCAGATATTGCAACTGGATCGTAACATCCAAAGCCGTGGTGGGTTCGTCGGCGATCATCACTAGGGGCTCACAGCTAATTGCGATAGCGCCAACCACCCGCTGCTTCATACCACCGCTCAACTGGTGCGGATACTGATCCATCCGTTGCTCAGGTGCCGCCAATCTGACGTTGCGTAACGCCTCGATGGCTCGTTGAGTCACGGTACCGCCGGGCCCCGGAAAATGCTTGGCGATGGTTTCCCGGAGCTGGTTTCCAATCGAGAACACTGGATTCAAAGAGGTCTGAGGGTCTTGCAAGATCATGGCAATCTTCCGGCCTCGAATTTGACGCATCTCGCGATCGGATGTTTTGAGAATGTCTTCTCCCTCCAGCTCGATCTCTCCCTGTACCGTTCGGGCCGCGCCTTTGGGAAGCAAACGCAGTAGCGACAAGGCCGTGACACTCTTACCACAGCCAGATTCCCCGACTAATCCCAATACTTCGCCTCGCCGGAGCGAAAAACTAACCCCATCCACGGCTTTTACGACGCCGCGCCGTAAGAAAAAATGTGTATGCAGATCGTGTACGTCGAGAACTATGTCGTCACTCATATTCGCCTTCCGTAAGATTTTCCATTTTGCTTGGCCTCCCCATGATTAGCGCCGTTTGCATATTAATCCGCTACAATTGCCGCAGCTTCGGGTCTAGACGATCTCTGAGCCAATCGCCGAACAGATTGAATGCGAGTACAACCAGCGTGATGGCGACCCCTGGAATAAGCGAAAGCCACCAAGCACTGGAGATTTTCCCCCGTCCCTCCGCGACCATAAGGCCCCAGGATGGCGTCGGCGGTGGAATTCCAGCACCAAGAAAACTGAGAGATGCCTCGGCGACTATCACCACGCCGACGTGCAGCGTCAGTAGCACCATGAACGTGTTCAAGACGTTCGGCAGGATATGGGTCGCCATGATGCGCGCTGGCGAACAGCCATGCACCTTGGCGAGCGCGACGTAATCCCGTTCCTTCACGGCAAGGACCTCGCCCCGCACGACCCGAGCGAAACGAGCCCAAAGCAATAGGCTGATCGCGATGACAATGGTCCGTAAACCCTGACCCATGGTGACCGCCAACAACAACGCGAATAGAATAGTAGGAAAGGCGAGGGCCGCGTCCACTATGCGCATCAGCAGGCTATCTAAGCGGCCGCCAACATATCCGGAAACAATGCCGATCACGAGTCCGACGCCACCGCCAACCAGCAGCGCCAGGGCGGTCACGATCAGGCTGACCCTGGCACCGTGGTACAGGCGAGTGAGAACGTCCCGTCCAAAAATATCGGTCCCAAAGAGATGTTTTATAGACCCCCCCTCTTCCCAAAAGGGCGGTAGAAGTTTGTCCGGGAGAGATTGGTCAATTGGTGAATACGAGGTAAGAAAGGGCGCGAATATCCCCATGAACAGCATCACGCTAATAATAGTCAGAGGTATCCAAGGCAAGTTTCTCATGTTAAATTTATTCCGCCAGACGAATGCGTGGATCAATATAGGCATAGAGAATATCGACCATCAAATTGATTAGCAGGATAAGCAGGGCGTCCATGAGGATTACCGCCTGCAGAAGTGGATAATCCCGAAAAATGACGGCTTCATAGGTCAGTCGGCCTATGCCCGGCCAAGCGAACACGGTCTCCGTCACGATGGCACCGGTCACTAGCCCCCCCATGAACACACCCCACAAGGTGAGCACGGGAATCAACGCGTTCCGCAGACAATGTTTCCAAACCACGGTCGTCTCGCTCATGCCCTTAATCCGGGCCAGTTTAACAAATTCGCTATCCAGGATATCCAACATGCTGGAACGAATAAGACGCATGAAACCGGCGACAAGAAAGGTGCCTAAAGTGATTGTTGGCAGGACATAGTGTTCAAAGCCGCCCATTCTGGCAGAAGGTAACCAGCCCAATTGGACGCTGAAGACATATATTAACACCATTCCAAGCCAAAAATTGGGTGTAGCTATCCCCAGAACGGCGATGGTTCCAGAGAATTTATCGATCAGGCCGCCTCGGCGCAGCGCTGACAGAATCCCCAACGGGACAGCCATAAGTATGGCGAGGATCATGGCGGCGGGAACTATCATGAGGGTATTAGGAAGACGCGAAAAGAAAATTTCCACGACCGGCGTCCGATATCTATGGGAATCCCCGAGATCGCCACGCACCGCGTTGGAAATGAAAATAATGAATTGTTCGTGTATAGGGGCGTCAAGCCCTAACGTCTCGATCAGGGCCTGACGGTCTTCCTCAGTGGCGTCCTCGGGAAGCATTAGATCCGCTGGATTACCCGTAAGGCGCCCTAGGAAAAAGACAATCGTTGTCACCAGGATAAGCAGAATTACGCCTTGCCATAACCGCTGAAGAATATAACGCCGCATGTACTACGAACCTTTTGGCGAATTGACTATACTTTGGTACCCTACCGTTATCGCCAGGCTTTTTGATCGGCCCGTGGCATGCGCTCGAATACGTCGCCAAACTCGTGGCGGCCAGGGATCGGATTAAACGCTCCTACTATCTTGGGATTGATCGCCCAATAGCCCATTCCCTCGATGATGGGAACCGCAACCCACGAATTCGCTACCATCTCGATCATGCGGTTAGTTCTTTCTGCCCGAACGTCCGGGTCCCGAGCCTGTATTACTTCCAAGCTGAGCTTATCAAATGACTGACACAGTTCGTCACACAGGTTCATACCTTTTTTGGTGTTGCCAAACAGATGCGACAGACTCTTACTCATGAAACCCGATGTATATCTAGCCACTGCGATCGGACGTCCTGCGGTGCGATACATTGAGGCTGCGCCCTTCAATTCCTTTTGCCCGCGGCGCAAGGCTCGAAACGCGCCCCACTCATAATGTTTGTATTTAATATTGACCCCAATTTTCGACCAAAAATCAGCGACAGTAAGCCCAATTTGAACCATATAAGGCGTTCCCGGAAGCGCCGTATTGGCGAATTTCAGATCAAATCCATTTGGATAGCCGGCTTCGGTGAGAAGCTCTTTCGCGCGTTTCGGGTCATAGCGAAAGGCTTTTCGCGTCCATTCCCGCCAGCGTTCCGTGTCCGTATCGACACTGTACCCAAAGGTCGCGAACGGCATGGGCCAGCTGGCCTTTCCATTCATCACATGGTCGATGATTTGTTGCCGGTCAATGGCCATGGAAAGCGCTTGCCGCACTCGAATATCGGCGACAGGGTTGTCTTTTTGATCGGGCCTGTAGGTGCCCCATAAATAATACACAGCCTGCATCGTTGCGGGCACCGATATCATCTTCAGTTTTGCCGCCTCCACTTCCTTGATCGCCTCGGGACTAATGCTGGCGATCGCCGCTTCGCCCGTACGGACCATGGCGACTCGGGTGCTTTCCTCTGGCACCAGGAGAATGACCATCCGTTTGAAATTAGGTTTGCCGCGCCAATGCGGGTAATCAACCGCTTCGTATTCGACGCGGTCCCCCGGCACGCTTTTTACGAATTTCCAAGGGCCGCTGCCAATCGGGTTTTTGCGAAATTCCGCAGCACCGACCTTTTCGATGTATTTCTTGGGCATCATCTGCCCTTCTTGGAACACCGCTCGGCTCATGCTCGCGGGAAAGTGGACTTGCACGCCATTGGTGTTAACCCGAACGGTATGATCGTCGATCACCTCGATATTCTTTACATTTCGGCGTAACGCTGCCGAGCGGGACGCTACCGATTCTTTCGACATGGTTCGTTCGAGACTGAATTTAACGTCATGCGCCGTGAGAGGGTCACCATTGTGCCATTTCTGACCTTTCCGAATAAAGAAAGTCCAACTCAGACCATCCTTGGCGAGTTCCCACCGTTCCGCGACGCCTGGGCCAATACCACCCTTTTCAAAATTAAATCCAACGAGGGAGTCATACATTGGCGCTTGAAAGTGCGCATGCGAAGCCCGACCTTCCAGAATTGGGTCCATGTTTTGACCGCCCAGCGAATCAAGAGCGACAACCAAAGTCCCTTTCTGCGCCGCCGATGCCGGCGGAATCAAAAAAATGAAAGTTAAAAGGATGGAAAACAATCCGCCTAAAATTAGTCCACGATGTTTCATGCCTACCTCTTCTTTCGAATGAATTTGGCTGCAATTTAGGTAATGTACACGTATTTAGTTATAAACTTAATACCTTATATCTGTCATGGTGGTAATTTATGCTGCAACAATTAATTATTCCTGTCAATAGATTCGCCGCATAAATCTCGTGATGTCCGTGGAGTTGGGCGATGTCAGAGGAAGGTTGCCGCGCGAACAATTTTCGCCCGCCGTGGATTCAAGCGGCACTTTTGACGCCGTTCGGCAAGGGCTATGTCTCTACCATCGGCAAGAGTAATGCGAGACAAGAGATCACAGCGATAGCGTCCGGCTTACAGGTCGGATTGGATGCGCTCTTTCTCCGCCGCCCAATGCCGCCGAAAGGACTAAACATCTCTATCCGTTGAATAGTCCTGCCGCGCCTTAGAATAAAAAATAGGAAAAATGTAATTTAAAAAGGGTCACCACAAACATTTTGAACCAACGCTCATGGGCGGGTGCGCCAAGCGTAAGCGTATCGGCATCCGCGAGTGTCTATCGAGCACTTGGTAGGTTCCACTCAACACCCTTTAGTATTTCTTACGGACGCATTCACGGGCGAATTTTTGTGCTTTTGAGATTTGGGATGAGGTCATTTTTATCGCAACAACATCTCGCAACCCATCACCACTCGCATTCCCATTAGACGCAGCGATATCTCCCCACAAGTGTGAGATAAATAGGGAATCCTTACGCTTATTGATCAGAATTTTTCCATTTGACCGGGGTAACGTTAACGATGATGTCATCAACACTGACCATTACATCGCCATCCTGAATATTAACCTGCAGCTTCATTAAGCGACCGGCCTGTTTTCCCAGTTCGCTGGTGTCCTTCTTTGTAAAATTTATAACCTGAAGGTTATCAAATCGGGTGGTGCTGTCTTTGATTTTCTCCCACCACATTTCAGCCGTTCTGCCGCCGTAACAATAGACAATCACCTCGTTGGCCTTGCCACAGGATTGACGAACAATCTTCTCACCCGGCAATCCCAGCGCAACCCACAACTCAAGCTCGCCACTCAGGCTTTTCTGCCAAATGTCAGGCTCGTCATTCGTTGAAATGCCTCTGGTAAATTCTAATTGCTCATGGGCATTCAGCGCAAAAGCGAGAATACGCACCATTAACCGTTCAT
>JAPKDL010000106.1 GCA_028822585.1 Alphaproteobacteria bacterium | reverse complement strand
CAAACGTCCAGGGCTCAACATCCATAGTCACAAATGTTTCATGCAGCGCAGCATGAATGACCGGCCATGTCTCCACCAATGTATTGTCCCAATCGAAAACAATCGCGCGCGGCGGTTCTTTCGGCGGCCAACTTCGGTCTGGCGTCACAGCTCAGACTCTTTGTTCACGCAATATTTGAAATAACGTCCCTGTAATCGCTCGGTGAACAACCCCGGCGCGCCGTTCCCCAGGACCGTGTTGTCAATCTGAACTACGGGCGTCACAAAGGAGGTTGCGCTGGAGGAAAAAGCTTCGCGCGCGGATTTTGCCTCTTCAACGGTGAAGGGACGTTCTTCGAAGGTCAACGACATTTCCTTTGCAAGGTCCATTAATGTCCCGCGTGTGACGCCGCGCAAGATATTGTCGGTTGTAGCCCGTGTTAGCAGCTTGTCGTTATGGGTGACGATCCAGGCGTTTGAAGACGTCCCTTCGGTGACGCATCCATCAGAGTCAACCATCCACGCTTCCCCCGCGCCCGCACGGCGCGCTTCAGTTTTCGCAATACAATTGGGCAACAGCGACACCGACTTAATATCACATCGCGCCCATCTCAGGTCCGGCGTTGTGACGATTTTAACGCCTTCTAGAATGTTTTTCTGGTGAAGATGATCGACACGCTTGGTAGTCATCACCAAAGTTGGTTTCACATTCGCCGGAAAAGCGTGATCCCGCGGCGCCGTCCCCCGGGTAACTTGTATATATACCAACCCATCGCGCACACCATTGCGGGCCAGCAACTGCTTCATCAACATTTCCAGAACCTTCCGTGTTGTCGGTGGCGTTATTTCCAATTCCGACAAGGACCGTTCCAACCGATCCAAATGCGAGTTCAAATCCACCAATGTTCCATCAATGCACACCGCGACTTCGTAGACGCCGTCGGAAAATTGAAATCCACGGTCCTCCACATGCACCGCCGCGTCCTGATGAGGGCTGTATCGTCCGTCGACATAGGCTATGCGACCCATATTCTTTCCTTACTCTTGCTTAACTATCTAAATTTATTAGAAAAATTCTAGCTGAACCGCGAACAGTTTTTCAATTTTATGAACCGCTTTGGCGGACGCCAACAGGACCACCCTGTCGCCGGTTTCGAAGATCGTTTCGGACCCGGGGATTAGAACAGCGCCGTCACGTACAATGGCGCCTACAATGACATCGGCCGGCAATTTCGCTTCCTGAATGGAATGCCCGGCCAATGGCGAGGTCGTCAGCACCTCCGCGTCAATTATCTCCGCAAAACCGTCGCCAAGCGAATGGACCGAGCGAATCCGCCCTCGCCGCACATGTTGCAGAATGGTCGACACCGTAATCGCCCGGGGACTGACCGCCATATCCACCCCCAAGGTGGTGATTAACGGCGCATAGGTCGCGCTGTTAATCAATGTGACCGCACGGCCCACGCCGTAACGTTTCGCCAGCAAGGACGCCAAAATATTGGTTTCATCATCTTCGGTCACGGCCACAATGGTATCCGCGCTGTCGACGCCCGCTTCACGGAGAATTTCCGCATCCAGGGCGTCGCCAAGAATGACATTGGTGTTTGGCACCGATTCCGCCACAAAGCGGGCGCGATCACGGCTCAATTCAATAATTCGCGCGGTCGTATCGTCGTCCCCTTCGATTTCCTGCGCCAAGGTCAATCCAATATTCCCACCACCCACGATTATCAAGCGGTGGGATTGCTGTTCTTCATGGCCAAATGCCGCCAGCGCGCGGGGCACATGCGTCGCATCGGCGACGAAATAAACAGCGTCCCCTTCCTTCATCTCATCGTTGGAGGATGGAATAAAATTGCTGTCGCCGCGAATGATTGCCAAGATCCTGATATTCAAATCCGGGAAAAGTTCCGTCAATTGCCGCAACGGCGTGTTTATAATCGGACACGTGTCTTCACAACGAACGCCGATGACCCGAACCTTGTCATCAACCAAGGGAATCATGTCTATGGCGCCCGGCACGCCAAGGCGCCGCCGAATGGCCAGGGCGACTTCAATTTCCGGTGATATAATCACATCAATTGGCATGTGATCATGGCTGAACAAGTCAGCCCATACGGGATTGAGGTAGCTTTGATGCCGCACCCGGGCGATCTTCATCGGCACATTAAACAGCGTATGCGCAACCTGGCAGGCGACCATGTTAACTTCGTCGGTTAAGGTCACCGCAATCAACATGCCGGCGTCAGCAGCGCCAGCGCGTTCCAGCGTATTAGGATGAGCTGCGTGACCCACAAAGGCTTGAACATCCAGTGAATCGTTTATTTTTCCGATCAATTCCGGGGATTGATCAATAACCGTCACGTCGTTGTTTTCCAACGATAGGTAACGGGCGATATTGAACCCTACCTGCCCTGCACCACAAATGATTACTTTCATTGTCTCGTTTTCCGGTCAAATTGCCTGTCAGGCGTTCACTTTGGACGAACGCACCGCATTTTGCACACCAAGCGATTTAAGTTTCCGGTGCAACGCTGCTCGATCCATTTCCACAAATTCTGCTGCACGGGTAATATTTCCGCCAAATCTCGTTAAATGAAAAAGGAGATATTTTCGCTCAAATGATTCTCGGGCCTCCCGCAACGGTTGTTCCATAATATCCAGCACCGAATCATCTTGCATCCCAACAGAAGTCTTTCCGCCAATCGCCTCCAGGACCACATCAGCGGGAACGACATCCGTAATTTCACCCGGCGCCAGCAAACTCAGTCGTTCTATGACGTTTATCAATTCCCAGACATTTCCCGGCCAATTGTGGCTTTGTAACGCCGCCAACGCATTATCGCCAAGCGTTCGGGGCAGTCGCCCCTTGGCATGGCTAATGCGCTCCATGAAATATTGCGACAGGACTGGAATATCTTCTCGGCGCGCTTCCAACGCCGTCATTTCCAGCGGCACGACGTTCAACCGGTAAAATAAATCCTCCCGAAACCGGCCTTCGTCGATTTCCAGACGCAAATCCTTCCTGGTCGTCGCACAGACCCGGACATCGACTTCAACCTTGTTTGCGCCATCGAGACGTTCAAATTTTTGGCTTTGCAGCACCCGCGCCATCTTGCTTTGCGTTTCCAACGGCATATCAGCGACTTCATCCAGCAATAATGTCCCGCGATGCGCCTCTTCCAAAACGCCAATTTCCCGAGATGCGCCATCCACCGCTTCACGACCAAACAAGGTGCGCTCCACATCGCCGGATTGAAGACTGGCGCAATTCATCACAATAAAGCGACCATTTTTTCGCGGCGACTTTTTATGCAAAATTCGAGCCGCAACACCTTTACCCGCGCCAAGAGGCCCTGAAATCAACACCCGACTGTCCATGCGCGCCACTTTATCAATGCTTTGCCTCAGGTGATTGATAGCGGACGACACACCGATCAATTCATCGATTTCATCGCCCGTGCGTTGTTGAAGATCCTCATTTTCCTGTCGCAAACGCGTATCTTCGACTGTCCGCGTCACAGTGTGCAGAAGAACATCTGTCTTGAACGGTTTGGAGATAAAATCATAAGCGCCCATTTTTATCGCTGTAACCGCCATATCGAACGTGCCATGGCCACTGATCATCACGACCTGTTGGTTAGCATTTTCACGACGTATGATCTCCAGTATCTGCAATCCATCATGTTCAGAATTACGCAACCAAACATCCAGGATGATAAGGTTCGGCTTTCGCACATTTATCGCCGCAAAGGCTTCCGCACTATTGACGGCCTGGCGGGTTTCATAGCCCTCATCTTCCAATACCCCTGCAATTTGTCGCCGAATATCGTCTTCATCGTCTACAATTAGAATGTCGTGCGCCATATTTCGAACCTAACAAAGTGCCTTGGCGGCATTTCAATTATATGAATTCAGCAGGGGTAATATTCATAAAAATAATCACATCAGGCCGGTTGGCACCACGTCATCTTGCAGCGTGGCTGGCAAAACAAGGCTGATCCGTGCACCACTTTCTGGGCCATCTTTTAACGTCAGTCGACCAATGTGATCTTCCATGATTTTTTTGACGATGGCCAGCCCGAGCCCCGTACCCTTAGCTCTTGATGTCACATATGGCTCCGTCAGGGAATCTCTATTTTCAATTGGTAACCCTCGACCGTTATCATCGACGATAATATCAATTTCACCGTCATGGCGCACCAGCGACAATGTGATCCGACCTTTTGACGGAATTTGGTCGCCTGTCGCGCCTTCGATCGCGTCATAGGCGTTTTGCAACAAATTTGTCACCGCCTGACTGATTTGTCGTCCATCGCAGTGCGTGGAAATTATTTCGGTGGGAATAACCGTGCCATATTCTATATTTCGATGCGCGTTACGTTGTAAAAACACCGCTTGTCGACATAAATTCGTTAAATTTTCATACCTCATCACCGGCATTGGCATTCTGGCAAAATTCGAAAATTCGTCGACCATTCGACCGATGTCATCAACCTGACGAATGATTGTATCTGTGCAAATTTCGAATGTTTCGGGATCATCCGTGATCGTCTTCAAGTATTTTCGTTTCAACCGTTCCGCCGAAAGCTGAATTGGGGTCAACGGATTTTTAATTTCATGCGCAATCCGCCGTGCGACATCCGCCCACGCCGCCTTTCGCTGCGCGGTTAATAATTCCGATATGTCATCGAAGGTCACGACATAGCCGGTGACGTCGTCTTCAATCACAGATACGCCAATGCGCACCAAAAGGGTGCGAACGTCATTTTCCGGTTTTATTTTAATCTGCTGTTCGACCAGACGGTGACCGCCAGACTCAAGCGCCGCGTCGACCAAACCTTCAAATTCCGGTACCGCTTCGTCCAACAGAGCCCCGGTCATGGCGTCCAGTTCAACACCAAGCAAATTCGACGCGGCGCGATTTGGGAGGTTGATACGCCCCAAATGATCCATGCCGATAACACCCGAGGAAACGCCGGACAATACGGTTTCACTAAACACCCGCCGCGCATCCACTTGTAAATTCGCCTCAATCAGTTCCTGCCTATTGGTTTCAAGGTCGCTGGTCATCCTATTAAAGGCGCGGCTTAACGATCCCAATTCATCGCCGTCAAAGTCCTGCTCCGGCACGCGCGCTGACATATCCCCACTACGAATTTTTTCGGTCGCAGCAATCAGGACACCAATTGGATGAGATAGCCGCGTCGCAACATTCAAGCCTATCCAAACCGCCGCAAGCAATAACAGTAACGCAACAACCGCAAACACCATGGCGAATTGAATTTGCAAATCTTCACGCCGCAACTCCAAACTCTCAAACTGCCGCACGGCGCCAGTGGTCCGTTCCATATGTCCAATGACAGTGGGGTCTACGAACCTACCTACATACAGATAGTGATCGAAAAAATTCGCCAACTGAACCATCGCCCGGACACGGTCTTCACTGGGGCTGGTCAATACGGCGACTTCCCCCACCCGCGCCTTCTCCAACGCGTCAACAGGCACGGGTTCAAATTCCAAGGCACCGGTCAAACCCGAGCGCGCAATGACCTCACCTCCACCGTTAAATATAACAGCCTCCGTAAGTCCTCGTACCCTCGCTTGTAAATTCACCATTTTATTCAGACGCTTGTTGTCCGCCTGAAACGTTAGCGCCCGGTTATCCAGGTCTCGCGCCATCTGTAATACGTCGGCAGCAATGTTACGTTTGTGTTCTTTGACATAGGCTTCCGCGACGGCTCGGGATTCACTCAACGAGGTGCGAACCCGCTCGCTAAACCAGGATTCCAGCCCAAAATTAAAGAACAGTGCGGAAAATACGGCGACAACAATCGCCGGTGTCGCCGAAATAACACCAAACAAGACAACCAATTGAACATGCAACTTTGATCCCGCCGACCCACGGCGGCGTTCAATCCACAGCCGCACGATGCGTCGCGCAATGACAATTGCCAACAACAACATTAAGCCCATATCAAGATTCAGCAGCAGATATATTCGTCCCGCGCCGCTGTCCCCACTTTCAGACGTCAACGCGTCGGGTGCTTGCGTCAGAACTGCATAGGTCGCAATGCCGCTAAGGAGCGCCGCCACACTTAGCGCAAAAGTAAAGAAGCGCGTCAAATTTCGGCTGACGATGCGCGTACCTACGCTTCGAATCCATTGGCCGTTTACCGAGCCGCTTGACGGCGCGTCGGTCGCGTTCGATTCGGATGGTTCCGCTGTTGTCATTTCATTAAACGGGTCATTAATTGGCCATTAATTGGAATGAGCAAATACATAACGCCATCCCCCATACGCCTTCGCGTTGCTTAGGCTCAATCACCGGGGTGTCCGCATGCCCTTATTTTACGCCCCGAACGACGGAAATGTCCAATTCGCGGATTTTTTTGCGCAACGTATTTCGATTCAAGCCAAGTAATTCAGCCGCACGAATTTGATTCCCTCGCGTCGCTGCAAGACTAAGTCCAATTAATGGGCGTTCGACCTCTTTAATGACACGGTCGTACAAACCCGCAGCGGGAAGTCCATCCGGGTGCGCAGCGAAATAATTCTGCAAGTGCCGCTCCACCGATTCAAGAAAGCTTTCATCATCTGGCGGGCCTTCCGCTGAATTGGAGGCTTCGCCGACATCAGCAAGTTCAGCTTCAATGGTTTCAATGCCAATTGTCTCTTCCGCATAAACCGCCGATAAACGCCGCACCATATTTTCGAGTTCCCGAACATTGCCAGGCCAGCGATAAGACTGCATCCGCGCCATAGCGCTGGAATCGAGGAATTTAACCGGCAAACCGTCCTTTTCCCCTTGCGCAAAAAAGAATCTCATCAAATCAGGAATGTCGTCCGGACGTTCCCGTAACGGCGGCACGCGAATGGGCACGACATTCAATCGATAATACAAATCTTCCCGGAACAGACCGCGCGTGACGTATTGACGTAAGTCCCGATGCGTCGCCGCAATAATTCTGACATTAGTGCGAATGGGTGCCCGACCGCCCACCCGGCAGTATTCGCCTTCCTGGATGACGCGAAGCAAGCGCGTTTGCGCTTCCATCGGCATGTCGCCAATTTCGTCCAGGAACAACGTTCCTCCATCCGATTGCTCGAAGCGTCCTTGATAGCGCATCGTCGCGCCGGTAAAGGCGCCTTTTTCATGCCCAAACAACTCACTTTCAATTAATTCTCGTGGAATAGCGGCCATATTAATCGCAACGAACGGGCCGTTCCGCCGCTTGCCATAATCATGCAGGGCGCGGGCCACGAGTTCCTTGCCGGTCCCGGATTCCCCCGCGATCAGCGCGGTCAAATCGGTGCCCATCAGGCGCGCCATGACCCGGTATACATCCTGCATGGCCGGCGAACGCCCGATTAACGGTAATGTATCATCGTCTTCAAAGGGTTGTTTTTCCTGGGACGGTCGCGCGCGTTCCGTTAAAGCGCGCTGTACAATATTCACCAACTCCTTCAAATCGAAAGGCTTCGGTAAATATTCGAAGGCACCGCGTTCGGTCGCCTTCACCGCCGTCAAAAGCGTATTTTGCGCGCTCATGACGATAACCCGCATTTCCGGGCGGATTTTTCGAATTCGAGGAACGAGATCTAGGCCGTTTTCATCCGGCATCACCACGTCGGTGATCACCAAATCTCCTTCGCCATCAGCAACCCAACGCCATAAAGTCGCCGCGTTTCCTGTCGTACGCACATCATAGTCCAGACGCCCAAGCGCCTGACTTATGACGGTGCGAATGGCCCGATCATCATCCGCAATCAATATCGTCTCACCAGTCATTTCAGATGTGCTCCTTTAGCATGGGCAACATGACCCGAAACGCCGTTCCTTGAGTCGAGGAATCATAATCGATAACGCCACCATGATCGCCAACCAGTTTTCCCACCAGCGCCAAGCCAAGCCCGGTGCCGCCTTGTTTCGTCGTGATAAAGGGGTCAAATAAGTGTGATTTCAAATCATCGGGAATACCTTCCCCATTGTCTTGAACCGTCACCACAAGTGGTAAATGCACGACCGAATCCCCATGCGACGCCGCCATCTTTACCCCATGTTGAAAAGCTGTAGTGATGGAGACTTCACCACTTCGCGTTTCCGGAATCGCCTCAACTGCGTTTTTTACGAGATTGAGAAACACCTGAACCATCTGATCCCGGTCGCCATAGGACGGTGGCAGAGACGGGTCATAGTTTTCAATAAATCGGGTGTCGCATCCAAAGCCATTTTGGGCCAATTTGACCACATGGTGCATGACTTCATGAATGTTTACAGGGCCACGCTCGATTCGGGGCCGGTCTTCGAAGACTTCCATTTGATCGACCAATGCGCAGATACGGTCCACTTCTTCAATAATCAAATGAGTGAGTTCATGGTCATCTGCATTGACGGATTGTTCAAGTAATTGCGCCGCGCCGCGCACACCGGACAAAGGATTCTTAATTTCGTGAGCCAGAATACCCGCCATAGCAGAAACCGACCGCGCGGCACCGCGCTGCGTCAGGGTCCGATCAATTTTTCCAGCGATGGAACATTTGCGCAGCGTTATAACAACCGCCCCCTCTGCCTCCGTCACCGGGGACGCATCAATGTCCACTTGATGCTCGCCAATTTTTGGAGTGGTGATTTGGACGCCGTATTGCGACATGGAGCTCTGAGACCGGCGCACTTTATGTATCAAGGACAACATTGGACTGTCATGCGGGACGATATCCTGCAGGTTCACGCCTGCAATACCTGACGCACTGGTGTGGAAAAACTGTTCCGCCGCACTATTGATATAAGTAACATCATCATGAGGGTCGACGACGAACAACGGCTCAGTCAATGATGACAATATCGCGTCCGGCGTCATAATCGGCGACGGTGGAACACGCGCTGAAGCACTAGCCATGTCACGCGGCCTTTCGGGACGGCGCAACGGTCAGATCGCTTTCCGCAGCACGATCAAAAAACATGGTAATTTCCTGCATCACTTCGCGTGGGTCGTCGATCCCGTTTATCTGGCCCCGGAATCTAGAGGAGCCCGGCAAGTCATTGGAATACCATCCTATATGCTTTCTGGCGACGCGAACGCCACGCCAATTTCCATGGTGGCGCAACATCGCTGCGTAATGTTCGAGGATAACATCACGCTGGGTTTCGATAGAGGGCGGAGGCGGTGCGACGCCGGTGTGTAAATATGCAATAATTTGTGAAATGAACCAAGGTCGGCCATACGCCCCGCGCCCGATCATAACCCCATCGGCACCTGATTGGCGCAGACATTCCCGCACATCGTCGACATCGACTATATCGCCATTTGCAATCACGGGAATGGAAACCGCCTGTTTTACCTGACGGATGAACGCCCAATCCGCATGACCGGTATATTTCTGCTGACGCGTGCGACCGTGCACCGTGATCATGCGAATACCACAGTCTTGGGCGATTCTCGCTAATCGTGGGGCGTTTCGGTTTTCGGAATCCCAACCCGTACGCATTTTCAGTGTCACCGGCGCGTCCACCGCAGCCACGACCGCCCTGAATATTTCAGCCGACAACACCTCATCGCGCATCAACGCCGAACCACATCGTTTATGAACGACCTTTTTCGCCGGACATCCGAAATTCAAATCTATGATGTCCGCGCCGTTATCCACACAAACCCGCGCCGCGTCCCCCATGACCTCCGGGTCATGGCCGGCAAGTTGAACCGCCAGTGGCGAGTCACCGGTTACGCCACGTGACGCTTTTTTCGCCGCGTTTCTGGTTTCACGAATGGCTTCCCGGCTGGCGATCATTTCTGAAAACATCAAGCCGCCGCCTAAATTTGCGACAGTCTCGCGAAAGGGGGAATCGCTCACACCGGACATAGGCGCCAGCAAAACCGGGTCCGCTATCGCTATCGAATCTATATGAAAGCCCATAATTTATGCACCAAATAAATGTGACTATTTTTTTTACAAATTACGAGTCCTCAGGAATTAATCAAGACTTCCGAAACAAATTTTACCCCTGGATACCCCAAGGTAATCAGGAGATACGCCAACAACGCCAGGCGCGCGGCGCGACGCCCCCGGACGCCCGTTCGGAAATGCGCAATCAAAAGCGCGCCAATAACAACAAACGCACTGATCGCAAACACTGTTTTGTGGTCGAGCCCAATGGGCTCGCCCATGATCAACCATTGCGAGGCTGCGCCGGTGGCCAATCCCGCGCCTAATATGACTTCCGACATAACCATCAGCCGAACCTGCATGGTCTCCGCGCCAACAATGGAGGGCAGAAGTCCCGTCAATCTCGTACGCTGCCGCGTCTTCAAAGCGCGTTCCTGCAAGAGCACCGCCAAGCCTGCAATGGCGGCCAAGGTCACCAAGGCGTAGGTCGTTACGGACACCAGGATGTGCGATTTAATCCACCAGGA